>JAEWBE010000030.1 GCA_023391275.1 Bacillota bacterium | reverse complement strand
TTCGGTATGTTTCAGCGTATGCATTCCGATGATGAATTCGAAGGAAGCGGGGTAGGTCTGTCCATTGTGAAAAAGCTCATTCAGGCAATGGACGGCAGAGTCTGGATAACCGGCGAGGTTGGAAAGGGGGCTTGTGTGAATTTTACTCTTCCCCCGGGCAATATTTTAAAATAGGTTCGTGTGGCTTGATTGTTTCTTTAGGAGGTGTCGGCAGATGTACCGGGTTTTGATGGTGGATGACCGGGATATTTTTCTAATTGAACTGAAAAGACTGAAAGTATGGGGAGATATTTCCGGATTCGAGGTGGCGGGAAAAGCCAATAATGGAAGACAGGCAATAGAAATGCTGAAATCCTCTTCCTATGATATGGTTCTTACAGACATCCGCATGCCGGTGATTGACGGTCTGCAGCTCCTGCGCAAAATTAATCAGGAGGGCCTGTGCTCCTGTGTGGTGCTGCTAAGCGAGTACAGCGAATTCAATTACGCCCGGCAGGGAATTGTGTTGGGCGCATTTGATTATCTTGTTAAGCCCCCCAGCCAGGAAAGCCTTCTGGAACTGTTCAAGCGGGCGCGCCGTTTTCTGAGCGCCGGTTAAAAAGGGAAAGGCGTGTCCGGAAAACCATCGGAAGCCGACTTCGGCTGGGCGTACCCCTCTGTGGAAGAAAAAGGGATTGTTGACGGTTTTCTGAATCGGAACACAGATGCAATACGGATTTTCGACAGTGCCGCAGAAAATGTATATACCATGATGGGTGATGATATTATAAAGGCCGATATCATCGTCAGAAAGCTGTATCATAATATTGTGGAAGAGGTATACTCCAGAATCTATTGGCTAAGTGATTTTATTGATATTCGATTCTTTGACACCACGGAATATCTGCAGGAAAACGGTACAGACACATGCAAAGAATATTATTGCGGCAAAATGACTTTTTTGCTGAGTTTCATCCGCAGGTATCAGCCACAGATTGAAGATGGCACAATCAGCGAAATTTGCGCTTACATACTAAGCCATTCGGAAGAAGACGTTAAGCTGAAAGTGCTTGCGGAAAAATTTTATATCAACAATACTTATCTGAGTAATACCTTCGCCGTCAAAACCGGAATGCATTACAATAATTTTGTCACAATGGTGAAGATGGCGCGCGCAGAATACCTGTTTAAAAATACGGATTTGAAAACTTATGAAGTCGGTTATCAGCTGGGGTATCACGATATTAACTATTTTTCCAGACTATTTAAAAATTATTGCGGAAAAAGTCCTGCGCAGTATCGAAGCCTGAATCCAAAAGAATCATCAGATATGACTGTCCAAAAGACGCCCTGACAGACTGTTAAAAGTCATTCAGGGCGTCTTTGGAACGTATTAGGATCCTTTCAGATAAATCATTCATAATGGCAGAAAGGCGAACCGGTCGGGATTAAGATGTTAAGACAAAGGATAGATTGTAAGAATCGAAGATATTAATCAATACGATTGATTGTCTTGACTTTACATTATATTTATGGCATTAATTGAGAATACGTTTTGATTGATATCTGGTGAAGATAAAGGAGGTTTACAATATGAGTGATGAAATCATTAGGCAATGGAACGACGCTGCACAACAATACTTTTCATCACAGGAAGATTCCGAGTTTGTTCAAATAAACAAGAGTGTAGTAGAGTGCCGTTTTAATAAACTTACCAATGAAAAAGTATTGGACCTTGGCTGTGGATATGGGTATTATACTGATTATTTTAGAACGATTGGAGGCAATGCTGTTGGATGCGATGGATCTAAAAAGATGTTATCTATTGCAAAAGAACAATATCCTCATTGTGTTTTTGAATACGCCGACATTGAAAAGATGTTAGCTTATTCCGATGAAGAATATGACATTGTTTTTTGCAACCAAGTGCTGATGGATACAGAAGATATTGATAAATTAATTCAAGAGGTTTATAGAATAACAAAGTATAACGGCATATTTTATATGTCAATTGTCCATCCAACTTTTTATGATTGTGAGTGGGACCAGGACGAAACAGGTTTTAGAAAAAGAAAGATAATGGAGAGGTATTTATCAGAATATCATTTTAATAATGAGTATTGGGGTAAGACAAAGCATTTCCATAGGACGATAAGCAAATACTTAAACACGATTATTAATTGCGGTTTTACCTTGGCACACCTTGGTGAGCCTAAATCTTATGACGGAATAATAAAATCAGATGAATTTCCCTTGTTTCTATTTGCGGAATTTAAAAAATGATGTTTTCCCAATGAGCACAGCGTGTTTACTCTGAGAAGAAAGGGACAACTGACCAAACTATTGCTCATTTATATTCTTAAAAACGAATAAACATGGCGCTCTATAAAATATTTACTAATTCAGTACAACTGTCGTACTAGGTTGAAAATTTAGCGTGGTTACTGGATTTTGTTTTACTGTTTATAATTCTCATAAGTTGATTAAAACTGGGTTGAGTCGACCTTTATGGTGTACTAAAAATTAAAAAATGCCGTATCTATGCGGTTATAACGGTGTTCTTAAGGCTTAAATAATTAAAAGAACTCAGGTAGGCACTGATTATTATCCAGAAGTGCACAGTATCTCTATTGACAAAGTGGCTTCTGAGCAGGCTGCATTTATCTGCATTTTCACGCTGACGCAGATGATGAATAGTGCAGATTAACATATATGAGGTAGGAACGAGCACCTGCAGGCTTAGGTTGGCAGGCGCTCTTCATTTTTACTAAATGTGTGTAAAGAAGGAATCATCACTTCCGTAGAATATTTATAATTGAAGTTTGAAGAATAAGCTTGGCCCGAAATTATCCGTCTGTTTCAAATACCGCTGAAAATCAGAAAATTATTATCGGATTTGTTGAATACCTTGACAGATTGGATGATCCGCCTATAAGCCAAAAGCTTCCTGATCCTGAATATCAGCTGATTTTTTGCACCAAAAAGCCGCCCTTTTTACAGGGCGGCTTTTTAAAAGGGGTATCATGAAGGGAAGTATGAAAAGTCCTCATTCGAGGAGCTTGTAAGTCATTTAGTCTATCGCGCTGTCAAAACAGCCAACCCGTCAGATGGCAGGGAATTTTTGTTAGATCGAAACGATCTTTTCAGAAAATTCCCCGCCCTCCTCCGGTGTTTATGGCTTTATTGAAAATACGGATAGAAAATGTATGCATATGCCTGCGCAAGATTAGTGTAATGATGAAATCCTTACGCCAAAATGGTATCAATCTCTTTGAGCACCGCAGAGTCAAGCTTTGTTTCAAGTGCTTTCAGATTCTGATCAATTTGTGCGGGTTTTGAAGCTCCAATGATTACACTGGTGATTGCTTTATGAGACAAAATCCAGGAAAGAGCCATATCAACCAAAGGAACTCCAAGCTGGTCGGCGACTTTTTTCAGCTTTGCAACCTTTTCAAGATTGTCATCCGAGAGATATTCATCCATCAGCGGATTCATTGCTTTGGGGTCGTTAACACGGCTATCAGCGGGGAACGCGGTACCCTTGACATACTTGCCAGTAAGCACACCCTGTGCAATCGGGCTCCATACAGCCAAACCGATGCCCTCAGCGGCGCATACAGGCATTACTTCTTTTTCGATGTCACGTTTCAGCATATTGTAGCAGGGCTGATTGATAATGATCGGATTCAGGTTTAAATCTTTAGTGATTTTAACAGCATCGGATATTTGGGAAGCCGTCCACTCACTCACACCTACATATAATACTTTTCCCTGCTTTACCAGATCATCCAAAGCCATTAATGTTTCCTCAAGCGGAGTTTCCTCATCGAAGCGATGGCAATAGAATATATCAAGATAATCGGTGTTCAGTCTTTTCAGGCTGAAATTACATGCCTCATAAATGTGTTTTCTGGACAGTCCGCGCTCATTTACACCTTCGCCAACCGGCCAGAAAGTCTTTGTGGCCAATGCGTATGTATGTCTCGGAATATCCCGGAGGGCTTTTTCCAGAATCTCTTCCGCAGCCCCTGCATGGGTGATACCATATCCATATACATCTGCGGTATCAAAACTGTTGATACCAAGTTCATATGCTCTTTTTACGCAGCTAGCGGTTCTTTCAATATCAATAGAAGAACCGAATGTCTGCCAGCTTCCCAATGACATTTCACTGATTTTAAGACCGGATTTCCCAACTTTACGATAATTCAATATTCTCATCCTTTCAAAATTGTATGCTATTAATGATTAATTTGTTAAAATCGATTCTCAATGGATTTGCGCCTGATATCATCTTCTTTCTCCCACATGACTAGAATCTGAGATTTTGTGATTGTGTAATGTAGTATTCTGACGCATTAGGCAGTTCTTCATGGTTACCAAAGACAGCAAACTTTCAAATGGTCCGACTGTAAAACAGGACTTAATTATCTCTATCCCTGTGATCTTTCAGCGGAGGAATACATATCGCAAAGCCATCAAGGCCGGTTGCGCCGCTCATGATATATTCCGCCACCGCGTCATGCATATTATATTAATTTTCCAATCCTGCCATTGAAATATGTATGTCAAAAAATATAAAGTGATAAGGTACCAATTGATATAAGCTTAGGGAGCGGGAGAAACACCATAGATTGCCGCCTTAGCGTTAAACTCATTTTTAGTCCGACTGCATCAATGAATATATCAAGGCCTTCGGCACACATCGAAGTGGCGATCAGCACAATGCTCAACGCACAAAGGCCTTTTATTTAAAATAACATTTTGAATAATTATTATGTTATTGTCCGGCTCCGCTACTTGGGTCTTGTAAAATGCAATCTCGTGATATTGAGCTCCTGGTTTTGAAACTGGATATAGGCTACCCTAAAGACATCAATCAGTTTTTCTTACACTATCAATAACTACCACAGCGATAATCAGCAAACCAATAACGACTTCCTGAACATATGGTGTTACACCAATGATATCCAGCCCGTTATTGATGACGGCAAGAAACAGAGCACCTATCATAGTTCCAAACATGGAACCTCTGCCACCGTACATGCTGGTGCCGCCTATGACAACTGCAGCGATAGCATTTAATTCCCATCCATTTGCGCCTGTAGGCTGCCCGGAAGCAACTCTTCCCATCAGGATAAGGCCGGTAAGCGCAGCAAGGAAAGCACTGATTGCAAAACTGCAGATTCTGATGAAATCAGTATTGATACCTGACAGCCGTGTTGCTTCCTGATTGCCGCCAATCGCATAAACATATCTGCCGTATGGAGTTTTCGTTGCAACGAAATACCCGATCACCAAAATGAGAAGGAACAGAATGACCGGAACCGGGATGACGCCGACCATTCCACTTCCAAAGTAGGTCAATGACTTAGGAAGATTACTGATGGACAAGCCGTTCGTGTACAGCATTGCGAAGCCTCTGGCCACACTTTGCATGCCCAGGGTTACCACAAAAGAATGAACGTGCGCCTTAGTGATAATGAAGCCCGCGGCAAATCCAAGAAAAGTGCAAAACACAAGAGGAATAATTAAGCTGGTGACTGTACTAAAATGATTGGATGTACAGAATCCGGCTGCGAGCACCCCGCTCAAAGCCGCTATGGAGCCAACCGATAAGTCGATATCTCCTGCGAGAATTATAAAAGTCATACCTACGGCCAGAATACCGGTCATAGAAGCCTGTCGGAAAATGTTGATGATGTTTCCGGCTGTGAGGAATATTGGGCTAACCAATTCGATTACGATACAAACGATGATAAATGCGAATTCAATGCCATATTTGCTGAAAATATTTTTGGATAAGGCTTGGTTTTTAGCCACTTATGAATCACCCCGTTAAGATAGAATAACGCAATGGGGAGAAATTTGTTAAATTGCGCTTTCTCCCCATAGCCATTTCCTGTGGTTTTTACGAATTATTTTGACAACTCCGCATAGAAGTCAGCATCGGACAAATTGCTATTTTGAATATAGAAAGGATCAATTTTCTGATCTTTTGACTCGGGAGCCTGCTTTGTTTTAATAAATGCAGCCAGATTCTTCAGCGCCTGCGGTGCCATTGCAATAGGATATTGGATTGTTGCATCCAGCGTGCCATTCTTTATGGCAGTCAGCGCGTCGGGAATACCGTCGTTAGAAATCGTGAAAACCTTGCTAAGATCTATGTTGGAGGCCTGCATTGCCTGCAGCGCGCCCATCATCATATCGTCGTTCGCGGCGTATACGGCATCAAACTTGCTGTGGGTTTTGTTAATTGCTTCTTCCATAACGGTCATACCGGTCTCTCGAACAAATTGTCCGCTCTGGCTGAATACGACGCTTAACCCAGGATATTTTTTCAGTTCAGTTGTAAATCCTTCATGGCGGTCAATGGAAGGGGAGGCACCGTTTGCGCCAATGATCTCTACGATCGTGCCTTTTCCGTTAAGAGTCTTATTAATGAGATCAGCCGCCATCCGGCCGGCTTTCACATCGTCCGACCCGACGAAACAGGTGTAGGAAGATTCATCTGCCTGCCTGTCAAACACCGCGACAGGAATCCCGGCCTTATCGGCCTCCGAAAGGGCGTTTGAAAGTGAGGTGACGTTGATTGGGTTGGTGATGATTCCATCCACCTTTTGAGTGATGAAGTTTTCAATATTGGAAGCTTGCTTTTCTACATCGTTGTTGGAATCGGATATGATCAGATCAATTCCTTCAGCCTGGGCTTCCTTCTGCATTGCTTTCACAGCGTACTGAGGCCATGTCATTGTCAGTGTTGAGATTGCACAACCAATCTTAATCGTTTTTGCTGCCGGGGCCTGTGAAGTGGCTGCCTGAGATGCGGGTGCTGTACTGCTACTTGTGGATTGGCTGCATCCCATGCAGGCGACCGCCAGCATAGACACGGCAACTGTTACTGCGATAATTTTTTTTATCCTTTTCAAAATAACGAACCTCCTCTAAATTTTTATCATTGATGCTTATGTGTATTCACATAGCAAATAGTGATCAACACGGGGACGAACAGAATTCACCACCTTTCATTTTGCAAAAGACGCCATTTTCCCCCCTTTATATTTCAATTCTCCGAAGCAAAATGAAGAAAACAACATGTAGATGTGTATCTTAAAAATTTTATGGAGTCAACACATTAGAGAAGACACAGGGCATACCTAAGAATCATGCGCAAATCATTGTTCCGCTTCATTGTTCACAAGCGCATATTTTAAAACATGTTCCTGACTTAATTCACTTTTATCAATTTCGGCACGGATTTTGCCGTTATTCATAACATAAACCCTGTGGCACATGTTTATGACTTCAGGCATTTCGGACGAAATCATAATAATGCCCGCACCTGATTTCACAATTTCGTTCATCAGTGCATAAATTTCGGCTTTTGCCCTTACATCAATACCTCTGGTCGGTTCATCAAACAAGAAAATTTTGCATCCGGAAGCCAGCCATTTTGCGATAACGATTTTCTGCTGATTGCCGCCGCTCAGGTTTTTAACCAGCTGTTTGGACGAAGGTGTTTTAATCCCAAATTTTGTAATAAAACTTTCGGCATTTGATTGAAGATAAGCATCGTCAATAATCATCGCTTTGGTATGCTTAAAAATTGAAGGAAGCGAAATATTATCTTTTACCGACATTCCCAATACCAGCCCCAGTGCTTTCCGATCCTCAGACAGATAGCACAGCTCTTTGTTAACGGCTTTGCGCGGCGTTAACTTCAGCACTTCCTGCCCGCGAATGAAAATCTTACCGGCAGATATTTTATCCGCACCGAAAATTGCACGTGCCACTTCGGTTCTTTTTGAACCTACAAGTCCCGCGATTCCTACAATTTCGCCTGCCCTTAAAGTAAGGTTGATATTATCAAAAACCTTCGTTCTGCATAGATTTTCCACCCTTAGCAGCTCTTCCCCGGGCGCTGAGTCTATCTCTGGAAAAGTTTCTTCCATGGGCCGGCCGACCATTAACTCGATCAGCTGATCCACCGTCGTGTTTTTGATATCGGAGGTGCTGATTTTTTTGCCGTCGCGCAATACAGTAACACGGTCACCAATCACAGGTAATTCCTCAAGACGGTGAGAAATATAGATAATACTGCAGCCCGAGGCTTTCAGGCTGTTCACAACCCTGAAAAGTTCGTCAATTTCCTGCTTGCTCAATACGGCGGTAGGCTCATCTAATATGTATATCTTTGCATTCATTAAAAGGGCTTTGCCTATTTCCACCATTTGTTTTTGCGCAACACCAAGATCATTCACTTTTTTTCTGACATCCAACTTGATTCCAATGGAGTCAAGAACTTCCTGTGATTTTTTGATCATTTGTGAACTCGCAATGATAGGAGCAGATTTACCGACCTTTATAAACCTTCCGAGATACATATTTTCTGCAATCGTTAAGTATGGAACCAGGTTAAACTCCTGATAACACGTTGCAATACCCAATTGCATTGCCTTGAGCGGACTGTCAATTTCGACTTCCTTGCCGGAAATAAATATTTTCCCTTTATCCCCTTCGGGCGTTTTTGGTTTATCTGCCTGATAGGCACCAGATAAGATTTTTATAAACGTTGATTTACCGGCACCGTTTTCGCCCAGTAAAACATGAACTTCACCCGGCCTCAAATCGAAATCTACGTTGTCAAGTGCCACAACTCCGGGGAAAACCTTGGTTATTCCTATAACCTTCAAGATAGATTCTTCAGCAGACACTGCGTTGCTCCTCCTTTGATATCATTTTTACAAAATCCATATGTAAGCAATATTCTAAAATTTTCTTGATTATTTCAAAAATTGCATTACTTTTAATGCAAACGATTTCAATATATTTTGCAATGTTTCTGGCAAATTCAGCAAACTCAATATATCACGTCGTTTTCTTAATGTCAACCCATTTTAGCTAAATTCGTCTTAGAAATTGTGCAATTATTAATTAATTTTGTCATAGTAACTTGATTTTGAAGCAATAATTCTAGTAATTATTCAATTTTTAGGTCAAAAACTCATTTGAAATCTGTTTTCTATTCTACACTCTGAATTGAATTCCACGCGTATCGAAATATATTTTCTTTGTTTAATGTCGAAATATTTTTATATAATACAGAAAATTTTTAAGAAACATTGATTTATTTGCATTATTCAGATGGGCATTCTGAAATCTATCTTGGAGCATTAAGATAGAAAATATATAGATTTAAAGCCATTTTTGCGTCGTTCAGAAAAAATTGCAATATTTAGTATTGGAAGAAAAATTCTTGCGTCATATTATTTATGCAAAAAAGCGATTAGTATCTTTCGACATTTTGAATATTGACATCATATTACATCTGTGATAGTCTTTTGGAGAAAGCGTTTGCTTTAATAAGTTTTAGGGATAGATACATTCCCTTTTTTGTCTCTTTACTGTAAAATATTTAGAGTATTTCATGCGAATAATTTACTATGCTACTAAATTGAATAAGTAAAAAGTGTTTAGAGGTGCTTAGAAAATGTCGAGATTAAAAGATATTGCAAAAATCGCAGGGGTAAATGTTTCAACGGTATCCAGAGCTTTGAACAATAGAAAGGGAATAAACGAAAACACCAAGAATGAAATTTGCAAAATTGCACACGACGTTGATTATGTTCCGGACCAGACAGCAAGGGCTCTGGTTGGCAAGGGGACAAAGACAATCGGCGTCATTCTTCAGGAAATCAGCAGTGATTACTATACCATGCTGTTGGGTTATATCGAAGAAGAATTAAGAAAAAGCGGATATTCGATTATCATGGGCTTTACAAACCATGATTTTAATGTTGAAACCCAGTATTTGAAAATCTTCAATAAAAAGAGGGTTGACGGAATAATCCTTGTGGGTTATATGTTCGAAGAACTGGAGGATTTCCTCGACTCAATGCGCAAAATCAAGGAAACACCGATGGTATTGTTGCAGACTCATATCAAATATCCCAAATATGATCACATAATGGTGGATGAAGAGTACGGATTTGATCTGGCTGTTAAATTCTTGAAAAAACTCGGACATGAAAGGTTCGGCGTCGTAGCTGATGAGGTGTCCTATCAGATCAGATCGGACATATTAAAAAACGTGATTCTGGCGAACAACCTAAAATACGAACAGAAATTTATCAAGGTGGGCAAAGAGCGGTTTGAATTGGGCGGATATCTCAGGATGAAGGAGCTGCTCAAGCAAAAAGAGGTGCCTACGGCGATAATTGCAACATATGACCATGTAGCGATCGGAGCTCTGAAAGCGATCTATGAAGCAGGGCTGAAAGTGCCGGAAGACATATCGATTGTCAGCTATGATAACATTCGCGAAAGCGAGTATTTAATTAACCCGCTTTCCACCATATCTCCCCCGATTGAAGCGATGACCGAGCTGGGGGTTAAATTGTTGCTGGAAAAAATTGAAAGTGATGCGAAGCCGGTTATTCAGCATATTTCATTAAAGCCGGAATTGATCGCGAGAGATACCACGGGCAAAGTGAAAAAAGTCTTATAGGATCAGCGAACGCATAATAATAAATCTCGATAAATATTGCACCATGCGACACTTTCTACATAAAAACGCGAACAGGCATCGACAGCCTGTCCGCGTTTTTTTATTTAATCCCCTTTTTTACAGGAACACCTGGAAACATCAGCTTGACCTTCTTCCATGCCGGATATTTATAGTTCGGCCACTGCCTGTTTTGGTCGCAGCCCGTCGTTAGTACTCCTTTTGAAAACATTAATTTTTATTCCCTGATTATAAATATTTTACATCAAGCGTTTGCTCTATTTTGAATAATAAGAACTATTTGTTAAGATGAAATATTTTAATTATTATATAAATTCAGTAATTATTCGTTGAATAAATTGGATTTTAGATAATTATACAGGCATATTTTAGACAAATTTGTCTAAAATATGTTGACACTCATTTTAATTCATGATATATTGCTAATTGTTATTTGAGAAAACGTTTGATCAATTTCAGGAAAATAAACACAAAAATACAATGGCAATTATCAAATCTGGGGCTATGAGATTTTCAATTATCGAAATAGCGATCCGGTCAGTGATACTGTGCTGTATTTTTTGAAAGCCCATACTGTGATTTATTAATAATATACAGGAGGTATTCTATAATGACGCCAAGAGTCGAAAAACTTAGAAATGATTTGGTAGACACCGTTCCTTCCATCTGTTCGGAAAGAGCCAAAATCTTTACGGAATCCATGAAAAAAACAGAAGGACTGCCAATTGAGAAAAGAAAAGCCAAAGCATTTTTTGATGTTTTGAATCATATGAGCATTTATGTGCGCGATAACGAGCTGAT
Organism: Bacillota bacterium; assembly: GCA_023391275.1. GTDB lineage: Bacteria > Bacillota > Clostridia > Oscillospirales > Acutalibacteraceae > Caproiciproducens. The sequence goes on along the minus strand of JAEWBE010000030.1, from coordinate 57,089 downwards.
TGTAGGGAATCAGGGCAGTAAACCGCGTTCCGCACCGGTTTATCCTGAATTTGCGGTGGACTGGATTGTAAGGGAATTCAAGGGTGATCCGTACCGGTATGATGAGCGCCCCAACGATGTTTATGAGTATGACGCAGAAACGGAAAACGAAATCATGGAAACCGTCGAATACTGGAAGGGTAAAACACTCGACGAAAATGTAAGGAAAATTCTGCCGGAGAATACCAAGAAGGCGTGGGATATCGGAGCAATCGATGACGACTGGTGCACCATGCAGGGTTTCGGCAACCTGCTTCCCAATTACGAGGATTTACTGCGCCAGGGGCTGAAGGGCATAATAGAGCACGCAAAGAAAAAGCTCAGTGAAAGCGATTTGAGAACGCCCGGGCAGGTTGAAAAATGCTGGTTTTTGGAATCGGTCATTCTAAGCAATCAGGGTGTTATCAATTATGCGCACCGCTACGCCGACAAACTGGCTGAAATGGCACGGTCTGAACAGAACGCCGCCCGCAAAGCCGAACTTGAGCAGATGTCTGAATCCTGCCGCTGGGTGCCGGAAAATCCCCCGAGAACATTCTGGGAAGCCCTTCAGTCCATCTGGTTTTTACATTTGGGGATGCAGCTTGAAACAAACGGTATCGCCATTTCTTTCGGCAGGTTCGATCAGTTTATGTGGCCTTATTATCAAAACGATATCCAAAAGGGCATTCTGACGCGTGAAAAGGCTCTGGAGCTTGTGGAATCCTTCTTTATCAAGGTCAATGAACTTTGCTTCTTCCGGTCATGGCTGGGCGCAAAGTTTTATCCCGGCTACCATATGGCTGTTAATCTGGCTATTGGCGGCCAGACGAAGGATGGAAAAGACGCTGTCAATGAACTGACTTACATATCGGTGGAAGCCTGTGAAAACATTCGGATGCCCAGACCCGCCGTTTCTTTCAAATGGTTTGAGGGCACTTCCCGCGAGTTTATGGACCGCGCCATGCAGGCGATTCAAAAGCACGGCGGCGGCCAGCCGGCATTCTATAACGACCGCGGCGTCATGAAATCTTTGGAAAACCTGGGCATCGATAAGAAGGACTCGTGGAATTGGGCCCCGGTGGGCTGCATTGAGGCTTCCATTCCGGGCAAGTTTGATTTCGCCTGTAAAGGTCCCCGAATCAATATTGCGAAGGTTTTGGAAATCACGCTGAACAACGGAACGGATCCGAATACTGGCGTCACGCTCCTGCCCGGCGATGGTGATCTGAGCAGCTTTAAGAGCATGGATGAAATTAAGAATGCCTTTGAAAAACAGCTTCACTACTTTATGGAGCAGCAGGTCATTCTTGAAAATATCAATGATCAGATGCATATCCGTTTTGATCTGAACGCATTCCAGTCTTCTCTGATTGATGACTGCATCGAGCGGGGCAAGTCGCTGATTCAGGGCGGCTCCGTTTATTCCGCGGACGGCGGCCCGGCTGTGGCCGCAATCAGCGCGGCCGATTGCCTGACCGGGATTCAGACCGCAGTATTTGATCAGAAATGGTTCACAGGCGCGGCACTCAAGCATGCCATAGAGACCAATTATGAAGACGACTCTACCACGCCTACCGGCGAAGAAATCCGCCTGATGCTCCTCAACCGGGCGCCCAAATTCGGGAATGACGACGATTTGGCCGATAAATGGGCCAGTGAAGTCACGGGATACGTCGGTTCACATTATGTCAACGATTTTAAAAATTCACGTTATGGCAAAGGGCCGGTTCCCTGTACCTATGCATTCTGCCAGAGCTCGGTAACCGCCAATGTCGCCATGGGTACCAATGTCAAGGCAACGCCCGACGGCCGCAAAGCGGGAACACCGCTCAACAACGGCGTTTCTCCCGCAACCGGTGTTGAAAAAAGCGGAATTACCGCGACCATCAACTCTGTCAGCAAGCTGCCGAGCATATGGTTTTCAAAAGGTGCGATTTTCAACATGAGACTCAGCCCGAGCATGCTTCAGTCCCCCGCAGGCAGGGACAGGACAACCGCTCTGGTCGAAACCCTCTTCAAAAATGACCAGTATCATGTTCAGTTTAATGTTGTCAGCACCGAAACGCTCCGGGACGCCCAGCAGCATCCGGAACGCTACAAAGACCTGATGGTCAGAATCGCCGGCTACAGCGCATTTTTCGCGCCCCTGAACAAAGATCTGCAGGAAGACATTATTAAACGCACCATCTTTGAAGAAGCAAGCTGCTGATGGAAGTTTACCCGAAAAGCAGGCTTCGCCTGCACTTGGGATTTGCTGTCCCTCAATCTGCAAAAATTATAAACAGGAGCATGATAAGTGATGCAAGAGTGCGTGCAGCCCGAAGTGAATCGTAATGTAAAAGGGATTATTTTCGACGTCAAGCGGTTTGCAACATCCGATGGGCCGGGCATCAGAACCCTGGTTTTTCTGAAAGGATGCCCCCTGAAATGCCGCTGGTGCGCAAATCCGGAATCCCAGCGCTTCACCCCGGAGATGATTTATTACAGCAAAAACTGTACGGGGTGCGGCCGCTGTTTAGCCGCCTGCCCTGAGGGAGCAATCCGGCCGAATCCAAACACCGGCCGCTTCACGGTTGACCGGGAAAAATGTACGGCTTGCGGCAAATGCGTTAATGCCTGCTATTATGAAGCCCGTAAACTGGTCGGGCAGGAGATTACCGTTTCGGAATTGGTCAGTACGATACTGAAGGACAAGCAGTTTTACGACAACTCCAACGGCGGAGTTACGTTAACGGGCGGCGAGCCGCTTTCTCAGCCGGATTTCAGCAGGGAACTGCTGAAGGCATGTAAACAGTCGGGTATCCACACCGCCATGGAAACATCCGGTTATGCGCCGTGGAAGCAGATGGAGGGGCTTCTTCCCTATCTCGATCTGTTGTTTCTGGATTTCAAGCAGATCGATCCGGAGCTTCACAGGGAGTTCACCGGGGTCGGCAACGCGCAGATTCTTGAAAACCTCACACGGCTGAACGAAGTGTTTTCCGGGGACCTGATTGTGAGAATTCCCTTTATACCGGGCTGCAACAATTCAGATGAAACCATCAGCCGCATGATCGACTGCGTAAGCCATTTTAAAACTGTAAGAAGAATTGAAATCATGCCTTATCACAGGTTTGGAACTACGAAGTACGCGGGGCTTGACAGGCGCTACGCTCTGGAAGGAGTGGATGCGATCAAAAAGCAGGATCTGGATTATCTGCGGAAGCTTGGCGACCAATTCTCCATCACTGTACAGGTCGATGCAGAATAACTTTCGTCGAACCCGATGGAGAATCTGTGTTCCGGAGCAGGTTTAAATCATTTGAAACAGCCGGCATTCGTTGACCTTTGGCAGCGGCGCGTGATTGATGCTTGAAAACGCCATAAAATGTACTATATCGTGTATTCTGACCGATCTGATATTGACATTGAATCAAATTTATGTTATCTTAACGAAAACGTTTGTGTCTTCATCTGAATGTGACTTTCGATGCCTTCCACACAGGTTGGCATCGTTTGTTATGTGTTAAATATACCGGACGCAAAAATTCTGATGAAAAGGTGTAGTAAATGGCGAATTTAAAAGATATTGCAAAATTGACCGGAGTAAGCGTATCCACTGTTTCCCGTGCTTTAAATGGCAGCAAGGGGATGAGTGAGAAAACGAAAAACCAAATTTTAAAGGTTGCTCAGGAAAACAACTACATTCCGGACCAGGCGGCGAGGGCTCTGGTTGGAAAGGGCTCCAAAACAATTGGCGTGATACTTCAGGAAATCAGCAGCGATTATTATACGCAGCTGTTATGCAATATTGAAGAGCAACTCAGAAAGAACGGCTATTCGATCGTCATGGGATTTACCAACGGTAATTTTGATATTGAAAAGCAGTATCTGAATATATTTGCCCGGAGAAAAGTGGATGGTATCATCCTCACCGGGTATATGTACAGGGAACTGGAAGCGTACCTTGACCGCGTGTATAAAACACGGGACACGCCCATTACATTGATTCAGACCAACATGGAATATTCCAACTATGATTACATCATCGTGGATGAAAAATACGGGTTCGACATGGTGATCAGGCATTTAAAAGAACTCGGGCATAAAAAGATCGGGTTCCTTTTCGATGAAATGTCCAGCGTTATCCGCCTGCAAAGCTTAAAAGCCGCCGTTCTTGACAATGGCCTGAGTTTTGATCAAAAGTTCTTTAAGCTTGGGAAGGAACGTTTTGAACAGGGCGGTTATCTGCGGATGAAAGAGCTTCTCAGTCAGGATGAAGTGCCGACCGCCGTGGTCGCATCATACGACCATATGGCGATAGGCGCAATCAATGCCATTTATGAAGCGGGCCTTCGGATTCCTCAGGATATTTCTTTGGTCGGCTATGACGACATTCGGGAAAGCGAATATCTGGTTCCTCCGCTTACAACCGTTTCGCCGCCGATAAAAGCCATGACGGATCTCGGCGTTAATCTGCTTTTGGAAAAAATTGAAAACAAAGAGAAAACAGTCATTCACCAGATTTCATTGAAGCCGGAATTGATTCTGAGGAATACCACCGGAAAACCCCGATCAAACTGAATCGGCATTGATGCAGCCAGAAGACGAATTATAAAAAAGTAAATCCTTTTCGCAAAGAGCGTGATTCTTCATGAATCACGCTCTTTGCCGTAGTGAAGGAACCTTTTGAATTTAACAGCGGAAATACCTTGCATAAAACTTGACAAAACATATCCAGAATGATATATTGTTAGCGATAAGTAAGATTTTGGGAATATTATTGAGTGGAGGGAGCCAATCTGCTATTTACACGGGAAACAGACTATGCGCTGCGAATATTGCGCGCACTGTCGGATGGGGAACAGGTTACAACGAGGGATATCTGTCAGCGGGAACTGCTTCCGCAGCAGTTTGTGTATAAAATTCTCAAAAAACTGGAGCGAGCCGGGCTGGTGAAAATTACCCGGGGGGTGGACGGCGGCTGCCGCCTGATTGCGGATCTTAAAAAAGTAAGTCTGTACGATTTGACGAAGATTATGGAAGAAGACAACATCATCAGCGCCTGTATGCAGACCGAATTTCAATGTTCATGGCAAAAGAAATTCGGTACGAAATGCATGGTTAACAGGCACTTGCAGCAGATTCAAGGGGTGCTGGATGCAGAGCTGCGCGCGCACAGTTTGCATCAGATGCTTTCAAAGGGTGATTAAAGATGTTTTTGAAATATCTTTAATCTTTCAGAAAGTTTTTTACGTGAAAAGTGGATAATTTTTATCAAGTATAACGCGGCAGAGAAATTTCTAATGAGCGGTGATTGCTGATCTGTACATCCACTTTTATGAATTTCTTAAATTGAAATTCATAAAAATAAAATATATTCAATGATTAAAGGGAGGAAGTAAGTATGCTATTTAAAACGACCGAAGAGCACGAGGCCATGCGTGCAAAAATTCGGGAATTCGCAGAGACGGAGGTCAAACCTCTGGCGTTCTTGCTGGACAAGGAAAACAGATTCCCGGCAGAGATCGTTCAAAGGCTGGGGGAGCTGGGCTTGATGGGAATTCCCTATCCCAAAAAATACGGAGGTCTGGGTTCGGATATTATCAGTTATGCAATCGCTGTCGAGGAGCTATCGCGGGTGGACGGCGGTACCGGCGTGATCCTCTCGGCCCATGTTTCGCTGGGTTCCTGGCCTATTTTCGCTTACGGAACCGAGGAGCAGAAGCAGAAATATCTGGTCCCGCTGGCCAGGGGTGAAAAGCTGGGTGCTTTCGGCCTGACTGAGCCAAACGCGGGCAGCGACGCGAGCGGCACGGAAACCACGGCGGTCCTCGACGGCGATTATTACATATTAAACGGTGGAAAAATTTTCATCACGAATGCGGACAAAGCCGACACCTACGTAGTCTTTGCGGTTACCACTCCGGATATCGGCACTCACGGAATCAGTGCCTTTATCGTGGAAAAAGGCTGGGATGGCTTCACCTTCGGCGATCATTACGACAAGATGGGAATCCGTTCCTCTTCTACCGCCGAGCTGATTTTCAACGACGTCAAGGTACCGAAGGAGAATCTGCTTGGTCAGGAGGGTGAGGGCTTCAAGATTGCGATGGCCACCCTGGACGGCGGCCGCATCGGAATCTCTTCACAGGCATTGGGCATTGCGCAGGGTGCCTATGAAAATGCGCTCGAGTATTCCAAGGAACGAATTCAGTTTGGCAGACCCATTTGCCAGCAGCAGATTATTGCTTTTAAACTGGCAGACATGGCTACTAAGCTTCGGGCGGCCAGATTACTTGTGTACAGCGCCGCCGAACTGAAAGAACAGCACGAACCTTATGGAATGGAATCCGCAATGGCCAAGCAGTATGCTTCCGACATTTGCCTGGAGGTCGTTAACGACGCACTCCAGATTTTCGGCGGCAACGGTTACCTGAAGGGCATGGAAGTGGAGCGCGCTTATCGCGACGCCAAGATATGCACCATTTATGAAGGAACGAATGAGATTCAAAGGGTAGTTATCGCCTCCCACATCATCGGCAGGATGCCAAAGAACGATGTTCCATCCGGAGTGAAAAGCGGGCCTGTTACCGGTGTGCGCAAGAAGATGATTCTCAAAGAAGGCACCGCTGCGGAGCGGGTTGCCGCTTTGGTGGAAAATCTGAAGTCGGACGGTTACGATTTCACCGTGGGTATTGACATCGACACTCCCATCGTCAAAGCTGAACGGGTTGTCAGCGCAGGCCAGGGCATCGGCGAGAAGAAAAATATGGAACTGGTGAAGGCTCTTGCCGTTCAGGCGGGTGCGGCCCTTGGCTCCTCCCGCCCGGTGGCCGAAACCCTGCAGTATGTGCCTTTAAACCGCTACGTAGGCATGTCCGGCCAGAAATTCAGCGGTAATCTGTACATCGCATGCGGCATTTCAGGCGCGGGCCAGCATTTGAAGGGCATTAAGGATGCCGCCACTATCGTCGCCATCAACAATAATCCCAATGCGCCCATTTTTAAGAACTGCGACTACGGCATTGTCGGCGACGTGCTGGAAGTCCTGCCGCTGCTTACCGCCGCCCTGGATAACGGGGAACCCAAAAAACCCGCGCCGCCCATGAAGAAGATGACGCGGGCCGTTCCGAAAAAAGCGGCTCCCGCCTGGAAACGGTATGTCTGCAATGGCTGCGGCTATGAGTATGATCCTGCTGTGGGTGATTCTGAAAATGACGTTCGCCCCGGCACCCTTTTTGACGCGCTCCCTGAAGAATGGATCTGCCCTGAGTGCGGTGAAGAAAAAGAACAGTTCATAGAAGTTTGACAGGACAGCAACATTAAAAAATATAATTTGCAGTAAGGGGGATTTCACTATGCATTGTGTTAGAAAGGTAACGGAAGACCTTTATTGGGTCGGCGCAAATGACCGCCGCCTCGCGCTTTTTGAAAATATTCATCCCATTCCCCGCGGTGTCTCGTATAATTCGTATTTGCTTGTAGATAAACAGACCGTACTGTTCGATACGGTGGACTGGTCGGTCTGCCGCCAGTTTCTGGAAAACATCGAGGTGCTTCTGGCCGGCAGGCCGCTCGATTATCTGGTAATCAATCATATGGAACCGGACCACGGCGCATCTATTGAAGAAATTCTTCTGCGCTATCCGAAGGCTAAAATTATCAGTACGGAAAAGGCTTTCATGCTTATGCGCCAGTTTGGGTTCCATGTTGACGGCCGGACTGAGGAAGTCAAAGAAGGCGACACCAAGTCCTTCGGCAGGCATGTGGTGACCTTTGTCGCCGCGCCAATGGTCCATTGGCCGGAAGCCATGGTGACATTCGATACTACAAACGGAGTCCTTTTTTCAGCGGATGCTTTTGGCTCGTTCGGCGCGCTGGACGGAAAGCTTTTCAGCGATGAAGTAAACTTTGACCGCGACTGGATTGACGACGCCCGGCGGTACTATACCAATATCGTGGGGAAGTACGGACCTCATGTTCAGGCCCTTCTCAAGAAGGCCGGCGGCATTGACATCAAGATCATTTGCCCCCTGCACGGGCCGGTCTGGCGCAGCAATTTGGGGTACTTCCTCGATAAGTACGACAAATGGAGCAGATATGAGCCAGAGGAGAAGGGTGTCATGATTGTCTACTCCTCCATGTACGGGAATACCGAGAGCGCCTCCAGCGCCTTGGCTGCCAAGCTGGTGGAGAAAGGCATGACAAACGTGGTCATGTACGACGTCTCTAAGACTCACGTATCTTATTTAATCTCCGAGACATTCCGCCTGAGCCATGTGGTGCTGGCTTCGGTCACCTATAACCTCGGAATTTATCCGCCAATGCACAATTACCTGATGGATATGAAGGCTTTGAATCTGCAGAAGCGCACGGTCGCCATTGTGGAAAACGGTTCCTGGGCCTGCAAATCCGGCACTCTGATGCGCGAATTTGTAAACAATGAGATGAAAGAAATGACCATTCTTGACGAGGGCTTGACCTTGAATTCCGCCATGAACGAGGATAATATTTCTCAAATGGATACCCTCGTCGGCAGCATTATAGAATCGATGAAATAATTTCAAAAAAAGCCATAAAAACCGTACCCGTACCAGTTCAAGGGACTGGTGCAGGTACGGTTTATTTCGTATTAACAGGCCCTTTTATTTCTGATCCGCGGTGGACACGCAAGCCTTAATCGGATGGGACGCTCATATATTTGTCTTTATATTCCTTGCAGGTTAGTTTAGTGAATTCTTTGAATACCTTGCTGAAATAATACGGGCTCGAAAATCCGACTTTTTCAGCAATTTCATAAATTTTCATATTGGTGGTTGTTAAAAGTACTTTCGCTTGATCGATACGGTACTGGGTTAAGTATGTACTGAAATTGATACCGATTTCCTGTTTAAAGATAAGCGAAAGATAACTGCTGCTGATATCCGCCGCTTTCGCAACATTGTCGAGCGTAATATTCAACGAATAATTGTTTTCGATGTAGGACAAACAGGTTTTTATGGAATGGCTGTAACCGTTGTCCGAGTTTTGCGCAGTGTCAAAAATTCCGGAGTACAGATCACAAATATATTTTTTCACCGTATGGAAGGAATGCATCATGTTAAAATTATTGTAATCGAATTTTGCCGGACTCAGGCAATAAGACTTGTTCATATTGTATTTTTCGCAGATTAATTTTGCGATAGATAAAAAATCAATAAAAGCGGCCTTTACGTATTGATAATTTCTTATTTTGGCCAGCCGGTCAAAAATTTCCACGGAATAGGTTTCAAATTCATGCGCCTCGTTGCTGTCAATAAAATTTTTTATTTTGGTGTAGCTGATTTTCGGCATATCCGATGGCCGTGCGGCCGTATTTTGACTGAACACTGCAATGCTTTCGGAGGTGAAAAAACAGTTTTGTCTTGCAAGTGCCGCCTCTGTCAGTTTTTCGGGGAAAAGTGTGGAGTCCCCGGGCTGGCTAAGCCCAATGCTCAGTTCAACATTACTGTATTGCTTTATATTACGGGCCAGCATTTCGGCCTGCTTTGTCAGCCGCTCGATCACTTTTTCATGGATGTAGGATACGGGGCAGACGATGTAAACAAAAAACTGCTTGTACAGGCAGGATATACTGTAGGCCGCCTCATGAAAATGAGTGTCAATTAAGGAACTTAACAAATGGTTGAACGTGTCTATTGTACTGCCATTTAGCTGTGATACCTCGCAGAGGCAGTTTAATATAACGTACGACGAGTCCGTAAAAAGCTTTTGTTCCGGAACGGTAAAAGACTGAGGAGAGAGCGCGGTATTGTTTTGCAGCTCAAGAATTTGGTTCTGAAGATAAGCCTCCTGCTGCTGTTTCAGGGTTGGAAGCGGTTCTTCCTCATCACTGCTTTCAATAGAAAGAGTTTTGAGCATTTCAATCAAATTTTTTTCAGTGATTTCCGATTTCAGCAGATATTGTGAAGCACCTAGTTTAATGGCCCGGCGCGCATAGTCAAAGTCACTGTAATTTGTCAGTATGACTACCTTGACTTTTTTGTTTTTATGCTTGACGGCAGAGATCAGTTCAAGCCCGTCCATGCCCGGCATTTTAATGTCGGTCATTAAAATATCGGGCTGGTATTTATCGAACATTTCCAATGCTTCATGGCCGTTTGCCGCTTCACCTATAATATTGTAGCCATAATCCGACCAGTTGATGGTTGTTTTTAAACCTAATCGAACCAGAAATTCATCATCAACAATGATAACATTTTTCACGATTCTCACTCCTTGTAAAAAAACCTGATTCCATACTATAATATTAAACTTTCGAAGATAAATCAAATTATATCATATAAATAAAATATTTATTAATAAATTTTTATTTTTATATCTATAGCTAAACTTTTAGTGTAATATTATTTGGGAAGATATTCATATAGAAATAATTTTGTGCCTTTATTTTACAGGAGGGTATATGTTCAGGATTCATACGATCAGGTTTAAAATTTTCTGCGGAATTTTTTTTGTATCAATTTTTATCCTTTCGGTCATTAACATTGCAATCAATGAAACATATGCAAAAAGCCTTCGCACCAATGAAGAAAATTATAACATTCTGGCCAGTGATAAGTTGAAAACTCAGCTCGATTCCACGATTGACCTTGTGGAGCGCACTGCCGATTCCCTGTCTTCCAGCAGTGAGATTGAATCGCTTCTGGAAGGAAGCCAAAAAGGGAAAGCAACATCATATAACGATTTGATCGGTGCCCATCAGTTTTTGAACAGCATACAGTCCATGCAGACATTTATTAAAAGCATACAGGTTATTACAATGAATGGCGATATTTGTTCCACTAACACAAAAGTTGATTCCAAAATTACGGACGATAATTATCAGAGGTATTATCGGCAGCTGATTACCGGTACCGCTGGGGCAAAGCCGTACTGGACAGGCCTGCGTGTTGTGGAAAATTCGCCGAATAATCCCTCGGAAGTGATTTCCTATGTGTACCCTGTCGCCAGCACCCTTACTGAAAAAGTTGACGGGATGATTATTATTGACGTCAGTTATGAGTATATTGAAGAAAAATTTGCGGATTTTGGAATTGAATCCAATGAGAAGGCATTCATTTTAGATTCTTCCGGAGAAATTCTGCTGAATTACCCCAGGGTCACATCATTTGACCCGGTGCTTAAATTCAATCCGGAAATTGTGAAACAGAGCGATATTGTTTTAAACCGAATGGTATTCGGGGTGAATACCATTATTGTATCCCGGTCTTTAAATACCATCAACTGGAAAGTTGTTCGGATCATACCAACCGATTCGATCACTGCGCAGACAAATGAAATGGAGTTTTATTTGAAAATTATTATACTGATCAGCCTCGTTATCGGACTGTTTTATTCCATTTGGATTGCATCCACAATAACCAAGCCGGTTCAGGGTCTGAGCAACGCGTGCAAGCACATTGAACAGGGCGATTTGTCCTATCATCTTCAGGTGAAAGGCAAAGACGAGCTGAGCCAGCTTGGCAATACATTCAATATGATGACAAACCAGCTGAATTTATATTTGAAAAGAGAGCTGGACAATCAGAACCAAAAAGCTAATATGCAGTTCCAGATACTGCAGGCGCAGATTAACCCCCATTTTCTCTATAATACTCTGGATTCGATCAAATGGCTTGCCGCGGTGCAGAATATGAGCAATATTGCGGAAATGTGCACCGCGCTGATTAATCTGCTAAAATACAATCTGTCAAAAAATAATGAGTCCACTACACTCGGAGAAGAAATTGAAAGCGTAAAAAATTATATTACCATCCAAAAATTCAGATATCTTGACACATTTGAGTTTACCACCCGTCTGGATCAGGATTCCCTGGACTGCGAAGTGCTTCGTTTCATTTTACAGCCCCTTGTTGAAAACAGTATTCTTCATGGCTTTGGCAATCTGGAACAAAATTACAAAATCAGTATTGCCTCTTTCTTTTCTGATGATATGCTGCATATTAAGGTGATTGACAACGGCCGCGGCATGGATTCCGCGATGGTCGATCAAATCAATTTCGGAGTGGAAGACGGAAAGCATTTCAATAATATTGGAGTGAAAAATATTCAGCAGAGAATTCAGCTTTACTTTGGCGGGAAATACGGCCTGACTTATCAAAGCCTGCCCCACACGGGCACGATTGCTGAAATTACTCTTCCCATTAAGCATTTGGATGAAAAACAGGATATACAAAAAGTATGATTTACATAACGGAGGGTTGTCTCAGAACGGGTTTTAAACTGTTCTGCGGCAACCCTCCGTTTTTACGTTATTTTGGGAACTTATAGACCGGTTATCGACTTGTTACTGTTTTAACGAGCTAAAATCATTTAAGTTTTTAATGTAATACTATAGTTTTTTTAACCGCATAAATAAATTTTTAATGATTTTGCTGATTATATTAAGATAATACATTTTAAACCGCAATTCCAGAATGTAAAATACAAACAGAAAGAAGGTAGAACCAAGTCAAAGTTAATAACAAAATTTTAGGGAGGTTGTATTAATGCGTTTCAAAAGAAGTGTATCGCTCTTATTAGCAACAACATTGTTAGCAAGTGCTTTTGTGGGTTGTTCGGGGGGAAGCAGCACCCCTGCCGCAAACACGGGAAACACGACATCGGTGGATGTTGGCGCAGTACAGTCGCAGGCCAAAACTTCCGGTGAATTTAACTGGAAAAAGTATTCAGGCACAACCCTAAAAGTCAGCCTGAACCAAAACTGCGCCGGTGAAGCAATTATTGCCAAAATTCCTGATTTTGAACAGAAAACAGGAATCAAGGTGGAACATTCCATTACGCCGGAAGCAAACTATTTTGACAAGGTATCAACCTCGCTCTCCAGCCGCTCCGGGGACCCGGATTTGTTTATGTCCGGCCCTTACCAATTGTGGGATTATTCTTCCGCCGGATACGTTGAGGATTTAACAAAATATCTGAACGATCCAAATATGATGACGTCCGATTATGATTTTAACGATCTTATTCCAAGCACCGTCAACGCTCTGAAATGGGACGGCGTGGCAGGGCACAAAGTAGGAACCGGCGCACAGCTGGCTTTGCCGCTTAACTTTGAAATTTATTCGTTAGCTTACAACACGGAAGCTTTCAAAAAATTAAATCTTCAGGTTCCAAAGACGCTTGATGAACTGGCCGACGTCAGTGCAAAACTGAAAGACTGGAACGGACCGGGCTCTTACGGACTCGCGATTCGCGGGGCCCGTGACTGGGGCACCATCCATCCCGGCTATATGAGTACATATACAAACTTTGGCGCAAAAGACTTCACTATTGAAAATGATAAGCTCGTTTCCCAGGTGAATTCGCCTGAAGCGGTTAAGATGACACAGTATTGGGTTGATCTGATTAAAAAGGGATGCGCGACATCCTGGTCCAAATACACCTGGTATGAAGCAGGCGCAGACCTTGGCGCAGGCAAGGCGGCAATGCTTTTTGATGCGGATAACAACGGCGTTCAGCAAAACTGGGACGGCGCTTCTCAGGAAGCGGGAAAAATCGCCTGGACAACAATGCCGACAGTTAAGGAAGGCGATACTGCCAAGTCAAATACATGGATCTGGTCCATGGCAATGAACAGCGCTTCCAAGAATAAAGAAGCCGCATGGTATTTCTTAATGTACTTTACCAGCAAGGACTTTTTCCATTATGCGTCTGTCGACGACAAGAACGTTGACCCTTGCCGTACTTCCACATGGGAATCCCCCGACTTTATCGCAAAAATGGCGAAACAAACCGGTTATATAGATACCTATAAGAAGACAATCGACAATGCGACAATTCTTTTCACCCCGCAGCCATCCTTCTTTGAAACAACAACGGACTGGGCAGCTACCCTTCAGGATATTGTAGCCGGCAAGTACACCACTGTTCAGGCAGGCATGGATGATTTGAAGAAGAAGATGGATAAGGCTGTAGAGGATGTCGAGGTCAAATAATCGGTTTGCAGCAATAATAAAATAAATTGTTAACTTTGACTGATAACTTTTACTGGATATTTACCTTTTTACGAATGCCTACCCATACTTTTCATATATTTTCCACAGCCACATGAGGGATCATGCCGCATCTGACAATTTTGATTCGGATGCGGCATGTATCTTAAAACACAGCCCAAAGTTTTAAATAACGGGGGAATTCAAGATGCCTACAATTCACAGCAAGCAAAAAGATGCGGGGATCAATTATAACGAGGTCCCTAAAAACATACGCAGACGGCCATATTACATTATAGCACCGGGAATGATTATTTTAATCGGGATTCTGATTCCGTTCGTCGTTGCAATTTTTCTTTCCTTCACCAATTACTCATTTAAAACAGTGAATTGGCATTTTGTCTGGTTTAAGAACTGGACGAATATGTTAACCGACGGTGATTTTTACCACAGCCTTTTGATTACTCTGGAATATTCCATATTTGCTACCGGGCTGCAAATGATTTTGGGCTCAGTGGTAGCGCTTTTACTAAGAAAAGATACTATTTTCAGCAAGATTCTGAAAGTGCTTTTTACTTTTCCGCTGATGGTTGCTCCGGCAATTGCCGTTTTGATCTGGCAGCTGATGACATCCAACTCTGTTGGCGTTTTGGAAAAGTTTCTTAATATAGTAGGAGTTTATAATTTTCCATGGGCATCTTCCTATAAGACTGCAATGTTTACGGCCGTGTTAATTGACACATGGGTAAACACACCGTTTATTCTGCTTCTGGTTTTGGCCGGGATTCAGTCCCTGCCCAAATCACCTTTCGAAGCGGCCCAGGTCGACGGAGCCGGCGCATGGTTTACGTTTAAAACGCTTACTTTCCCAATGCTGAAACCATTTATTTATATTGCTCTGCTGTTCCGGCTGATGGCCTCTCTTCAGGAATTCGGCATTATCTTTGCATTATCAAAGGGCGGCCCCGGAAATTCCCTGATGAATATCTCGCTGACGGCATATATGGAGGCGTTTAAATTCTCGAAAGTCGGCGCCGCGCTGCCGTACCTGCTGATCCTGTGGGTCATTATCAATTATACAGCCAAAGCACTTGTGAAACGGCAGCGTAAGCTGGCCAAGCAAGCGCAGGGCTATTGAGAGGAGGGCAAATGGGTTGAAAAACGATAATCAAAAAACAGCGCTCACAAACAGCCGCAGAAACAGAAAATCGCTTAACGCGCTTGGTGCGCTCGGCAGAAATCTGGGCCTGATCATTTACGCCCTGTTCGCTTTATTCCCGCTGATTTGGATGGTTCTTTGTTCGTTTAAATCGGATTTGGAAATGTATAACACAGTCTTTAAGTTTACGCCGACATTGATCAATTATCAGAATGTTCTGCTGGGAACGGATTATTTTAAAGCGTTCTTTCAAAATCTGGTGGTTTCCGCTTTTGCGGTGATTGTCACGGTTGTTGCGGGGGTTCCTATCGCATATGCACTGGCGAGGTATAATTTCGACAAAAAAGAGGACGTCGCTTTCCAAATCCTGTCTTTTAAGTTTGCTCCGGAAATACTGGTTTCGCTTCCTGTCTTCCTGATCTTTCAGAAGATTGGATTATATGATACATACTTCGGGCTGATCTGGGTTTATCAGCTTATCACAATGCCTCTGCTCATCTGGGTTGTGCGCGGATATTTCGAAGACATCAGTGTTGAAATAGAACAGGCTGCCGAACTGGATGGATACAGATGGTATGAAATCTTTTTGAATACGCTCGTTCCGCTGATCAAACCGGGATTAGTGGCGGCCGGACTGCTGGCGTTTATCTTCGCCTGGAATGACTTTACGTTCCCTCTTATCCTCAGCGGGTTTAACGTCCAAACCATTACGATTACGTCCATGCGCTATATTGCGTCAGATACGGTTCACTATGGTCAGGTCGCGGTTGCCTCAACAATAGCAGTGCTGCCGGAAGTTATTGTATGTCTCTTTATTCAGAAGCATTTGGTTCGCGGCCTGAGTTTTGGCGCAGTAAAAGGATAATTGGAGGTTACAAAATGGCCCAGATTGAACTTGAAAATATCTCGAAATATTATGGCAAAACAAAAGCGCTGGATGAGATCAGCCTTTGTGTCAAGAACAATGAATTTTTCGTGCTGTTCGGCCCCGCCGGAGCAGGAAAAACGACAATGCTGAAGACGATTGCAGGGGTTGAATTTCCACAGGAGGGGCTAGTCAAAATTGACGGAAAGATTGTAAATCATGTTGAGCCGATGAACCGGAACATCTCCATGGTATTTGAAAATTATGCTTTGTATCCTCAAAAATCGGTTTATGACAACATTGCGTCCCCCATGCGCAGCAAGCTTTACAAGCAGGATGAAAAATATATCAAAGACGCGATAGAACGTGTAACTAAAATGCTGAGCATTGATCATTTGCTGGAACGCAAGCCCAGCGAGCTTTCCAACGGCCAGCGCCAGCGTGTTGCCATCGGCAGGTGCCTGGTGCGGAACCCGAATGTGTTTTTGATGGATGAGCCTCTGGCTCACCTTGACGCTAAGCTCCGCCACTTTATGCGCAGCGAGCTGAAAGAAATGCAAAGCGCCTTTAACACGACAACGATTTATGTTACGCATGATTATATGGAGGCCATGTCGCTTGCGGACAGAATCGCCGTCTTAAACAACGGAAAATTTGAGCAGATCGGAACCTCGTATGAAATGTATTACACACCTAAAAATGAATTCGTGGCAAAGCTATTCGGTGAGCCGGAAATCAATATTTTTTCTGCTGAAATAAATATAGACGGCGGAGTTTTGAACTTAAAAGCCCTGTCGCAGGATGCCCCGATTGTTCCATATGAGGACGCTGCGGAAATATTGAAAAAGAACGCCTCTAAAACAGTGGATATAGGAATCAGAGGAGGAGATATTCAATTCAGTTTTGCCGATGAGGGAAGCGACTGGATCAAGGGCAGTGTTTATGCGAACGAACCGATTGGCAATAAAGTGATCATGACGGTTGAAATTGACGGCACAAAGATACGCTTGGTCGCCCCGAATAATACGCAGGCCAGCCTGGATCAGAGTGTTTATATCAAGTTTAATGTGGAAAATATGATTTTCTTTGACGGTGAAACACACGAATTTATAACGAGAAGCAACTTGAAGCGTTATACAGGGCAATCAAAACGGACAGAAGGTGTGATGTAAGTACATGGCTCAGCTGAAATTAAACGGTGTGTTCAAAAGGTATGACAACACACATAAAAAGGTCTTTCGAAAGAAAGAGGAGAATAGCTTTGCGGTAAAAGATCTTTCGTTCTCATGCAATGATGGGGAGTTCGTGGGCATTTTAGGACCGTCGGGCTGTGGGAAATCTACAACCCTCCGAATGATTGCGGGACTGGAGGAGATAACCTCCGGTGATATTTATATAGGCGATGTGCGGATTAATGACCTTTTTCCGAAGGATCGCAATATTGGGCTTGCGTTTGAGGATTATGCGTTATACCCTCCTTTAAGTGTCTACGAAAATCTGGCTTTTAATATGCGTGCGAAAAAGATGGGCGACGACGAAATAAAAAAAGCCATTGATTATGTTGCCCCTCTTCTGAAAGTGGATGATTTGCTTGACATGAAGCCGCCGGCGCTTTCAGGGGGTCAAAAACAGAGGGTGAACATTGCCCGCGCCATCGTCAGAAGGCCGGGACTGCTGCTGCTGGACGAACCGCTGAGTCACCTTGACGGCAAAATGCGCCAGACACTCCGGCAGGAAATTAAACGCATGCACCATGAAATCAAGTGCACCACCATACTTGTAACGCATGACCAAATGGAAGCCATGTCGCTGGCTGACAGAATCGTAATTATGAAAGACGGGGAGCTTCAGCAGATGGGTACTCCGCTCGAAGTATACGATGATCCGAGCAACGTGTTTGTGGCCGGATTTATCGGCGAACCGCCAATGAACCTTCTTACATCGGAAATTATTAAAAAAGAGCAGCATTTCTTCTTTACCTTCGAAGGCAGCGATATTCAGATCGAGGTTCCGGCGCGATATAAAAATGTTGTACACAACGAAATGCATGTTACACTGGGCGTTCGCCCCGTGGATGTTCTGATTGCCGACGAGGATTCGAAAAGTACTGCCGTTCCGGTTGCCGTTTTTGAAGATTTGGGTGATGAACGCCGCGTGAGTGTAAGAATCGGAAAAATGCTTTTGAACATAACGACCAATGAAGATGTTTATTACGAAAGAGGACAGATGATCCGTTTGAATTTCCACGCCGAGCGTACGCATCTGTTTGATCCCGAAACAGGCGAGAGAATTCGTGTTTAAAGAATATAATTCAAATAATAATACAGAGAGGAAGATTTATTATGTCTAATTATCCAAAGACCATGAAGGCCCTGGTCGCTTACGGGCTGGGGGATTATCGGCTGGAAACAGCGTATCCGACACCGGAATGCGGCCCCGACGATATCATCATTAAAACGGAAGGCTGCGGTATTTGCGCGGGCGACTTGAAGTGCCAGCACGGCGCACCGAAATTCTGGGGCGACGAGCATCAACCCTCCTGGGTAAAGCCCCCGTTTATCCCGGGCCATGAATTTCTTGGAACGATTGTTGAAATGGGCGAAAATGTAAAAGGCTATCAGTTGGGGGACAGGATTACCGCCGACCAGATCGTTCCGTGCGGCGAATGCAAATTCTGTAAAGACGGGCATTACTGGATGTGCCAGCCG
The DNA here is from genome assembly GCA_023391275.1 of Bacillota bacterium. Classification (GTDB taxonomy): domain Bacteria; phylum Bacillota; class Clostridia; order Oscillospirales; family Acutalibacteraceae; genus Caproiciproducens. The sequence goes on along the minus strand of JAEWBE010000030.1, from coordinate 38,378 downwards.
CACAATATTTTCGGTTTCCAGACGGAAAACAACGGTGGCATGGCAGAATATGTCCGGTATCCGAAAACCTCAGTGCTGCATAAGGTTCCGGCGGAAATGCCCCTAAATCAGGCGTTGCTCATTGAACCTTACGCTTGTTCCAAACATTGCGTTGACCGCGCGCAGATCGGCTGCGACGACGTGGTGGTCATTTCGGGTGCGGGCACTTTGGGTCTTGGCATGATCACCTATGCGAGAATGAAAAATCCAAAGCTGCTGATCGTTCTGGACATGGTTGAATCCAGACTGGCAAAGGCAAAAGAGTTTGGCGCCGATCTGATTTTCAACCCGGGGAAGCAGGACGCAGTCGCTGAAGTGCAAAAGCTTACCGGGGGTTATGGCTGTGATATTTATGTGGAAGCCACAGGGCATCCCTCCAGTGTTACGCAGGGGCTTGCCATGGTTCGTAAATTGGGGCGTTTTGTGGAATTCAGCGTGTTTGGCCAGGAAACCACAGTTGACTGGTCCATTATTGGGGACAGCAAAGAACTTGATCTTCTCGGTTCCCATCTGAGCCCGTATTGCTATCCCTTTGTCATTGACAATATTGGGAACGGAAATCTGAAAACAAACGAAGTCATTCACAGCTGCTTCCCGATTGAAGAATGGGAAAAGGCATTTGAGTATGCTACAGGGAAGTATGGGGACTTTAAAGTGGCCATTACTTTCTAAATAAAAAAGAAGGAAGACAGGGTCGATGCCAAAAATATGCATTTGGCATTGATCTTGTCCCGTTTCATGCCAAAATCTAAAATTGTTTTGGCCGGAATATAAACAGTTGGTTGAGGGTGTGACATGAATAAATATGTAATGGGAATTGATAATGGCGGCACCGCGACAAAAGCAGCGATTTTTGATCTGCAGGGGAACCAGATTGCTTCCGCAGGGAAACAGACCAGGGTAATCACTCCGAAATCCGGATATACGGAACGTGAGATGGAAGAACTGTGGAACACGAACTGCGAGTGCGTTGCAAACGCCATTAAAAAATCCGGGCTTAATCCAAAAGAAATTATCGGTGTCGCGGTGTGCGGCCATGGGAAAGGACTGTATCCCTGGGGGAAAAACGGCGCTCCTGCCTGCAACGGCATTATTTCTACCGACAGCCGCGCCTGGGAATACCCGATGAAATGGAAGAAAGAAGGCACGGACAAAGCGCTTTACCCCAAGCTCTGCCAGCAGATCATGGCTTGCCAGCAGGTGTCTTTGCTGGCGTGGCTAAAGGATCATGACCGGGCGGTTTATGATAATATTCAATGGGCCTTTTCCGTGAAGGATTATATTCGTTTCCGTTTAACGGGCGAGGCTTACTCTGAAATGACGGATATTTCCGGTTCCGGGCTGATGAATGTTCGGGACGCCTGCTTCGACCGTGAAATACTGGTTGCCTTTGGCATTGGTGAAGTGTATAATAAACTTGCTCCTCTTGTATACTCCTGTGATTTGTGCGGGAAGATTACGAAAGAAGCTGCCGAAAAAACTGGTTTGCGCGAAGGGACGCCTGTGGCGGGCGGAATGTTTGATATTGACGCCTGCGCCATCGCCATGCATGTGACAACACCGGAAGAAATGTGTACGATTACGGGGACGTGGAGCATTAACGAGTTTATCTCACCGCGTCCTGTTACAGACGGAACCATTGCGATGAACTCTCTTTATGCAATCCCGGGTTATTACTTGGAAGAGGAATGCAGCGCTACTTCAGCGGGAAATTTGGAATGGTTTCTCAGCAACTGTATGGAAGGATTCACTCCTCCCGATGGCAAACCCCTTTATGATTATGTTGACGAAATGGTTGAATCCGTCAGCCCCGATCAGTGCAATGTTTATTTTCTGCCGTTTTTATACGGCTCGAATACACATCCGCTGGGGAAAGCAGCTTTTATCGGGCTAACACAATTTCATAATAAGGCCCATCTTGCAAGGGCAATCTATGAAGGAGTGGCGTTTTCCCATAAGGTACACATCGAAAGGCTGCTTCGGGCAAGAAAAATGCCCGTAACGATTCGGATGGGCGGAGGCGCAGTCAATTCGAAGGTATGGGTGCAAATGTTCGCGGATGTTCTGGGAGTCCCTATTGAAACCATTCAGGTGAAAGAACTGGGCGCCCTTGGATGCGCTATGGCCGCCGCTGTTGCAGCCGGTGAATTTCAGAATTATCAGGAAGCGGTCGAGGCAATGGTGCATATTGGCGGAACGGTTATGCCCGGCCCCTGCGCGCAAAAACTGTATCAAAGCAAATTTGAGACTTATGCGGCCGTTACCGGTGCGCTTGATCAGGTCTGGGACCGCTTTGAAGTATAAGCATATTCCTGTGATTTCCTATTCTATAAATAAACTGTTTGTTGGGAAGGTACAATGAAGCATAAAATTGAGTTAGTGATATTTGACGTTGACGGAGTTCTGCTGGACAGTGAGCCGCTGCATTACCGGGCCAAAGTGGAAATTTTACAGAGCTATGGGCTGGGTGAAACCTTTGACTTGGGAGAATATGTGGGAAAGCCAAACCGGGATTTGTGGACAAGAATCATACAGGAGAATCACCTGAATGCGGATCCCAGCGAATTGGAAAAGCGGCAGTTCAATCTGATCCTGAGTTATATTCGCGGGGATCATTTAACAGAGACAAAGGGGCTTTTAAAGCTGTTGACCACATTGTGTGACTTGCATATTCAAGTTGCCGCCGCCTCGTCATCAAACCGATATTATGTTGACGACATTCTCGATTATTTCAGTTTAAAACAATATTTTTGCTATTCTGTTACGGGTGATGAGGTAAAATTTCAAAAACCTTCTCCCGATATTTATCAAAAAGTGCTCAGCCTTGCCGGAGTTTCAAGAGAAAATGCCATAGCGATTGAAGATTCCAAAGCAGGGACTCAGGCGGCGGCGTCAGCGGGCATTCGATGCCTGGGGTATCGGAATCCAACTTCCGGGGAGCAGGATCTTTCCCTGGCTGCGTGTATGATTACCGGTCTTGAGCAGGTGATTGACTTTATCCGCGGCGTGGAAGAGCAGGAAAAGGAAGCCTAAAAGGCCCCGGATAATAATCCTATACTGTCTTTGCGGTGTTTCAAAAGTTTTCAGCAAGACTGCAATTATTTTAAAGAGCTGTCCGTTTCGCTCACATGTGAACGAAACGGACAGCTCTTATCTTTATTTAGACGGATGTTCCCAATGCGTTGATATTTGAAACGGAGGCAATTTTTAATATTCGTGGAAGCTGTCCACGATTTGCTGATTCTGGAATAATGCGTCACTATTCAGCTTACGCTGCTGGAAACGCTTGTCTCCCTTTACAATAGCGGTGAAAATCAGATCGATAACAAACATAAACATAACATTGTTCGAAATAGTCAAGGCGTTCTCCACAATGATCTTGTCCGAGGTGACGAATTTAACTGCTGCATAGTCGTTTAACTTTGGCGAATCATAGGCGGTAATTGTAACCACATTAACACCTTTGTCCGAACAGATGCGCATACAGGCAGATAAATCATGAACGTCAATAGAGGGACTGATAATAAACACCATGTCCTCTTTTTCAATATTAGAAGTGCAAAGCTTAATGCTGAGGCTGCTGGAGTGAACATCAGCTCGCAAGCCAATCATATCAAGCTTCATCTTGAAGTCCAAAGCAATGCTTTGGGTATTCATCAAACAAAAAATATGAATCGTATTGGCACGCTTTACAAGGCTGGATGTTTTAAATAGTTCCTCCTCCGAAATCATAGCTGATACATTCAGAATTAAATCATTATAGTCATGCATCATCGATTCAATGATGCCGTTACGCCCGCGGGTATCTTGATTCAATTTCATCGATTGGTAAAAGGTTTCCTGCACCAGTGCAATTTTAAAATCATTGAACCCTTTGTTTCCGATTTTTTTGCAAAATCTATTAATACTTGCATCCGAAACCCCAATTTCTCTTGCGAGGCTGGTTATAGTATTGCCAATAACAAAATCGGGATTATCCATTACAAAATTTGCTATTTGGTTTTCACTCAGCGTGAAACTGGGTTGATTGGACAAAATTTTTGCAATCACTGTAGGTTTCATGTTGGTCATAAAATCACCTCTCATACGGGTATCAGCTTTTTATCAGTTTACCAAAAAAATGCGCGTTTTACAATAGAACATATCGAAAAGATTCCTATTTCGAATCATTCTTTGTTTTAGCAGCCACTTTTTTGCGAATTTATGAAAATTATTTTTATAATATTTGAAAAATTTGAAAGAAACTATTGCAATACCGTTTTTATTTGCTATAATAAAATACATAATTAACAAATATTTAGAATTTATAGCTAAAATAGTATGATGTTTTATAGCTTTAAAAAGCATAATAATAAATTTATATTTTTGCAGTTACTTTTTATGAAAATCGTTTTCACTAATTTGGCGAGGTACACCTGAGGGTGTAAAATATAAAGGAGGTTTCTTTATGCAAATCGCGCAACTAGTAGGAGTCTTAGTCGTTTTCTTCACGGCAATTTTTATCATTATGAAAAAAATTGCCCCAACAGTACTCGTGCTCCCAGTTATGGCCGTTTTAATCGCGGCAGTGGCAGGGGTACCGTTGTTTACTGGTAAGTTTACCATTTTCAAAGACGTGCTTGAAGCAGGTTCTATGAAAATAGCTTCCGGTATGGCTGGCCTTATCTTCGGCGGTTGGTTCGCTCACGTACTGACAAAAACCGGCATTACGAAAGGGATCATCCGCAAAGCAGCAGAACTGGCCGGCGACAAGCCTTTTGCCATTGCAATGGTTTTTACCGTCGTCATCGCGTTCATCTTTGCCTCCGCAAGTGGTCTAGGTATCACTATTTTGGTGGGCTCCATTGTTATGCCAATTATGATTACGGCCGGTCTTTCCCCACTGACCAGCGCCATCATCTTACTTACCTCAGCAGGTATGGGAACATCTTTCAATTTTGTTGAGTTTGCCATTTACCAAAGCGTGCTTGGGATGGACATCGCAACTATTACCCACTACGCGTGGATGGCAGGTGTTCCGGTAATTCTGGTTGGCGGTGCAATGATTATTTGGCGCGTCCTGCGCGAAAAAAAAGTCACAAAAGCATGGGCGATGCCTGCAGATGTGGATTTAGAAATTAACAGTGAAAAAAATGTGCGTTCCATTGCATTGATTTCGCCTATTATTCCCGTGATTCTTGTGTTTTTCTTTAAAGTTACTCTCGTTCCTTCTTGTATGATTGGCATTGTGTGTGCACTGCTTCTAACCACCCCCAGAAAGCCTTTGCATGTACTTTCCAGTGCTTTGATTGAAGGTATTCAGAATACTGCGGGCGCTCTTGCGCTAATGATCGGCATTGGTATGCTGTTGGTTGCCGTCAGTTCTCCGCAGGTTTCAGGAACTTTGATGCCTTTGATGAACGCAATCTCACCGAAAAATCCCCTCATGTACATTATCGTCTTCAGCATACTTTGTCCACTAGCCATCTACAGAGGCCCGATGAATGTATGGGGGTTGGGCAGCGGCGTTATCGCACTGTTTGTGGCTTCTGGGATGAATCCCATTACCGTGTTCGTCGGGATGCATCTTTGCAGGAATGTACAGTATATCTGTGACCCCACCAATACGCATACTGTGTGGGCATCCGACTTTAATAAAATTGATGTCATCGAAATCACAAAAAGCACCATGCCTTGGATTGTGGCTTCTGCGGTTCTCGGCTTTATCTTCACCTCGTTCCTGCTTCCGTTTTGATCATACATAACATTCCACAAAAATTAGGAGGTAAATTCTATTGGGCAGACAAGTAAGGATGGGCATTGACGTAGGCGGTACTTTTACCGATGCGGTATTAATCGATAATGAAACTTATGAAATTATAGGCAAAATGAAGATGCTTACCACTCACGAGCAGGGTGTTGCATATGGTGTTGTAACTATTCTGAAAAAAATTCTTGAAGAAAACCACATTTCACCGGAAGACGTGGTGTTTATTGCCCATGGCACAACGCAAGCTACCAATGCTTTGCTGGAGGGCGACGTTGCAAGTGTGGGAATTATCGGAATGGGAACCGGCATAGACGTGCGCTCAGCTAAAAATGAAACCAATGTTCCGCCCATGGAACTTTCCCCCTCCAAATTTATAAACATTTCCCATACATTCATAGATAGTAAAAACTTGGATCCTATACAAATTGATACCAAAATTGATGAATTGAAGCAATCGGGCGCACAGGTTATTGTTGCTAGTGAAGCATATAGCGTGGAAAATCCTGAAAATGAGCTCAAAGTAATTGACCAAGCTATCAAAAAAGATTTATTTGCCACCGGCGGCCATGAAATCACCCAGCTTTATGGATTGAAAATGCGAACACGCACTGCGGTCGTGAACGCCAGTCTGATTCCTAAAATGATGGAAACCGCCAACATGACTGAAGATGCGGTTAAAAGCTCGGGAATCAGCACCAATTTAATGATTATGCGCTGCGACGGTGGTGTAATGAGCATTGACGAAGTCCGCAAGCGCCCCATTTTGACTATGCTTTCCGGTTTGGCTGCAGGGGTCGCCGGCGCGCTGATGTACGAAAAGATTTCAGACGGAATCTTTTTCGAGGTGGGTGGCACCAGCATTGACATTTCAGTCATCAAAAATGGTAAGGTCATGATCAAATATGCGCAGGTGGGCGGTCACAAAACATATTTGCAGTCACTGGATGTGAGAACTTTAGGTATTGCGGGTGGAACAATGCTTAAAGTTCGCGATAAAAAGTTGGTAGACGTCGGCCCCCGAAGTGCGCATATTGCCGGAATGGATTATGAGTGTTTTCTCGGTGACGGCCAAAAAATTGAAACCGCACAATTAAAATTTATTTCGCCCAAAGAAGGAGATCCCGCCGAATATGTCATCATTGTGGATCAGGACGGCACGCAACGCGCCCTCACCCTTGCGGGTGCGGCCAATATTCTCGGTCTTGTGCCGCAGGGTGACTATGCAGCGGGTAATATAAACGCCGCCCGCACCGCCTGGGGCGCTTTGGCTGACCACATGGGTGTTTCTGTTGACGAAGCGGCAAAGCAGGCCATGAGCAAGGCCGTTGAGAAGCTCCGGCCTGTTATTGACGGACTTATCGCTGAATATGGACTTGACCCGAACATGATTACCCTTGTGGGCGGCGGCGGCAGCGGTGCCGTGCTGATTCCGGCTTTGGCTGACTCTTACGGCTTCACGTGGAAAATCGCGAAGAATGCACCCTATATTTCCACCATCGGCGTGGCGCTTGCCATGGTACGCGAACAAATTGAACGCTCCGTTATAAACCCTACTGAGGACGACATCAAAAAAATCCGGCAGGAAGTAATTGAAAAGATTGTTCATTCCGGCGCAAAAGAAGAGACTGTGGACGTGCTAATTGAAATTGATCCTCAAAAAAGCCTCGTGCGTGCCATTGCCACCGGTTCCACCGAATTGCGTACCCGTGATCTCAATGAAAAGGCCCTGGATGCGGAACAGCTGATACAGATAGCCTGTGGCAGCCTTGGAACCGCACGAGAGAATACTTCTCTGGCAGCTTCTACCGGCCGATGGAACCTGTTTATGGGTATCGTGAGTAAAAAATCCTTTTTTGGATTACTTACTAAAAAGGAAAAGCGCGGCTGCGTAATGGACAGGGAGGGGGTTGTGCGCTTTAAACATAGTAATCTTGAATTTTTCCAGTTTAAAAAAGTCCAACTAAAAGGTGCATTCCGGGAATTTCTGGATGCCAATACCATGTATTCCGATGCAAACGCCACCCTTCCAAGCGTGTATGTGTTTTACCGTGAAAAAATGTTGGATTTGACCGGGATGAAGACAATAAACCAGTTGTATTCCATTTTAGAAATGGAAGTGGAATATCTAAATTCAGATGAGGAAATCATTGCTGCGGCGTATAAAATGTAGTGTGTGAGGAGAAGGTTTATGAAAATCAGCCTGCCCGTTTTAGGACGGCTTACCGACCCAATATTGGGATACGCCCAGTTAAGCGTGGATTTGCTGTGCAACAAAATCCCGCCGGAACGTCTTTCTGAATTTGTGATGATTCCTCTTTCGGTGGGCAGGGACCAGGCATTCCCTTACAAAGGTAAGAATATGGAAACCCTTTGTAAGGAAAATGAAATTAAGATTGAAAGGGCGCATACTTCCGGAACACTGATTGGTATGCGCTTCCGCGCAAAATTGACTTGCACACCGGGAAAATGCGCTGAAATTACTGTTTTCCATTCGTCGCTGCAGGAAATCATAAAATCCAGCAACAACGTTTTACCAGAAGGCAGCCGGCTTACCTATGAGCAGGGATATCAGATGTGCCTTGCTCACGAATTTTTTCATTACCTCGAGTGGAAAAAGGAAATACAAGTTTCACAGATGCTGGAACCTGTGGAGACCTTTCGCTTTCTCAATTTCCGGCGGATGTCCTGTATTAATTACACCTCAGAAGTTGCGGCACATGCGTTTACCAAAGAATTGTTGGGTATTCCTCATTTACCAAATCTGTACGATTATGTTTACCTGCTCTCCACAGGAAAAATGACGGAAAAGTATTTAATTGAGTTGGCCGACAAATGTGAAAAACTCGGGCTGGGAGAAGCGTGGTAAAACTGAACGTGAGAGATAGAAAGGACGAAAGAATATGAAAAGCGCTGTATTTTACGGCAGACACGAAATGCGGGTAGAGGAATTACCAATGCCCGCAGTGGGCGAAAATGATGTCCTCATCAAGGTGATGGCATGTGGAGTATGCGGTACGGACGTACACATTTACGAAGGAGATAAAGGCGCTGCAAATTGTACGCCACCCACAATTTTAGGTCATGAATTTTCCGGCATTGTGCAGCAGGTGGGCGGTCATGTATCAAATATAAGTCCCGGCGACCGTGTGTGCGTCGATCCCAATGGTCTGTGCGGGGAATGTTACTACTGCCGGAACGGAATAGGGCATTTTTGCGAGCATATGGTCGGCGTAGGCACCACAGTCAATGGCGGCTTCGCCCAATATTGCAGTGTCGATAAAAAGCAAGTGTACCGCCTTGCGGATACTACCAGCTTTGAAGCGGGGGCCATGACCGAACCCGTTGCATGCTGCCTTCATGGCATGGACATGTGCCAGGTTACTCCCGGCAGTACCGTTGTGGTTATCGGCGGCGGTATGATTGGGCTGATTATGGTACAGCTTGCAAAAACGGCAGGTGCCTGCAATGTCATTTTGTTGGAACCTGTGGCGGGCAAGCGCGAAATGGGTGCGAAGCTTGGCGCGAATTTATGTATTAATTCTGCTGAGCAGGACGTAAAGGTTACTCTTAGGAAAGCTGGCATCACTCGTATAAACACTGTGATAGAATGTGTTGGGCTAAAGTCTACCATTGCACAGGCCATTGAGCTTGCAGGCAAGCACTCTGTGGTAATGATGTTTGGGCTAACAAAGCCGGAGGAGGAGATTACAGTAAAGCCATTTGAGATTTTTCAAAAGGAAATTGTATTGAAAGCTTCCTTTATTAACCCCTATACTCAAACCCGTGCACTGGAATTGATTAACGCCGGGCGCATCGACGTAAGTTCCATGGTTTGTCCGGCCATTACGCTTGAGGAACTTCCTCAGGTACTGGCAACTCCGGAACTGCGTAAAAAAGGTAAATATATTGTAAATCCATGGAAAGTTTAATTGTGCTATTTATAAAAGAAAGGTGATATACTGATGTCTTTTCAATATACAAGATCCATAGCAAACATTTCTTCCTGTGATGTTCTTGTCATTGGCGGGGGCCCCGCCGGCGTTTCCGCGGCACTGTCCGCTGCTCGCAACCATGTGGACACTCTTTTGGTGGAGCGTTACGGCATGCTGGGCGGTATGGCTACCATGGGAATGGTTGGCCCTTTTATGACCAGTTATGATGGTGCATCCGAGCGCATGATTATTAAAGGCAACTACGATGAAATTATGAAGCGTGCGGCAGCCCTCGGCGGAGCGGTTCATCCAAGCGAGGTTCGCTGCGGTACCTCTTATACCTCTTATATTGTAAAAGGTCACGACCATTGTGGCCCCTTTGACTCCGAAACGCTGAAAATCGTATTGGAAGATATGATGGCCGAAGCCGGTGTAAAGGTTCTGTTTAACACCTCTTTCATCGATACCGTAACGGAGAATGACACCATAAAATATGTGGTCGTGCACAACAAGAGCGGTATCAGCGCAATTCAGCCCAAAATTGTTATTGACTGCTCCGGCGATGCTGATGTCGCCGTAGCCGCGGGTGTAGAAACCGTGCTGGGCTGTGGACCGGAAATGAACAACCATATGCAGCCCGCCACTCTGTTTTTTGAAATGGAAAATGTAGACTCTGAAAAAGTGACTGCATACATTGACGAAAACCGCCACCTCATCACACAGCTTTTTGCAGGTCCCTTTAACTGGCTGGTAAAAAAAGGCCGTGAAACCGGTGAGTGGGATATCTCCCGCAATGAAATCGGTATGTATGAAACAGCAGTGCACGGAAGGTGGAAAGTGAATACTACCCGTATCAATGATGTGGATGCTACCGACCCTGCACAGCTCACTGCTGCCCAGATTGATGGACGCAAGCAGGCGCAGCGGGTATTCCATTTCATCAAAAAGTATATTCCGGGCTGTGAAAACGCCACTTTTATCAACTCTGCGCCTGTCCTCGGTATCCGCGAATCCCGGCACATTGTGGGACAGTACGTGCTCGATAAAGGGGATATCATTGCGTGCAGAAGATTTGAAGATACCATTATGATCTGTTCCAACTCCATGGACATTCACTCGGCAGTGGGTGCAGGCGGTGAATACATCACCATTCCTACCTACTATGGCATTCCCTATCGCTCACTGCTGCCGAAAAATTGTGAAAACCTGCTTGTCGCCGGGCGCACCATTTCCGCTACCAGTGACGCGGCTTCTTCTTTCCGTGTGATGCCTCCCTGTTTTGCTCTTGGCCAGGCCGCAGGTACCGCGGCAGCTCAAAGCCTTGGTACACAAAAATCCCTTTTCGATGTTGACATTGCGGTACTACAGGAAACTTTGCGCAGCCAGGGTGCCGTTCTCGAATAGATTATAGGGTGCCAGTTTTAACACTTATATCTCAGAGGTAATTACTAGAATTTTTACCACCAGGCAAATTGATAGGGCATTGGAAAAATCCAATGCCCTATTTTGTGCACTTAAAAGCAGAATTGTACGGCCGGTAGATTTGATAATCATGGAGATGCTAAAATTTACGACACTTGCTAACAGTGGCGCAAGTGGATGGAAAACATGCCGGAAAAACTTTGTGAAAATGCAGGCCTGGTTGAAAAATGGAATGCTTGCAAATAAATGCCTCTACACTTTAGGTGTGGAGGCATCTACGCTATAGTTCTGAACATCCGGACTTTAAACGCTATATGGTTTAGCTTCTCATAAAGACCGGTAAACAGATAATACGCGATCCATCATTTTGTCCATACCGAATTCCTCGCGGACCCGCCGATATGCTTTTTTTCCGAAATCCGACCGTAAAGAATCATCGTCTGTTAATTTCTGCATCGCCTGTGCCAATGCATCTGCGTCATTCGGGGGAACCGTTAAGCCGGAAAGGCCATCCAAGCTGACATAGGGAACGCCAGTCGGCAAAGAGGTGTTTATGACAGGTTTGCCATATACCATGGCTTCCAACTGCACCAGCCCAAACGCTTCGGTGTTGACCACCGAAGGCAATACAAAAAAATCACAATCCTGCTGGCAATCCTTTAGTTCATCATCTGATAGCTTCCCAAGAAAATGGACTTTTTCTGCAATCCCATCCAACTTGGCCTGTTCATGCAGGGACTCTTCCAGCGGCCCTGTTCCAACCAAAAATAACTCTGCTCCATTTACTTTTGCAAAGGCATTCAGCAGGACCTCAGCACCCTTATAATACACCAGTCTGCCGACAAAAAGAATTTTCTTCACGTTCGGCAGGGTGGTCTTAAGTTTCATACCGGTATCAACATGCTTTTCAAAACTCGGAATGTCAATTCCAAATGGGATGACAACACATTTATCACGGTAAGGCTGCAAGTATTGTGAACCATTAATGTGTCCTTCGGTTGCGACAATAATACAATCAACACGCTTTAAAAAGGCGTCCATAATCGGTTTATAAAACAGCATAAGCTTTTTTTGCCGTACAATATCACAATGCCACCATACAACAGTTTTCCCTTTATAACCGGAAAGAAGATAGGCGAGGTCGGCCAGCGGAAAAGGCATGTGAAACTGAACGATGTCTGCTCCCTTAGACATTTTGCGGAAAAGATGAAAAAACGAAAAAGAAACCGGCATCGAGAAGCATATACCAAAGCTTCCGGCGTAAGTAATTGGGACTCCATTTACCTCTTTTACTGCTGTTTGCCCTTTTGGCTGGCAGACCAAAACCTTCATGTCTGTTTGATCTTTTAATCCTTCTGCAATGCTTTGGGCAACCTTCTCCACCCCTCCAACCCAAGGAGCGTATAGTTTATTTACTTGAAGAATCTTTATTTTTTTCAAAGAAATCATCCGTTCCTTTTTATTATGAGAGACTTTTGAAAAGGTTTAATAATTTTTTGGCGGGTTCGTCCCAATCAAATTCGCGCGCTCTTTTTATTCCGTTTTCAGAGAGTGAGGCTCTTAATTCTGGGCTATTGAGCAGTAATTCCATCTTTTCCGCAATTTCATCAATCGAAAGCGGATCCGAGAGCAATGCACTTTGGCCCACTACTTCCGGCAAAGAGGAGCAATTTGATACCATAACGGGAGTCCCGCAAGCCATAGCCTCCAGCGGCGGCATTCCAAAGCCTTCATACAGTGAAACAAACAGGAAAGCCAAAGCGCCCCTCATAAGCAAAGGCTCATCAGCACTACTGATATAACCAGTAAAGATGATATCTTTTTCCAAATGAAGTTTTTGGATTTTTTTAAAGATGGTATCGTACATCCAGCCTTTTCTTCCTGCTAATACGAGCAGAGGGATATCGTGAAGTCTGGATTTCAGCAGGGCATAGGCATCAATTAAACGCTCGATATTCTTTCGGGGCTCCAAGGTTCCAACATACAGAAAATATTCCCGATTGATACTGAACTTGTTTTTCACTTGCTCGATGGTTGCTTTTGCATAATTTGGGTGAAATCTATTATAGTCAACTCCGTTATATGCAACCATAATTTTGTCAGGGTTTACACCAAGATATTTCACAATTTCCTGCTTGCTGAATTCCGAAACCGTTATAATAGCTTGGGCGCGTTTACAGGTTTTTGGCAGGCTCAATTCCATCAGTGCTCTTGTCTTTTTAGGAACTGTATCAGGGTAAGCTTTGAATGCCGTATCGTGTATGGTGGCAATCACATTCGCTTTTGCATCAATATGAGGAGGAACAAAGTAGTTAAAGAAATGATAGGCATCAATACTGCTGTCGCTTCCAAAAAACCATTTATGCTGCAACGGAAGAAATTCGCACAGAGATTTATAGAGGGGGGCGCTCAATCGGTTGCTGCCATTTAATAAGCAGCCAGCCTTTTGGAATTCAAGGAGTACCTCCTCCTGAAGAGAGTATGCGGGTTGCGAAAAATAATCAAGACGAAATTTAGCCTGCTTCTGATTCAACATGGCATGCAGCATATTGTAGGCATTCCAACCGATCCCGGTTTTTTCTTTTGTAATTAAAAGCTGTGCGTCAACAGCAATTTTCAAATAATTCACCTCTTTGCTTCCGTCATCATTACATCATTGACCGGTAGAGATTCCCCAAATCTTCCGCAGATTTGTCCCACGAAAATTTTGTAGTTTGGATTTTTCCAAGAGCTATTTTTGTAGCCCTTAATGCTTCGTCCGATAACAGGGAAAACATACCGCTTGCAATGTCATCTACATCCAATGGATTTACAAATAAAGCGGCTTCACCCGCAACTTCCGGCATGGAAGAAGTATTGGAGCAAACAACCGGAATGCCGGCGGACATTGCTTCCAATATTGGAATCCCAAATCCCTCGTAAAGGGAAGGGTAGGCAAAGAGGGAAGCATTTGTATACAGTGCGGCTTTTTCCGATTCACTGATATATCCGGTAAAAATAACGTCGTCCTGTAAACCTTTGGATAAAACGGTTTGAAAAATTGTATCATACAGCCAGCCCTTTTGGCCAGCCAAAACAAGCTGATGTGGAATATTTATCTCTTTTTTCAATTTTGCATAAGCAAGAACAAGTCTTTCTATATTCTTCCTTGGCTCCAGATTTCCTACATACAGAATGTATGGGTGAGTGAAAGAGAATCTTTGTTGAACCTCTTCTAATTTATTTTTACTTGCCATTGGTGTAACTCCGTTATAAATGACGTGAATTTTACTGCTTGGTACATTAAGAAGATTTATAATGTCCTGTTTTGTGTTCTCAGATACAGCAATTAGTAAATCACTTCGGTCAATGCTATAATCAATATCATGAGTTATTCGTTTGAGATTTTTTGGGTCAAGTGTTTCCGGATAAAGCTGATAGCACATATCATGGATTGTATCGATGACATGCCCCTCAATTCGGGGTGGAACAATATAATTAAAAAAATGCGTAATATCAGAATGATTGTTAAAGAATAATTTATAGCTAAGAGGAACATAATCCCAAATACGCCTATAGACACCATAAGGGAGCGTTGAAGTATACCAAATAGGAAAAGGAATGCCTTTTATAGCGTAATCCTTTCCTTTTGAAAAGGGAGGATTAAAGACATTTCCTATATACGAAATATCTTCATCGTTTTTTAATCTTTTTGCCAATTCATAAGTATAAACGCCTACTCCAGACCGCTGCCCTGCGCAGGGCTGAAGTTCTAATGCAACTTTCATCTGCTTTCCCCGCTTCCTGAAAATCTGGATAAAAGACATTTAAAAACATGAAAAATTCATCTAAATAACGACTCGAATAGATGCATGATACTTCTTCCATTGATGTAAACTTCCGGAAAGGTGTTGTGAAAAATAGAAAAAAGAGATATAATTACTATATTGTTGATTATTATAGTACGCTTCTAGGAATATGGCAAGATAACCAGAACAATTAAGCATAAATGGGGATGTATTTATGGAAAAGACTGCGCTGATTATGGCTGGAGGCCGGGGGGAACGTTTCTGGCCTCGAAGCCGCAAAAATTTGCCTAAGCAATTTCTTTGTTTGACGAATGATGGGAAAACAATGATTCAGCACTCGGTGAATCGGATTTTACCGTTAGTTAAAATCGAGAACATCTATATTGCGACAAATAAAGATTATAAAGATCTTGTCCTGGAGCAACTTCCCGATATTCCTGAAGAAAATATTTTATGTGAACCGATTGGGAAAAACACGGCGCCCTGCATCGGTCTTGCGGCTGTGCATATGCGCAAAAAACTTCAGGATGCCATTATGATTGTTCTGCCATCCGATCACCTTATAAAATATGAGCCGATGTTTTTAAATACCTTAAAAGATGCATGTGACTCTGCTGAGGATAATGGAAATTTACTTACCATTGGAATTATGCCAACCTATCCCGAGACAGGCTATGGCTATATTAAGTTCAATCTAAATGGGATTGAGGCAGATTCTTACCGGGCATATTCTGTAGATAAGTTCGTAGAAAAACCGGATATGGAAACAGCCAAGGGATATTTATCATCCGGCCAGTATCTTTGGAACAGCGGCATGTTTGTATGGAAGGTCTCCTCCATATTGGAGGAATTCGGAAAGTTTTTGCCGGATATGTGGGAAGGACTTGTTCGGATCGAAAATGCAATCGGAACAAAGGGTCAGAAATCGGTATTGGAAGAAGAGTTTCATAATTTTAAATCAGAATCAATTGATTACGGCATTATGGAAAAGGCAAAGAATATATATACGATTCCAGGCACTTTTGGCTGGGATGATGTTGGCAGCTGGCTTGCCTTGGAAAGAGTCAACCCTACGAATGAATTCGACAATGTTGTGACCGGGAATGTTGTTTCGGTCAATACGAACAATTGTATTATTTCGGCAACGGAAAAATTGATTGCGACTGTGGGCCTTAAAAATTTGATTATTATTGATACACCCGACGCTACCCTCGTTTGTGATAAGGATTCAACGCAGGATATTAAAAAAGTAATTGAAAATCTAAAAATTTGTAATAGAAATGAATATATTTAAAATTTTAATAAGGATTAAAACAAATAAAATAAATTTGAGGAAAAAATGAAGACAATAAAAGAAATATATGACTATCGGGAAATGATCATCAGTTTAGTACATAGGGATTTAAGAGGACGGTACAAAGCCTCAGTTTTAGGATTTCTTTGGACTTTTTTAAATCCTTTGCTTCAATTGGCAGTATACAATATTGTTTTTGCCACTATCTTAAAAAATGGAATAGATAAATATTATTTATTTTTATTTGTAGCGCTTATCCCTTGGATCTTTTTTTCCACCTCACTAACAGGTGGTTCAAACTGTATAATAGGACAAAAGGACATGGTTTCTAAGATCTATTTTCCAAGAGAAGTTATTCCTATAGCACATGTAACAGGTTGTTTCGTCAATATGATACTTTGCTTTATTGTGATTTTCATTATTGTCGCGATTTCGGGAGTTGCAATTAATATTGTTGCATTATGTTACCTTCCAATTGTTATGTTGGTAGAATATATTTTAGCGTTAGGCGCCGCGATGATATCCTCTGCTATAACTGTATATTTTAGGGATTTAGAGCATATTCTGGGAATTGTCGCAATGGCCTGGCAGTATTTAACTCCAGTTATGTATTCAATGGATTCTGTTCCAGAAAAATATAGAACTTTATTTTCCCTTAACCCCATGACACCTGTCATTACAGCATATCGTGATATTTTGTATTCATCAAGGGAACCTCACATAAATACTCTGCTTCAAGCATTTGCTTTTGGTGTTATTTTTTTAGCAATTGGCTGCGTTGTATTTAGTAAGTTAAAAAGACATTTTGCGGAGGAATTATAGTGAGTGCTATAACTGTAAAGGATGTTCATAAAAAATTTAAGGTTTATTTCGACAAAGGGCAAAGTTTAAAAGATCGAATTCTATTTAGAAATAGGAATTATTATGAAGATCGTTGGGTGCTTAAGGGTGTGTCTTTTCAAGTCGAAAAAGGAGAAGCTGTTGGAATAATTGGTGAAAATGGCTGTGGGAAGAGTACATTACTTAAATTGATGACAAAAATTATGTACCCGGATCAAGGGAGCATTGAATTGACTGGAAGGGTTTCCAGCCTTATTGAATTGGGTGCAGGATTTCATCCTGACATGAGCGGCCGTGAAAATATTTATACAAATGCATCTATTTTCGGATTATCAAAAAAAGAAATTGACGCGAGAATAAACGGTATTATTGAATTTTCTGAGCTGCAAGAATTTATTGATAACCCGGTGCGAACATATTCATCAGGAATGTATATGAGACTAGCATTTTCTGTGGCAATTAGTGTTGATGCCGATATCTTGTTGGTAGATGAAATCCTTGCTGTGGGGGATGCTTCATTTCAGGCCAAGTGCTTCAATAAGATGAAAGAGATTAAAGCAAAAGGAACTACGATTGCTATTGTTTCGCATTCAATGTCACAAATTGAACAAATCTGCGACAAAGTGATTTGGATTGAAGAAGGTGTTATCCGTCAGTCTGGAAGACCAAGAGAAGTTATACAAGAGTATATGAGTTGGATTATGTCTAAAGATCAGCCAAAACCCATAGAATCATCTCAGAAAAAATGCGGATCGAAGGAAAATGAAGAAAAAGTTGCTTGCATTGAAGATAAGCAAGAAAAGGAACCAGATATTTCCCAACTACGTAAAGATGGAGAATGGCATGAACTTGGAAATCAAGATGTTGTGATTACAAACATAGCTTTATATGATGGAAAAACAAATCAAGAAAAAAACAATTTTAATGTTACAGATTTTTTGAAATTAAAAGTTTTTTATAAACTGAAAAATCCAAAATTAAAAGATGCAATTTTTAGTATCATTTTTTATCGAAATGATGGTATTAATTGTTTTTCAACAAATACTTATATTGACACACAAGAGACTATTAATCTTAATGCTACAGGAAGTGTTACATTAATCATTGAGCCCATTCAATTAATGCAAGGAGCATATTCTGCTGATATCTCGTTTATAAAAGACTATGGTCCAATTTATCATGAAATTTTGAATGCTTTTAAATTTACTATATATAATACGCAGACAGATGTTGGAGTTTATAGGCCAAATCACAGATGGGAGATTCAATAAAAATGAGGGAAATCAAGGAAATATTATATATGGCTACTTTGCGATGCAACTATGATTGTAAACATTGTGGTGAAAAGCATTTATACAAAGAAAATGAAGAGATGAGTAGCCTTAATATTCTTAATATGCTTAAATCCAGCCAATGTGCAAAAAATTGTGAAGTTGTTTTAACGGGTGGAGAACCTTTTTTAAAAAAAGACATTGAATCTTTTATTTTAGGTATTGTAAACGATGGTAACCTTCATTCGCACCTTTCTATTACAACAAATGGATATTATGTGGATAAGATACAAAGTGTTGTGTCGAAAGTAAATGATATTTCTAAATTAACTTTTTCTGTTTCTGTTGATGGCTTTGAAAAGGCTCATAATGCTATTAGAGGAAATGAATTGGCTTATAAAAGGGCGATAAAGAGTATAGAAGTTATTAGCTCTTATGGTGTTCATGTAGAAGTAAATACCGTTATGCAGAAAGATAATTTTGCGGATTTGTCGGCAATGAGGCAGCTGTTTTTCCAGTTTAGTCCTAATGTGAAATATACTCCAGTTCCGTTAACCTTGGCAGTTAGTAAGGAAAAGGAATTTCCATATAAAGATGAAGAATTGTCAATTTTGTATCCCTATATTCGTTCTCATAATGATTTGAAATATTTAGTATCTAAGGGGAATTTTAACATTACTGATTGTCATGCTGGCTCTTCTAACATTGTTATTGATCCCAGAGGGAAAGTGTATTCTTGTTCAATGGCATGTGCATATTTGAACGAGAATCAGAAAGATAATTACTGTATTGGAGATTTAAAGAATGAATCTATTGATGAAATAATGCACGGGAACCGCAGAGTGCATGTGATAAATTCCGCAGTCAAACAGTGTAGTGGCTGCAATGCAAACTGTGACGTACAACGTGAAGAATCGTATTATGGCTTAAAATTTTCGTTTTTAAAGTCTGAGATTAAGTATATTTTTAATTATGTTAAACCTTGCCCTCAATGTGTATACGATTTTTCTTTTGACAATGAGGAACAGGATGGAAATCTTTTTTATCATTGGATGAATAGCAAAAGATCCATGGTATATCTACCGAATCCAGAGAAAATACCAAAGGACATGGTTATTACTTATCGAAATGTATTGCCTTCTGATTACCATGATCCGCTAAAATTACAGATCACAGTAAATGGGATAAGCCAAGATGTGCCGTGCAGCACAGGAATTCATAAGATAAGAATACCTATATTAGAATTAGACAATGAAAATGATTTTATAAAAGTAGTATTTGAGGTAAACCATATGTGGAGTCCTTCTGCTGTATTTGGCGGAGACGATCAAAGAGAATTAGGAATTGCTTTAATTTCCGCTCAATTGCAGGATTATAGACCTCCATATAAAAGGTTAGATACATCCAATTTAAATATTAAGTTGGCAGGTTGTGTCCCTTTAGCGATTTCAAAAATGAGTAAAACTTATCCTGTTCAAATTTTTAATGATTCTCAACAAATACTGTTTTCAGATGAAGAGAATCCTGTTCACCTTAGCTATCATATTCTTGGTAAAGAAGGTAGTATGATATTATTTGATGGTATTCGTACAGATATTTCTCCTGCAATTTATCCAGGCGAGGGAAGGTTTATATCAATAAATTTAGATTTATCTAAACCGAATATAAAGGTTGGAGATATATTTAGAATTACAATGGTACAGGAAGGGCAGTTTTGGTTTGATGACATAAATTCTGGCATTAAGCTGGATTTATCAATTATAGAGTAGGTATTGTAAAAACGGGTTAGAATTTGAAATGGATTTATATAAAAGTCCAACAGTTAGGAATAAGGCTAAACAAAATTACCGAAAAAAGATATTTTATTTAGAAGATACAGAAGAAACCTCAGACGGAATTACAGCTTTTGGAGGGGAAATTATGTACAATAATGAAATTGATGTTGCAGCAATAATGCGTGAAATAAAGGCAAGTGTAGTTCCGCAAAATGATTTTACTTTGGCACCAGAACAGCTTAATGGTCTAATTGAAGTAAGAGATGCCTATAAAGAACTTAACAGGATTCAGGAATTTATTACAAATACAAGAAATAATTCAGCTCCATTTCTTGATATGGGTATGAGACTTCCGGAGTGTAGCCGTTTTAATTTGTTTTTACGTAAAATATTGCGATTTGTTGCGCGCTTTATTCGGAAAGCGATTCATCACATTTCAAAGGAGCAATCAATTGTCAACCATAATACAGATGCGTGTATAAAAGCTCTTACAGAAAGTAATCAGGTGATTTTAAAAACACTTTTCTGTATGAATGAACTATCTGAGAGTAATAAACAGCTTTCACAAAGGATACAAGAGTTAGAAAAACAACTTAGATTTTGTAATAGTACAGAAAATGCTTTTTCTGATGAACTGTACTTAAAATTCGAAAATGAATTTCGAGGTAGTACAGATGATATTCAAAGACGGGTACACTATTATTTAGATAAATATATTGATAATAATGTAAGCAAACAAGGCACTGACAAAATTTTGGATTTGGGTTGCGGTCGTGGGGAATGGATTGAATTATTGAAAGAAAGTGGATATCAGGTTTCTGGGGTTGACTTTAATGATGCGATGGTAAATGAATGTAAAAATAAAGGGCTGGATGTTGTATATGGCGATGCCGTTACATACCTTAGAACGCTTGAAGAAAGCAGCATTCAGGTTGTGACTTCTTTCCAGCTTATTGAACATTTGCCACCTATGAAACTTGCTGAAATGATGGCAGAAATTTTTAGAGTACTCAAACCGCATGGTATGGTGATTTTGGAAACGCCAAATGCTAATAACCTTGAAGTGGGTGCCGCTAATTTTTATTCTGATCCCACTCATAAACGTCCGATTCACAAAGAGTACCTCAAATTTCTTGCGAAGACAGCAGGGTTTTATGATTTGGAAATTGTTTATTGGAAAGAGAATGAAATTAATAAATGGTGGAACTCTGTAGTAGAAGATGATAACACAAAAAGTATGGATTCTACAATACTGAGAACAGTTGTTGAAAGTGTAAAAAACACATTATATAATTCTCCTGATTATGCACTTGTTGCGACGAAATAATAGGATGATGATGATGAATATTTTAATCGATGGGCAGACTCTTGAATCTGCTGAACTGAATCGTGGCATTGGTGTTTATTTTAAGAATGTTCTAAATAATATGATAAAGCAAAATTTTGATCATAACTGGTTTATTGCAGTGTCAAAAGAAAATTCTTTAGCGACTTTGGATCCATGGGTGGCAAAGAGGATTAACCCTGTAATCAATGATTTCTTTTCTCCCAGTTCTGATTTTTCTCGTACTGAATCATATACACAGGCACTTGAATCTGCAGTTTCTACTTACAAAATCAATGCATTTTGGAGTCCAAATCCCCTCATGGTAAATGTCTTGTTTCCTATAAGACAAGTTGGATGTAAAATGTTTTTAACAGTGCATGATGTGATCCCCGCTATAATTCCAGTTAAAGAGTGGAGTAAAGCTGTTAAGGAAGAGTATTTTCGTCGTTTAAAATTTATAAATAGCCAAAAAGATGTTACAGCAATTTGTGTTTCTCGGGCTACGGAGAATGATGTAAAGAAATGCATTGGAGAAGCAGTGAATACTGTTGTTACTCTTGAAGCTGCGAACAGTAGACTATTTTACCATAAAAGGGAAAAAAGCGGAATAAATGAAGATCCTTATATAGTGTTTACCGGAGGCTTTGATTATCGGAAAAATATTGACGGAGCTGTTCGAGCTTTTTCATTGGCCAAAAAGAGAAATCCGAATGATTCTGTTCTCCAGAAAATAAAATTATATATTGTTTGCAAAGCTTCCAGCGATATTCAGGAAGCATTTTATAAGAAAGTAGATCATTTTGGACTTAGTGGCTTTGTAAAATTAACGGGTTATATTCCCGATGAGCAGCTTTCTGACTTGTATGCAAATGCAGATTTATTTTTCTTTCCTTCATTGTACGAGGGGTTTGGGTTGCCCATATTAGAGGCTATGCTTGGGGGTGCTTATATTTTGAGTGCCGACAATTCGTCTTTACCGGAAGTTTGTAGCAAATACGCTGTTTTGTGCAATGCTAAAAGCGATGAAGATATGGCAGATAAGTTAAGATTAGCTCTATATAATGCATCAAAAGAGTCAGTAGAGGATAAGTTGGAGCGTCAGAACTATGCACTGACTTATTCTTGGGAAAAAACAGCAATGCAGACCTTGTGTGCATTTGAATCAAATATTGAGAAAAAATCTGCTCATAGAGAGAAAATCGCCATTATGACGCCATGGCCGACCCAGATGACTGGGATTGCCAACTATGTTTATAAACTGATGCCGTATTTGATACACTATTTTGATGTTGACGTATTCGTAGATAATACTATAGATAAAAAATCACCTTTGGTTGAAAATCCCTATGGCGGTTTATATACTTTACAAGAATTTGAGGCTAGAGCTACTGAATATGATGAAGTTATATATCAAATTGGAAATGAGAGTAAATATCACACAGGAATTTATGAATACGCAAGAAAGTATAAGGGAATTGCAGAAATTCATGATTTTATTTTAAGTCCCTTTTTTTATCATTCATTCTTTCTAAAGAAAAAATATGATATTTATCGCCAAGTTCTTGAAGATGGATATGGCAAAACAGGCCTAAAACATTATGAAAAGATTAGATCAGGACAATCTTTTCCAGATGAATCCAATTTTCCCATGAGCCACAGTGTAAGCAATATTTGTAAAGCCACCATTTTTCATAATCATTGGTCTGAAGAGCAAATAAAACAAAATAAAATATTTGTCGTTCCACATGCTTGTTTTGATAAAGAATTTTTGGAAGATAACCAAAGAGAAGATTTGCTCCGTGCAATAAAACAGAAATGTCATATAACAGATTCAGAAACGATTATTGGCTGTTTCGGATTTATAAATAAAAATAAGCGTCCAGAAAAAGTAATAGAAGCAATTTCTAATCTTTTACAGGT
Organism: Bacillota bacterium; assembly: GCA_023391275.1. GTDB lineage: Bacteria > Bacillota > Clostridia > Oscillospirales > Acutalibacteraceae > Caproiciproducens. Next base: position 15,021 of record JAEWBE010000030.1, on the reverse strand, counting down.
TGGCAAAAATGTAAGATTGATTTTTTTTGGTAAACCGAGTAGCGAAGATATCACTCAACTTATCAATAAACGTGGGCTGCAAGATAAAGTTTATATAACTGGATATCTGGAAAAGGGAGAATATGAAATTGGCATGGAGATGTGCGATATTGTAGTAAATCTCCGGTTTCCTTCTATGGGCGAAGCTTCCGGTACACTATGTGAAGCATTTAAGTTTGGGAAACCTGTGCTGGTTAGTGAAGTGAATCAGTATGTGGAATATCCGGACGAAATTTGTTGGAAAGTTGTGCCTGGACCGTATGAGGTTACGCTTCTAACAGAAATGCTGGAATATTTAATAGATAATCCTGATGTACGTCGAGCCCTTGGTGAGAATGCTCAAGCATATGCTGATACAGTCCTTTCACCGGAAAAAATTTCTAAACGGTATTATGATATTATTATGTCATTTAAGGAGAAGTAAAATGAAACCGATCGCACTTGTAATTCCGTGGTATGGGGATAATATACGCGGTGGTGCAGAAATGGAATGCAACTATTTAGCACATAGCTTAGCAAAGGCGGGAGCGTGTGTGGAAGTATTTACTACTTGCGTTCAGGACGCGTCTTGTGATCGAGGGAAAAATACGCTTCCAGCAGGAGAAAATATGGAAAGCGGTATATTAGTTCGACGTTTCAAAGTGAGAAAACGAGATGTTGATCGCTTTACTGCCGCTAACCTTAAAATTTATCACAATAATAATTTTACCATTGAAGATGAAAAGACTTACTTTGAAGAAGATATTAATTCCCCCGATATGTGTCAATATATTCGTATGCGTAAAAATGACTATAGGTGTTTCATTTTTATCCCTTATATGTATGGGATTACTTATAATTGCTCTGAAGAATGTATGGATAAGGCAATTTTGATTCCATGTCTGCATGATGAGAGCTACGGCTATATGAAGGTATTAAAAGGAAAAATGCCACGCTTTCGAGGAATGATTTTTCACGCAAAACCAGAATATGAACTTGCACACAGACTGTATAATTTAGACAAGGCAACAACGGCTGTACTTGGAGAAGGAATAGATACTGAGTGGCATAGCAATTGTGATGCACAATCGTTTCGGGACAAGTATGGAATTAAAGATGACTTCATTTTATTTGCCGGGCGTAAAGATGCCGGGAAAAAAGCGGATGAACTGGTTTCTTTTTTTATAGGATATAAAAAATTACATTTGGAGAAGAAATTAAAATTAATCTTAATTGGGGGTGGAACTTTACTAATTCCAGAAGAATTTAAAACCGAGGTTGTTGATTTGGGATTTGTGTCGGTAGAGGATAAGCACAATGCTTTTGCTGCAGCAAAGTTTTTATGTAATCCGTCTTACTTCGAAAGCTTCTCTCTTGTTATTATGGAAAGCTGGTTGGCGAAACGGCCTGTATTGGTATCACAACATTGTGCTGTAACTACAAATTTTTGTTTAGAAACGAATGGCGGCTTGTATTATAACAATTTTTCGGAATTTTGCGGCTGTGTGGATTATTTATTAAACCATGAAAAAATTGCAGATCAAATGGGACAAAATGGGTTTCGTTATGTTATAGAAAATTTTGCACATGAGAAAATCGCTGAGAAATATTTAACATTTATAAATGAGATAGGGATATAAGATCTCCCTTATATTACCTTCACAGGGAAGAATGAAAATGAAAATTAGTAAGTTAGATATTGGTAAGAGTCATGAAGATCATCAGATTGTTTTGGAAATAATACTTTTATTTTTACTTTCGAGAATGTCCTTTGTTTTAATCGGATTATTATTTAACTCTATAAATCATGTGGATTATAATCTTCCATTTCTAATAAATAAGTGGGATGCTGCATGGTATAGTGGAATTATCAATCAGGGTTATATGAAATTTCCCAATGCTATTAATATGCCGACGGCAGCACAAGCAAATTGGGCTTTCTCTCCATTATATCCGATTGCGGTAACTTTTTTTAAAACATTATTTTTTCTACCTACCAATGTTGCTGGACCTATTGTTTCAAACATCTGTATAGTCATTGCTTCTTATTATGGTGTCAAATATTACAGAATTTGTAGACCAGGGGAAGATTATACCTCTTTTTTATTTCTGGTTTTTTTGGGGCCCTATGCCTTCTATTTTTCTTCGATGTATGCCGAAGCTTTATTTTTTCTTTTTATAGTGTTATTTCTTTATCAGTTAAAGCGGCGAAATTACATACTTGCAGGTGTATTTTCTGGGCTATCTAGTGCAACGAGATTGATGGGTGTATTTCTTGTTTTCATACTTTTATTTGAATTATATAGAGCTCAATTTGACGAGTTTAAATTAACCCACTTTCTTGCATTTATTAAGAGTTTGCTTGCTGATCCGTCGAAAGTTTTGTCTATATTACTTTGTCCGCTTGGCGCATTTATTTATATGATCTATCTATATAAGTTAGTCGGTGATGTTTGGGCTAGTGTCCATATATTGCGAGCTTGGCAAGATCTTACGGGTGCTTCATCTTTCTTAGAGGCATTAAGTGGAAAAAATGGACTATCGCTATTTTATGTGGGGATGATGGTTATTGTAGGAATTATAATCGTAATTTCTCTATTATTAAACCATCAATACGATGAATTTATTTTAGGGGCCGTTATTGTATCAACTCATTTTTCTTCTGTTCACAACATTGCACGGCACTCTATTGGGATGGTATTTGCTGTGATGGGATTATCAATATTAATTAATAAATTCCCGAAGTATAAAAGCATTCTTTATACTTCATTGTCAGCATATGAATTTGTTTTAGTTTATTGCTGGTACTCACAACTTAACTTTTTAATTTGATCGGGTGACAATATGAAAAAGGCACTTTGTTATTTACTGAGCCTAATTTTAGTTTTATTTTATATCGGTACGTTAGCTTTAACATATTTTTCAAAAGTTCCAATAGAATATAAAATGTATTATATTGATCATTCGTTACAAAATTGGCCTGGGTATGATGGACTCTCCTATCATCTGGATACCAAGATCAATTTTTCAGGAAGCGATATAAACAAATATACAGGTCGTGGATGGAGCCGTCAAGAAGATTGGGGAACTTGGACGGACGAAAGTGACAGTGACATTTATATAAATATAAGCAATCAGATTACTTCAGACTTGACTTTCCAGTTTTGTGCATTATCATGTATGAAGCCGCGCTCTATTAAAATATCAGCTAATGGCAAAGAAGTTTCAGAAGCGGTGATATCGGTTAATGACACAGTGGCCAAAGTAAATTTGCCAAAAGATATATTCCAAAATAGTAATTTACTTAAGTTAACTTTTCATATTGGAGAGGTTAAGCCACTATCTGATGTGAGTGCAATTCAAGATTCTAGGAAGTTAGGAATAGGTTTAAAATGGATGGTAATATCACAATAAAATCATAGGGAGGAAATTATATGATTTCGTTTAATATGCCCCCATACGTGGGCAATGAGTTAGTTTATATAAAAAAGGCTATAGATGCTCACAAAATATGTGGCGATGGACAGTTTACCCAAAGATGCAACCAATGGATTGAGGATAAAACCGGCACAGCAAAGGCGTTGCTTACTACATCGTGTACTCATGCCTTGGAAATGGCGGCTATTCTCACAGGCACCAAGCCGGGGAACGAGGTAATTATGCCTGCCTATACTTTTGTATCCACTGCGGATGCATTTGTGCTGCGAGGCGCAAAAATTGTATTTATAGATATTCGGCCTGACACTATGAATATGGATGAAAAGCTATTGGAAGATGCGATTACGGAAAAAACCAAAGTGATCGTACCAGTTCATTATGCTGGTGTGGCGTGTGAAATGGATACAATCAATGCAATTGCAAAGAAGCATCATCTAAAAGTAGTTGAGGATGCTGCACAGGGAATGATGTCAACTTATAAAGGACAAGCTCTGGGGACGCTGGGCGATTATGGTTGCTACTCTTTTCACGAGACAAAAAATTATAGTATGGGGGAGGGCGGAGCCATTCTGCTAAACCATAAAGAAGACATTGAGCCGGCGGAAATTACACGCGAAAAGGGTACAAACCGCAGCAAATTTTTCCGTGGTCAAATCGACAAATATACATGGGTAGATTATGGTTCGTCCTATTTGCCGAGTGATATGAATGCGGCTTATTTATGGGCACAGCTTGAAAAAGCAGATGAAATTAACCTAGACAGATTGTCAAGTTGGAATTTATACTGGAATGGGTTGCAAGATTTAGCAGCTGAAGGTAAAATAGAGTTACCTTATATTCCCAAAGATTGCGTTCACAATGCACATATGTTTTACATAAAGGGAAAAGATTTGGAAGAGCGCACAAGGTTGATTTCCTATTTGAAAAAAAATGATGTTTCGACGGCTTTTCATTATATTCCTTTGCATACTTCACCAGCCGGACAAAAATTTGGTCGATTTCATGGTGAAGACAAATACACCACAAAGGAAAGCGAAAGACTACTTCGTCTGCCCATGTATTACGGGTTAGAAAAAGGAGAAATTGAGTATATTGTAAAACAGATTCATAAATTTTATAAATAAGGTTTTCACACTAAATTAACGTGGATATGCTGATGTGGGATCTTTAGTAGAGTAGATGAATAAATATTATAACTTTTCAGAAAGAATGTGCAGAAGTGGATGAATATGGTGGATATTTACCTTTAGAACTTGTCAACAAAGAAGAATATTATGGCCATTGCCTTTACCCTGCACAAAGATATAATACGGGCCGAACAGCCATTTATTGTGCATTGCTTGATTGTAAACCATCTAAAGTTTTTATACCACACTATATTTGTAATACTGTTTATGACCTGATTAAGAGTATGAAAATTCCTGTTGAACGTTTTTTTATCAACTCAAAGTTGGAACCAATTGATTTGAAAATTAATTCAGAAAATAACGAATATGTTTTGCTTGTGAATTATTTTGGTTTGATGACCGATTTCATTAATAAAGGTGTGGGAAGGTATAAAAATGTAATTATTGATAACACGCAGGCTTTTTTTTCAGAACCAATTATAAGGAAAGGCGTGTATAATGTTTACAGCTGTAGAAAATTTATAGGCGTACCTGACGGCGCCTATTTAATTGGTTCACAGTTGGGCGATTTTGCTTTAGAAAGGGATATTTCTTATGACAGATATATATTTTTGCTGCAAGCATATGAACAAGGGACAAATACTGCATATGAGAAAAATTTAGAAAATGAGAAATATCTTAATGATAATAGAAAATTAATGTCAATTTTAACGAAAAAAATGTTAAATTCGGTAGACTATAAATTGATAAAAAATAGGAGGCGAGAAAATTTTAATTTAATGCATACATATTTTAAAAAGATAAATCGTTTTCATTTTGAGCAGCAACAACAAGTGCCCTACATATATCCACTTTTATTGAATAATGAAAAAGTCAAAGCAAAATTAATCGAAAATCATATCTATGTACCTACTTTATGGAAAGAAATGATATGTAAAGAATATCAAAATACAGTTGAATATGATTTTTCAAAGCATTTAATATGTTTGCCAGTTGATCAGAGATATAGCACGAAAAATATAACTGAGCTTTGTAGAATTGTTGAGTGTGTTTTGAAAGAAGGAGAGACTTAGATGAAAAAATTTGTGATCTATGGATTTGGAGATTTCGCCGATATCATGGAATATTATTTGACTAAAGATTGTAAGCGAGAGGTTGTTGCTTTTACGGCTGATAGAGAATACTGTACCGAAACAAGTCATAATAGTTTGCCAGTAGTTCCTTTCGATGAGTTGATCAGTAAATATTCCCCGGATCAATTTGCTGTTGTAATAGGTGTAGTGGGGGCGCATATGTTCTGTGACCGTGAAAAAATATATTGGGCCGTTAAAAAAGCAGGGTATGAACTTCCCAACATTATTCACAGTACAGCTAGTGTGTCAGCTAAAGTAATGGGGGATGCAAATTTTATTATGGATAATGTGACAATTGGACCTTTTGTAACTATGGGAAATAATAATATGATCTGGCCAAATGTTTCAATAGCCCATCATAATAAGATTGGCAGTAATAATCAATTTGCTGGTTGTTCATCGACTATAGGAATGACTGAGATTGGAGATAACTGTTTTATTGGAAATAATTCTACGATTTATCGAAAAATAGCCTCATTTACATTTGTTGGTGCAGGTGCTTATGTGTCAAGTGATACAAAACCATATGAAGTGATTGTGCCCGCAAGAAGCATTACGTTAGAAAATCACAGAAGTACAGATTTTATGTGAGGAAAAGATGAAACGAAGACTTGTTATAATAGGCGCAAATGATTTTCAAGATCAGTTAATACGTAAAGCAAAAGCAAAGGGGTATGAAACTCATGTTTTTGCATGGGAAAATGGAGCAATAGGTGCGAAGACCGCGGACTTTTTTTACCCCATTAGTATTGTTGAAAAAGAGTCAATTTTGGAAGTCTGTAAAAAAATACACCCGGTTGGCATTTGTTCTATTGCTTCTGATCTGGCAGTACCCACAGTGAATTATATCGCCAGTCGGTTGGGACTTACGTCCAACAGCGAAGAAAGCAGTACGATTTGCACCAATAAACATTCAATGAGGGATGCTTTTGAACAGAATGGAGATCCATCTCCGAAAAGTATTTTGTTTGAGCAAGAAATGGACATCAATGCAATTGATGTTTCATTTCCTGTAATTGTAAAACCCACTGACCGCTCTGGAAGTAGAGGTATTACAAAAGTTGAAAATAGGGTTGAATTAAAATCAGCGGTGGAGCGGGCGGTTAAGGAATCTTTTGAGAAAAAAGTTTTGATTGAAGAATTTGCCGAAGGGGAAGAGTACAGCGTTGAATTTGTTTCATGGAGAGGAAAGCACACTTTTTTAGCGCTAACGAAAAAGTTTACTACAGGAGTTCCTTATTTTATAGAGATAGGGCATTTGCAACCAGCACCTATTACACCAGATAGGCGCGATAAGATTATTCGTGTGGTTATGCATGCACTAGATTCTTTGCAAATTCAATATGGAGCCTCCCATGCAGAAGTAAAGGTAGATGCTTCAGAAAATATAAAAATAATAGAGATTGGAGCGAGAATGGGAGGAGATTGTATTGGATCAGATTTGGTACAAATTTCTACCGGATATGATTTTTTGAATATGGTCATTGATATCTCATGCGGAATTCCTCCGTGCTTTCAGAAGATTTGTGAACCTAGGTATGCAATAGTAAGATTTGTATTCAGTGAGAAAGACCTTGAATGTTTTACTATTTTAAAACAAACACATTCAAATGCTTTTTATCGGATCAGTCCAATAGAATCCTTTGATGGAAGAACAGTGCTGGACAGTGCCAAAAGATACGGTTATTATATTTTAGCGACTTCTAGTGAAGAAGAGAAGCAAGAGATATTGAAAGTAGTGGGTGTACAAGCATGATAGAAAACCTTATCAGTTTTGTGATACCCTGTTATCGTAGTGAGCGTTCCATTGGATTCGTGTTAGATGAAATAATCCGCATTATGGAATTAGAAAAAGATTATATATATGAAATTATCGCTGTTAATGATGGCTCGCCGGACCAAGTCTTCTCTGTTTTAAAGAAGAGAGCGCAGGGAAATATACGGATTAAAGTAATTGATTTAGTGAAAAATATGGGGAAACATGCAGCGTTGATGGCCGGATATCATTATGCTTCCGGCAAAACTATAGTCTGTGTGGATGATGATGGGCAGTGCCCCGTTGACAGGCTGTGGGATCTGTTGGCCCCTCTGCAAAATGGTTATGACGTTTCCATTGCAAAATATGGGTCTAAAAGTCAAAGTGCATTTAAGAATTTTGGTAGTAAGTTAAATGATTTTATGACAAGAATTTTGCTCGAAAAACCAAAAGATTTACAGTTCGGCAGTTTTTTTGCAATGAATGATTATATTTTGCAAGAAATTATTAAATACGATAACCCTTACCCATATCTTGATGGTCTTCTTTTGCGTACCACAACCAAAATTGCAAATATTCCGATGCCCGATCGGGAAAGAATAAATGGAACGTCTGGCTATACTTTTAAAAAAATGGTTTCTCTATGGATGAATGGTTTCACTGCTTTTTCGGTAAAACCATTGCGTATTGCAACGGTGACCGGCATGATTTGTGCTTTAATAGGATTTATTTTTGGAGTGTACACTATTATGCATAAATTGGTTAATCCGGCTACACCGGCTGGTTGGAGTTCTACCATGGCTGCTTTGCTGTTTATCGGCGGAATGATTATGCTGATATTGGGATTGATCGGCGAGTATATCGGAAGAATTTATATTTGTATCAATGCTTCCCCTCAATATGTTATCCGTGAAACGGTAAACATAAAAAAAGATGAGGAGTCAAATAAAGATGGAAGTAAAACGTTCGACAGTTAAAGATTATCTGCTTTTATACATAGCTTTATTGCTTTATTCCGTGAATGGGATTTTTGCTAAGCTGGCATCCAAAAATCAATTCTTATCTGCTGAATTTTTTTGCTATTATGGCTTAGTGCTTTTAATTTTATTTATCTATGCTGTTTTGTGGCAACAGGTTTTAAAGAAAATGCCACTGACTACGGCATTTTCAAATAAGTCAGTTACTGTCGTTTTTGGAATGCTATGGGGCACGCTGCTTTTCCAGGAACAAATAACACTGAAAATGATAATAGGAGGTATAGCTATTATTTTTGGGGTTTATCTTGTGGTGACCGATCATGAATGAAATGTCGGTATATTCGGGGATTTTTATTTTTAGTGTGTTTATTTCATCCGTTTCCCAAATTATGTTGAAAAAGAGTGCTTTGCGATGCCATGACAGCAAACTGAAAGAATACCTGAATCCATTGGTTATTACGGCCTATGGAATATTTTTTACCTCCAGCTTGATAACTATGTTGGCTTATAAATATGTTCCTCTTTCAATGGGACCTGTTTTAGAATCATCAGGATATATTTTTGTTACGATATTGGGTGTTCTTGTTTTAAAAGAAAAAATTAGCAAGAGAAAACTTTTGGGAATGACAGTTATTATTATAGGAATTGTTGTTTTTTCACTTTAAATGCACGGCCTAACATAGGAAAATAAGCTTCGTAAAATCGAACTGAAAGTTGGCGCTTGAATGAAAGGTATAATTTTAGCTGGCGGCTCGGGTACGCGCCTTTATCCCATTACGAGATCACTCTCTAAGCAAATGTTGCCCATTTATGATAAACCAATGATTTATTACCCGCTTTCAACGCTTATGCTGGCGGGAATCCGTGATATTTTGATTATCTCTACTCCACGTGATTTACCGGCTTTTCAGGAATTGTTAAATGATGGGATCGATATCGGACTTCACTTAACGTATGCAGAGCAGAAAGAGCCAAACGGTTTGGCGGAAGCTTTTATTATCGGTGAAAAATTTATTGGTCAGGAGAAAGTTGCTCTTGTGCTGGGCGATAATATTTTTTATGGGCGAGGATTCTCCGATGTCCTTTTACGTGCGGCAGATCTAGAAAGCGGTGCAGAAATTTTTGGATATAATGTGCCTAACCCTGCGGACTTTGGTGTTGTAGAATTTGATAGTGACTGGAATGTCTTGTCTTTGGAAGAAAAGCCGGAACACCCAAAATCAAATTACGCGGTGCCGGGACTTTATTTTTATGATAACCGAGTGGTGGAGATTTCCAAGAATATTCAGCCATCCGCGCGTGGAGAACTTGAAATTACAGCGGTTAATAACGAATATCTTAGACGCGGTGAGTTGAAAGTGAACTTGTTTGGCCGTGGTATGGCTTGGCTGGACACAGGTACGCATGAAGGCCTTTTGGAGGCAGCGGATTTTGTCTCCATCGTACAGAAGCGACAAGGACTGTATGTCTCCTGCTTGGAAGAGATTGCATATCGAAAAGGATACATAACAAGGGACAAGCTAATAGAATTGGCACAGCCTATGCTCAAAACAGATTATGGAAAATATTTGGTTCGGATAGCGGGGGAGAGGCAATGAAAAATATTTTAGTGACAGGCGGAGCGGGTTTTATCGGCTCAAACTTTATAAAATATATGCTCTCCTCTTATGATTACAATATCATTAACCTGGATGCTCTGACCTATGCTGGGAATTTAGAAAATTTAAAAGAGATCGAAAAAATTCCGAACTATTCTTTTGTAAAAGGAAATATTTGTGATACTCAATTAGTAGATGGTATCTTTAAAGAATATAATATAGATACCGTTGTCAATTTCGCGGCAGAATCGCATGTTGACCGAAGTATTGAAGACCCCAAAATTTTCCTTACAACCAATATAATCGGAACACAAACTCTTTTAGATGCTGCGAAAAAAAGCTGGAAGCTGTCGCCTGATGACAAATATTGCTGCGCATATAAAAATGGAGTGAAATTTCTTCAGGTTTCGACGGATGAAGTGTATGGTGCACTTGGTAAAGAGGGCATGTTTAGAGAAACGACGCCTCTCGCACCCAATAGCCCCTATTCGGCCTCCAAAGCCAGTGCTGATTTAATCGTTCGATCATATCATGCAACATTTGGATTGCCTGTCAATATTACGCGTTGTTCCAATAACTATGGGCCTTATCAGTTCCCAGAAAAACTTATTCCACTCATGATTAATAATTGCAAGCTAAATAAAAGCTTGCCGATTTATGGGGATGGGATGCAAATACGGGATTGGTTACATGTAAAAGACCATTGCCGGGGGATTGACACAGTTTTACATCAGGGTGTTAAAGGAGAAATTTATAATATTGGCGGGAATAATGAAAAAGCAAATATTGAAATTGTAAAATTAATTCTTGAAAATTTACATAAACCGGAATCGTTGATCACTTATGTAAAGGATAGGCCGGGGCACGACAGACGTTATGCCATTGACAATACAAAGATTGCGATACAGTTTGGCTGGCACCCATCTTATACTTTTGAGCAGGGAATCAGTGAAACCATTCAGTGGTATTTAGACAATGTGAATTGGTTGGAAAAGGTAACATCCGGCGAATATTTAAATTATTATAGTAAGATGTATTAAGAGGATCAAAGGGTAGATTTCTGTAGTTTGTTGATAAGAGGATTGACAGGGCGAAATGAAGCTCATCGAGAAGAGACGCTTCGTATTTAGAAACTATAGAATAGGGGCAACAATGCCCCTTTTATTTTGGCAGCAGATTGTATCTGTTCGCATCCCCAATGGTTTACCGCAAAACACCGCATCAGACAGCTTTTTCTGGCTGTTTGGTGCGGCTTTATTTTGCCTAATTAATTCTTGTATGTATCGACGCTTCTTTCATAAGAATGCAAAAAGTAAAAATCCTATGTGTTCCAATTCAGGAGTTTCGTACTATCTGAATTATCTAGATACAGGAACTGCATCCGATAATTAATTCAGACTGGCATTGAGTAGGGATACGCAACCCTGATAATTTGTGAATTTACATTCTTATGGACGCGTAAGAATCAAAGAAGAGGTTTGGTTAGAATAACAAAAGTTATCCTTAATTAAAGAAAAAACTATCAAATTGAAAACTTGTGTGTTAATATAAGTATAAAAATTTTTTGTATTTATCCGTGAAGGGGGAGATATGGTTTGAGAAAGCTATTAGTCAAATCTAAAAATGAGGAAATATCTTTGCCAAAGATAATTCTGGGCAGTACGCACTTCGGGACCGGAATCGATGAAAAAACATCATATTCACTCATGGATGCTTATGCCGAACTGGGCGGAACCTGCATTGACACGGCAAGCGTTTATGGTGACTGGGACGATTCAGGTACGCCGGTCAGCGAGCAGGTGATCGGAAAATGGTTAAAGAAATCGGAATATCGCAATCAGATGAAGATTATCACGAAGGGAGCACACCATAGATTAAAAACGCCCCATATTTCAAGGGTGTCCGCGTCCTGTATCGCCGACGATATTGAAAAAAGCCTTAACAGCCTTCAGGTTGAGGCTATTGATGTATATTTTCTCCACCGGGATAATGTAAATGTGCCGGTGAGTGAAATTATGCCAGTGCTTCATAAGTATGTCGCAGCAGGAAGCCTGAAGGCAATCGGTGCCTCCAATTGGAGCATGGAACGTATTCTTGAAGCGAATGCGTATGCACGGCATAATAATCTGACGCCGTTTGCAATCTCCGAAATACAATGGAGTTTGGCGGAGAGCAATCCCGCTGATAACGGAGCCGAGGATCTTGCGCATATGACCGGGACTGAGTATAAGAAATATCTGAAAGCGGGCATACCTGTAATCGCCTGGTCTTCTCAGGCCAAAGGAATCATATCCAGGGTCATGAAAAGCGGCTGGGACAGTGTCAATGAAAAAGCCAGAAATAAATACTATAACGAGGTAACAGAACGAAGAATTGAAAATGTAAGAGCAGTTTGCGAACAGAGCGGGATAAGCCCGACTCAGGCCGCGCTGGGATACATAATTTGCAATTCGTTACCGGCGGCGGCAATCATTGGGCCGTCCACGGTAGAACATCTGCGGGATTCCCTGACCGCTGCAGATCTTGATTTAAGCGCGGATACCGTTGCACAATTAGTTCAGTAAAATTGGGAAACGTTGCAGGAGAGTGTGGAAACGCGGGCTGGGCTGACTGTGTCGGCAGTGGATGCTTCCGAAGCGTCTGGCTGAAACTGAGTGGATTGCAGGCTGCAAATATGGGAGAAGGCTCATGAAAAGATTTCACTACAAAATTGCGTTATTGTGTTCTGTTTTTGGTTTGGTAACATTGCTGATCAGTGTGGCCTTCATTTATTATTATGCATACAGCCATTATTTGCAAAATGCTCAGGGTATGCTTAACAATGCTTCCAAGGAGATTTCCATGCAACTGGACAACAAGCTGGATTTGATGGATGTTCAGGCGGTAAGCTTTGTCTCCAATCAGGAAATGATCCGAAACCTAAAAAACCTGACTTACCTGAATGATCAATATACGGAGAATGATGAGCAAATTAACGGCAGTATCATGTTCATACGCCAAACTGTATACAACAACTATGTCAGCAATAACTATTTTCGTTTTTCCGTGTTTAATGTGCGCGGAAATCTTTTTACGGAAAATGATGACAGAATACTGAATACGGAAGTTTTGGCGGATAGAATAAAACAGCTGACCTGGCTGAAAAAGGCAAGGGAGCGGGGAGGAAAAATGGTTGTCCTTCCCGTACATAAGGATACGTGGAGCATGAATATGGCTCAGGATGTCTTTTCCGTTGCCCGTGTGATCCGGGATCCGGGAAAGGAAATCGGATTTGTGGAGGTTCAGGAAAAAACGGATTACCTGCAAAAGGTCTGTTTTAACAATCAATACGAAACACTGGTCGTTGATCGTGACGGAAATGTAATTTTCAGCAGTAAGACATGGAGCCCAAAAATATTGGATTCTTATAAAAGTCTGGCGGAGAGCGATAAAGATCAGATTTCTTCCTCACAGGAAATGATCGGCATAAAAAGATCTGCTTTCACAGGCTGGACGGTTCTGACAATTCAGAGTAAGGATACTTTTTTGTATTCTTTTACGGTTGCAAGGAATATTTTGATCGTGGTTATTTTAGTATTCATCATAGTCATGACTTTGCTGTCCTATTACATGGCCATGAAGCTGACGAAGCCGTTAAGACAATTGAAGATAGCGATGGAAACCATCAATATGCAAAGTATTATTAATAAAAAAGACCTTGTTGTGGATGGCACCGGGGATGAAATAGTATCCTTGAACCGTTCTTTCAACATTATGAAGGATCGTTTGAACGATTCTTTGGAAAAAGAGGTTGCGGGGCGCTCCATGCAACTTCGGTCTCATTTTAATGCGCTGCAGGCACAGATTAATCCGCATTTCATCCACAACATGCTTAATGTGGTTATGGAAATGGCTTTGGAGAACCGGCCGGATGATGTGGTGGATGTTTGCCAGAAGATATCGGATATGATGCGGTATTCGACGGCGGATGAAAGCCAGCCGGTTACGATTGAAGATGAAATGGAGCATGTTTATAATTATTTGAGCCTGATGAAGGAGCGGTACGGGGATAAATTAACCTATGACATTAAGGTGGATGAGGAAGTAAAAACAGTTAAAATCCCCAGACTGATCATACAGCCCATCGTTGAAAATTCGCTTTATCATGGGTTTTCCAAAGATAAAAGGGAAATTCATATTAACGTTTACGCCCGGAATTGTGAAAATGACGGCTGGCAAATCGCCGTGGAAGACAATGGCGTCGGGTTTGACGATGAGGTTTTAAAGGATCTCAGGGAGAAAATCAAAAATTATAAGGATGACTTTGATCTGGTAAACAATGATCTAAAAGGCGGAATCGGCAATATGGGGATTATTAATACTTTTGCGCGTCTGGAACTTTTTTATAATAAACAAATCTATTTTGAGGTGGGGAACACGCAAGAGGGCGGAGCCAAAATTGTTTTTATGAGTATTTTGCAGGAGAGAGATTATGGAGTATAAAATCATGCTGGCGGAGGATGAGCCGATGATCCTTCGGTACAATCAAAGAATTATCGAAAGAAACACGAAGGATTTTATTATTGCCGCCGCGGTTGAAAATGGAGAGGATGCTTTAGAATACCTTCAGAATAATCATGTGGACCTGGTGCTTACGGATGTAAAGATGCCGGTTATGGACGGAGTTGAACTGATCAGAAATTTAAAGGAAAAGTATCCGGAGGTTCTGTCCATTGTGCTGAGCGGGTATCAGGATTTTCAATATGTGCGGGAGTGCATGCGGCTCGGAAGTGAGGATTACTTATTAAAGCCATTAAAGGATACTGTGGTAGCGGAAACGTTGCTTGCCGTTAAACAAAAGCTGGACATGATGCGCCACCATGTTTTGGAACAGGCATTCAGCGCTTATTTCAGGAACCGGGAAGTGAATGCCGGGTTTTCCGGCTGGCTGCGGGAAAACGGAAAAGACCATTTTCTGATTGTGCTGCGCAGCTG
>JAEWBE010000010.1 GCA_023391275.1 Bacillota bacterium | reverse complement strand
GCATAAAACGAACGCTGCGAATGAGGAGCTGGTTATCAGTCTAAATCACGGACGCGAAGTCCAAGAAAGGGAGACGATATACCGATTGCTACCTACATTCTAACAGTTAAGCAACAAGATGGATAATTCCTTACTGGCTGTAAGGGATATTAACCATAAATATATTGTAGTAGGAATAGGAGGTCAATACTTTATGAAAAATGCAAAATGTCCTGTCTGCGATTATGCAGATAATAATCGAAGCGAAGAATCAATGTGTTGTCCACGGTGTGGTACTGATTTTACTGGCAATTACGTGGAGAAAAAACTTATGGCAGCACCGGGTACTTATACAACCGAAGATAAGCAGTTCTTTGGCAAAATGAGCACGAGCGCATCCATTTGTCTCACAGACCGGCGCCTGCTTGCAATTCCTGAAAAACTGGAAGGGTTCAACCTGACAACGGTTTTAACTGCCGCCGTTGTCAACAAAATGACAAGCAAAAACGGCGTTATCTCCATTCCATTGGAACAAATAAAAGCAGTTCGGGATGGTAAATTCGGCTTGCTTCAAAAAGCATTAATCATTGATACAACAAATAATGAATTGCTGAAAATTACAGTTCCCAAGCAAAAAGCGTGGAAAGAAGCAATAATTAACACTGTCCCAAGTCTGCAATAGAGCGCAAAAACCACATAGTCCGCCTAATGAGCATAATGGAAAGCTTATGAAACACGACTTGACAGAAAAGCCCGATGAAGTAATGCATCTGTTTAGACCGAATGAAACAAAATCGTTTCTATAGGAATTGAGTAATCATTCCGTAGAAATGATTTTATTTTTTTCAGGATTATAAGGTACTGTTCGGGCACACGCTGGGACTGGCAATGCAACCTCTGAGCCAGGTGCTGGAGGAGCACCCCGAGATGGAAACCCAAGGCTTATGCGCCGTGACGTGCGAAGCCTGATGAAATCTAACTAATGTCAACTGAACTAAGGCTGTTTACAGTCTGATCTGTCCGTTGCTGTCTTTGTACATCCACATCACGACCTTGTGCAAGCTAATTAATATTAAACAGGGTTCGCTTCGGTTTTTTGACTTCTATAAATATGCCCCATTTCTATGGCATTTAGTTAGTGGGTTCCTGAGTTTGTCGTTATAAGCTGCTCGCACCACGAAAGTCAGGTAAAATAGATGTGTTTGCGTCTGTTTATACCTGACGGACAGATGTGGATTTATCCTGAGCATGAAAAACAGTTAAGCAATTTGAGTGTAATCTCTTCGGCATCTATTTTGACAGAATGACACAAAGTTATCAGGCTGAAATGGATACGGAATTGTATCTGCTTTAGCCTGATTTTTTATGTTATACTTATAAAAGTATTTTTATTTTTTAATTATTTATAAAGCGGAAATGGAGATATAAGAATGAATTTGACATTCAGATATGCAAAAGAATCGGATACCGCGTTGATTCTTCAATTTATTAAGGATTTAGCGGAATATGAAAAAATGCTTAATGAAGTGGCTGCCACTGAGAGTCTGTTGAAAGAATGGCTGTTTGAAAAGAAAAAGGCTGAAGTAATATTTGCGATGTCAGATGGAACTGAGGTCGGATTTGCGCTGTTCTTTCATAACTTTTCCACATTTTTAGGGAGGGCTGGTATATACCTTGAGGATTTGTATATAAAGCCGGAATATAGGGGCTGCGGATATGGCAAATCCATTCTAAAAAGGCTTGCACAAATTGCCATTGAGCGCGGGTGTGGCAGGTTGGAATGGTGGTGTCTGAATTGGAATAAGCCAAGCATAGATTTTTATTTATCGCTGGGAGCCGAGCCGATGAAAGACTGGACGGTTTACAGAATTGCAGGCGACACATTAAAGAACATGGCAGACGATTAATGCATCGACCTTATTTTAAGAAAACTGCCCATTTTACCTCATTAGCTATAGGAATTGCTCTTGTTTGAGTTGATTGAACCGCCATATGTCGAGCGGTACGCACGGTAGTGTGAGAGGTCGGAAATTTCCCAATTAGAGAAATTTTCTCCTACTCGATCCGGGAAAAGTGTGGTAAGATGGATTTAAAATGAGACGTAATCGTTTTGAATGGAGCGTATGGACATGAACATAATTCGAAAAGCTACACCAAAAGATATGGATGCGGTATCACTGATTTTTGAGCATATTATAAAGGAAGAAGAGGAGCATAAATGCACTATTGGTTGGAAGAGAGATATATATCCAACCAGGAATACGGTTGCTGCAGCATTGGAACAAGATGATCTATTCGTTATGGAGGAAGACGGAGAGGTTGTCGCCGCAATGCGTTTGAACCAGGAGCAGGTTCCCGAATATAAAAACTGCCAGTGGGAATATCCTGCGGATGATGACCAGGTGATGGTAATGCATACCCTTGTGGTGGAACCTTCTGCGAAGAAACACGGCTACGGAAGAAAGATGGTAGAGTTCTATGAGAAATATGCGAGGGAGAACAATTGTCCGTATCTAAGGATAGATACTAACGCTATAAACGCTCGTGCACGAGCATTGTATGAAAAGTGCGGATATAAAGAAATCGGCATTACTCCATGCGCTTTCAACGGCATATCGGGGGTAAATCTGGTATGCATTGAAAAGAAACTGGATCTATAGCAGAATTCCTGTGTAGAATATCAATGAAATAAATTTTTTATATCCTGCAGATAAACAGGAAACTGATATGACATTTCGGTTTCCTGTTATTTTTTATTGACAAAATAGTCAGCACTGAATATACTGATAATCAGTACTGACTATTTTGAAAAGGAGAATATCGCATGATTCCACTTTACATTCTTGGGCTTCTTCTACGGTTTGGGCCGCAGCATGGATACCAGATAAAAAAATTGCTGGGGGAACAACTGGAGGACTTTACCCAGATAAAGCTGCCCACCGTGTATTATCATCTTGAAAAAATGGAGGCAGCAGGCCTTATTACCGCCCACTGCGACAGGCAGGGAGCTCGTCCGGAGAAAATTGTATATCAGGTAAGCGATACCGGCGCAGATAAATTTAAAGAACTCCTTGCACAAAGTCTGCAAATCGAGTACCGGCCTACTTTTGATATCGACGGCACTTTTTTCTTTTCTGACGCACTGGAGAACAGCGCTCTAACAGGAAGCCTCAGCAAACATATCGCAAACTTAAAGCAAATCATAGCCAAGCTGGAAATGCATCAAAAAGAAACCATCACACACATCCCCGTCCAGTACAAAACGCCCGCCGATATTATTTTCCGGCATCACCTAGTACAATACAAAGCGGAGCTTGCCTGGGCGGAGCAATCTTACAACAGTTTGAAGGAGGCTGAAGAAAATGGTAAAATCCAGAGTCATTGAAACGAATGAGGGCATTCAGAATGAAGTTACGGTGGAGATGTTCGATGCTTTCGCCCGCAGTATGAGGGACAAGGGATGGAATGGTGTAGACAGCATGATCGCTTCTGGTATAAAGGGCGGCGATGTATTGGAAATCGGGCCTGGTCCTGGCTATGTGGGGTTGGAGTTGGCAAAAAAGACTTGCCCGTCCTCCCTCACCGGCTGCGAAATCAGCCCCTCTATGATCCGCTTTGCCGAAAGGAATGCTGCTGAATATGGCATTTCAGCCCGCTATGTGTTGGGAAACTGTATGGAGATGCCTTTTGGGGATGAGAGCTTTGACACCGTCATCTCCAACGGTTCCATGCACGAATGGGAAAACCCCATCCGCACTTTTAACGAGATTTACCGTGTGCTTCGGCGCGGCGGACGCTACTGCATCACCGATCTGCGGCGGGATGTGTACCCACTGAAAAAGGCGATAGTATATCTGTCCACTCAGCCCAAGGAAATGCGCCCCGGCCTTATCACCTCTCTGAATGCCGCCTATACCGTTAATGAAATCACAGAGCTTCTGCGCCATTCAAATCTAAGTGGGGCGAAGGTCACGGCTGACTTTTTCGGTCTTTGCATTACCGGAGAATGTGGCATGATTTAAGCATTTCCTTTATAATTTGGCCTGGAATTTACATAGCTCGGCTGATAGTGACAATATCCAATATAAGTAAATAATGTAATATACAAAATTGAAATGAGCATAGTCATTGGAGCAGGATAGGGACTTGTAACGTGTCCGGATATAGCAGCCAAATGATAACTTGGGAAAAAGTAAGCAACAGCCGGGAAGCGGTCACTATGAATAAAAACAGCAGCTTCAATCGGTTCCAGCAAGATAAATAGTAAGCCTAAAACGATTATCATGGACTTTCCTTTTATGAATGTAGAGATCATGGTAAAAGCTGCTGTATACGAAAGCAGCAATAATGTTTCTTCCGCAAACATCATTAAGTAATTCGGCAGACTTATTTTCCCAAAGCCGAAAATAAAGGATAGACCCACAGTATTTACAAAAAGCCACAATAATACATATGTCAGCATTCCTTTTACATTTAAAAAAAGCATAGATAGATATGACTTTTTTCCACTGTTTCTTGCTGTTGCTCCTGCAAGTATTGCCCCGCAAATTGTAATCAATTCTGCTGATGAAGCTATGGTATATACTGCATTTGAGCCATTTGGAATAAATCCATACACGGATTGAACACTCAGTTTATGTCCCTCGATAAACGGTGTTGTATCAAGATAGGAAATCGCCCCAATGGTAGCCAATGCGTATACAACTAATATGCAGTAGATTGGCAAGTTGGTATTTCTCATTTTTGTATCTCCGCCGGGGAGGATACCATTGGCAAACAGACTGTAAAAGGCCATTAGGAAACCACATAAAACTGCTCCGGGTATGGTGAAAGTAAAGTTGACACGCTCAAAAAAGAGCTTAATCGTATCATCTTCAAATATCATTTTAATTGCCATGTAAGTTAAATATCCGGCACATAAATTGTTTAGAATTGGAAATTCTTCTATCAACTCCGTCATTGTATCACTGAATAGCAGTAAAATAAAAGCTCCGAAAAAAAGTCCGGCAAGAGCGACAGCCATTCTTTTCAAGTCTAACATATTTCCATCTATGGAAATAATGCTCGATATGGCAATAGCGTCATCTAAGCTCATACTGATAACAGCAACAGAAATAGAAACTACGGCTTCAAAAAAGCTGTCCTTTTCTTTGTTCTTTGATTGTAACTTTCTATCAAATGTCTGTTTACTATGAAACAGCATATTAAAAGTAATGTAGAGCAATAATGCTCCTCCGACTATTCGGATATGAAGCCACGGTATAGAGAATAGGGCGCTTGCAATAGCAATGAAAATCAACTTAAATACCAATGATAAGCCAACGCCAATTCGATGAACCTTCTTTGCCAGGCTTGGCAGTAATCCATTGGTAACTAACGCGAATACACCGACATTTTCACATGAAATTACCAGATTGATAAGTAAAACCTGTATGATAAAGTTCAATTTGTTCCTTCCTTTCCCGTATTTATGTCCGTACTTAATTAGTAGTAGTAGTATAAAAGCATATTGTCATGTACCTGACAATATGCTTTTCTCATGTTCTAACTTTGTAATATTTTTTAGAAGCCACATGGGGAATGGCTTCTGATTGGCTTCAAAAAATATATTAAGTCAGGTACTTGACATTTAATTAGTCAGGTGCTATACTAATAAAAAAGTCAGGTACTTGACTTGCGAAAATAATATGAATGATAACAGGAGGATATAATATTGAATGAAATTAAGGGTACTATCAACGGACAACTGCAACAGCTTCAAATGCTCATGCACCGCGCAATGTTTAACCATTTTGGCAAAATGCACAACCCCCACAGGGGGCAGGGACGGGTGCTGGCAATCCTCAAATTGAAGCCCGTAATCAGTCAAAAAGAACTGACCTATTTGCTCAATTTGAGCAAACAATCAGTTGCAGAGCTGGTTACAAAGCTGGAAAAAAGCGGCTATATAACCCGCGAACCGTCAGAAGACGACAAGCGGGTTATGACTATCCGCTTGACCGAAGAGGGTGCGAAAGCCACTGGAAATACAGACGAGAGCGAGCCGGAAGCTTTGAAAGTCCTTGACTGCTTAAATGATGATGAACTAGCTAATTTAAGTGAATACTTGGGGCGCATCATCGGGCAGTATGAGGAGCAATTCCCTGACGAAGATTTCGAGGAGCGCCGTAAGTATATGGAAAAATTCATGTCGTCTTACGGACACGGTTATGAACATTGGCAACATGCCGGTTATGGTTTTGGTGGGCATGGACATGGACACTGCCAGGCTGGAATGGGACATTCATCATTCAAAAAAGGAGGGCTTGGAAATGACGAGGACGACGAGTAAAAATCTGCCTATGTGGAGCGATTGGAAAAAGTATGAAAAGCCGTGAGTCAGCAGAAACCTACTTAAAAACTATTTTTCTATTGCGGCAGAAACTTGGCCATGTCCGTTCTATTGACGTTGCAAATGAACTTGGAGTATCAAAACCGAGTGTCAGCGTTGCTGTAAAGAAACTTTGTAATGAGGGATTACTCACAATGGATTGTGACCGTAATCTCATTCTGACAGAGGACGGACTAAAATATGCGGCTTCCATATTTGAACGCCATGTAGTAATTGAAAACTTTCTGACGGATATACTCGATGTTGGGAAAGAAAACGCACACAAGGACGCTTGCCGTTTAGAGCATTTAGTAAGCCAGGAAACATTCAGCAAAATCAAAGAAGTCTGCGGCGAAAAAACAAAGTCAGATAGTTAGTGAACCTTTGCGGGAAAATATCCGAAAAGTGTCGAAAGAAAAATGGGCGCAGTGACCGCCCACGTTTTTTGGTAAGTCGGTGTCACCCTGATATGTTTTTATGTTCTGCAAGCATGAGCAAATATTCATGATTGCTCGACAACCTGTAGATAACCATGTTTCAGTTTCAATATAACATCTGCCTGCTTTGCAACCTCGTTCGAGTGCGTGACCACAACAACACATTTACCCAGTATATGTGCGCTTTCTTTGAGAACGCTTGTGATTTCTGCGGCGGTATCTTCGTCTAAATTGCCTGTCGGCTCATCTGCCAGAATAACGGCTGCATCCGAGGCGATGGCACGGGCGATGGCCACACGCTGCTGCTGGCCACCAGAGAGCTTGAGCACATTGCGGCGCATTTCCTCCTCCGTCAGGCCCAACCGTTCTAAAATGGGGAGAACATCCTGCTTTGCCGCCAGTTTTGCATTTTCAATCGGCGTCATGTAGTCGATAAGGTTGTAGCTCTGGAAAATCAGCGCCACATGGTTTTGACGATGATTTTCCAATCCCTTGACGGCGATGTCCTCGCCGTCGAACAAAATTTGACCTTCAGTGGGGCTGTCCAACCCGCCCAGCAAAGACAGCAATGTTGTCTTGCCTGAACCAGACGGGCCGAGAATTGCATACATATTTCCAGTCTCAAGCCCTGTGTCTACGTTGTTCAAAATATTTTCCCCTTTTTCATAGGCATAGGAAACGCCGTTTGTTTCTAAGATTGCCATGTTATCATACCGCCTTTCATTAGCTCATTTTGGATAGAATTTCACAAGGTTTCAGCCGCATGACCGTGCCGGAGGAAACACCTACAGAGAGGATGATGATGGCGAAGCCGATCAGGTAAAGCTGCAGCATGGCCTCTGCGCCAATCGATACGTCGATTTTAGTGTTGTTCTGAATGTTGTCGTCCGCACCCGCTCCGATGTCTGTGCCTGCTCCTCCGATGTCTATGCCAGATAAGTTTCCAGCAGAATCATCATCCCCAGTTGCCATAGATATTCCATTTTCATTGGAATCCTGCGGTTCTGGAGAAAGGGCAGTCTGCTTGCTTTGCTGTAAAAGCTGGTCACTAAGTTGATTTGCCACTGCATTGCTTGTGAAAAAGGATAGTCCAAACGCCAGTACCGCAATAAGTAATATCTCGGCTAGATATTGTCCAATGATGGCCGATTTCTTAATCCCTGCGGAGAGGAACACACCTGTTTCATGAACACGGCTTTTTGTCCAAAGTGTAAGTATCAGTGACAGAATTACCACGCTGACAGCAATAATGACGATAAGTAGAGTAGCCACCAGTTTATTCAGTCCCATAAGAGGTGCAACAGCATTCTCATAGATATGGTTATCCGTGGAGACTAGATATGCCCGCCAGTCGATGGAGTCTATTTGCTTTATCAGGCTCAAAATGTGATCAATCTCTGCTGGGTCTTCCGCTTGAAACGTAACGTAATCGAAAGCCTCTGAGGTTTCCACAGGCGGAGTCACCTGACAAAGGGTTTGGAAAGATTTTACGTCAAGGAAAATTCTGTTTTCAATTTTGTCATAAGAGGTAAGCTGATCCTCATGGCTATCTTTCTGGTTGATTTGATAAATACCTATGATGGTGACCGTAGCTTTGCTATTCACATTTAAGTCTAATTTGTCCCCAACAGTTAGACCGTTTGCTTCTGCAAAAGGCTTACTAATTAGAACTGCGTTTACATCCGCTCTAACCAAGTGCTTGCCTTCTGCAAGCGACAATTTGCCGGAACGAAAATAGAGGTTGTTTTGGGTATTATCCGTAACTGTCGCCCCACCGGCATTTTCCAGAGCATTACCCACCGGGATGTTTCCTTTGATTACTGTTGCGTTGCTAAAGTACGCCAGGAGCCCGCCGTTGGCATCATAGTTTTTCAGCCCCGGTATCTTCATTATTGTGTCAATGACTTCATGCGTGATTGGGCGCATCGTCCCAAACACAACTCCGTCGTCTACTTTGGTGGTCTTGAGATAAGGG
>JAEWBE010000080.1 GCA_023391275.1 Bacillota bacterium | reverse complement strand
AAACCAAAATCGCCGCACACAATAAGCGTGTCGCCTTTCTTAAGTTTTTTCATGTGTGAGGAGTCAAAGCGGCCCATTTCTCCGTGCGTATCACCGGTTATGTAAATCACTGCAATTCCTCCAATATATCTTACAAATTATTAACAATTTCAAACTTCCCTTTATCTTTTGGCAAATTACTGATATACTTTATAAAGATTTCCCGTATCTGTGAATCTCTGATATAAGTATATAACACAGCATCAATATAATATCACATTGGAGGCAAAAGTTCCATGAAAAAAAAGGTTCTGATTCTGTTTAGTCTGCTCTTTTCAATTTGTATCGTGACTTCGTCCGTCCCGGCGGACGCTGCGGTATTCAATATTGGATTCGACACAAACTCGGCGGCTATTGAGCTGGTCAATCTTGACACAAACACTGTGGTTTATCAAAAAAACGCCGATGAGCGCCGTGAGCCCGCCTCAACCACCAAGATCATGACCTTCATCATTGTAAGCGAACACATCAAGGATCTTAACGGCACCAAAATCACAGTGACAAAAGAGGTTGTGGACAAGCTGCTGGGTACGGGCAGTTCCCTGTCCGGCATTAAGCAGAACGACCAGTTGACAGCGATGCAGCTTTTAAACTGCATGCTTGTACCGAGCGGCAACGACGCGGCGCTTGTTTTAGCCGATTATGTGGGCGGCGGCAATGTAGACTCCTTCGTCGACCTGATGAACAAGAAGGCCAAGGAACTTGGCTGCACGGGAACCAATTTCGCCAACCCCCACGGCCTGCACGACGAGAACCATTACACAACCGCGCACGACCTTTATCTGATCACAAAATATGCGATGAGCCTGCCGCATTTTTCGGAAATTACCGCCCAGACCCGCTACACCTATAAACCGGTCGGCGGGCCGGATGCTGGCAAGCAGAGAACGCTTTCCACCACAAACTACCTGATTGACAAAAACCTGCTGGGCGGAAAATATTATTATAAGTACGCAAAAGGGATTAAAACCGGCCACACAGATGAATCCGGTTACTGCCTTGTTTCTTCTGCGACAGCCGACGGTTACACTTATCTGTGCGTCGCGCTCGGCGCGCCGGATGTGGACGCAAACGGCAAAGCCATCGCCAAACGCGGTGAAATGCTCGACAGTGCGGAACTTTACCGATGGGCATTTAAGAATCTGGAACTAAAGCCCATTATCAACGGCCAGGATTCCATTGGAGAAGTGAAGTTAAACTATGCGTGGAATAAAGACAAGCTTCTTCTGGTGGCTGAAAAGAACTATTCCGCAATGCTCCCCAGCAATGTTTCGCCAAGCAGTGTGATTATTACGAAACATATTCCCGATACGATAAACGCCCCGATCAAGAAAGGGCAGGTAATCGGAACGGCAACCCTCAGCTATGCCAATCAGGAATTGACCACCGTTAATCTGGTGGCGTCTGAAAGTGTGGAGCGCAGCGAAATGCTGCGTACCGCGGACACGGTAAAATCAATTTTCACTTCGGTTTGGTTTATCGCCATTGTGGCCATCATTATTTTACTAGTCATTATTTATATCATACTGGCGCTGATTTACAACCGTAAAAAGAAAAATTTGCGCAAGGTTAAAAAATACAGAAAAATGTAAAACCGGCTTATTCCATGATGAATCTGATTTTCCTGCTACGATCAAAAGATTTCCTTCCCGTTTACGGAAGGAAATCTTTTTTATTGACAATTTTCGTATCGCGCGGTATAGTATTCCTATACAGGAACACTTTTTGAGGTGAGTAGTTTGGATATTGTGGAGTTGCTTACGCATTTTGATCTGACCAAACAGGAAGCGACCATTTACAGAATGTTATTTTCCGAAGGCCGGCTGACCGGATACGAAGCGGCAAAGCTGACGGGAATCTCACGTTCCAACACCTACACTGCACTTGCCGGTTTGGTGGAAAAGGGAGCCGCCCGCCTGATTGAAGGCAAGGCAACCCGCTACACGCCTGTTCCGCTGGAGGAATTCTGCAATAATAAAATCATTGAGCTACAGGACTACAAGCGGGAGTTACTTAAAAGCACCCCCGTTCAAAACGGGGAGACCGACGGGTATATCACAATTAAAGGCGAAAAACATATATTGCAAAAGATGAAGAATATGCTGACAGATGCACAGGCGAGAGTGTACCTGTCCGTTTCAAAAGAAATTACCGACATGATTCTTCCTGAACTGCGGGCCGGAATTTCAAAGGGTCTGAAAATTGTTGTCATTACAAATAAACCGTTTGAACTGGAAGGCGCAATTATTTATCACGCTGAAAAAGCCCAGAAACAAATCCGGTTAATTGCGGATTCAACCAGCGTGTTAACCGGAGATTTGGAAGACGGGGACAAAGCAACCTGTTTATACTCTAAAAAGAAAAATCTGGTTGACCTATTTAAAGAATCATTGAAAAATGAAATAAAGCTAATCGAATTGACGGAAGGGAACTAGGATGAAGAAGCCATTTATCAGTCTGGAGCAGTTAAAGGAAATCATAAAGAGTTACCCGACTCCTTTTCATCTTTACGATGAAAAGGGAATACGGGAAAACGCACGCGCACTAAACAAGGCATTTGCATGGAACAAGGGGTATAAAGAATATTTTGCAGTGAAGGCAACCCCCAACCCCGCTATTTTGAAGATTTTAAAAGAGGAAGGCTGCGGTGTGGACTGCTCCTCCCTGACAGAGCTTATGCTTTCCGATGCAGTCGGCTTTCGGCGGGAAGAAATCATGTTCTCCTCAAATGCAACGCCCACGGAGGATTTTGTTCTGGCACATAAATTAAACGCAATTATCAACCTTGACGATATTACCCATATTGATGTTCTGAAAGAGGCTGCAGGCATTCCGGAAACGATCTGCTGCCGCTTTAATCCCGGCGGCGTGTTTCAAATCAGCAACGCGATTATGGATACTCCGGGAGAAGCCAAGTTTGGTTTTACCCGCACACAGCTGACCGAAGGATTTAAACAGCTGAAAACACTCGGTGCAAAGCAGTTTGGACTGCACGCTTTTCTGGCCAGCAATACAACAGGGGACGAATACTACCCCGCACTTGCCCGAATCCTGTTCCAGACAGCGGTGGAACTGAACCGGGAAACAGGCGCGCATATCACATTTATCAATCTTTCCGGCGGCGTGGGAATTCCTTACCGGCCGGAACAAACTCCCGCTGACATTATTAAGATCGGCGACGGAGTCAGGAAAGCATACGAAGAGGTGCTTGTACCCGCGGGCATGGGCGACGTTGCAATCTACACCGAACTTGGCCGCTTCATGCTGGCGCCTTACGGCTGCCTTGTTGCAACCGCGATCCGTGAAAAGCATACGCACAAGGAATACATTGGGCTGGATGCCTGTGCCGTCAATCTGATGCGTCCCGCAATGTACGGCGCATATCACCATATTACGGTAATGGGTAAGGAAAATCAGCCCTGCGATCACAAATACGATATTACCGGGGGGCTTTGCGAAAATAACGATAAGTTTGCAATCGACCGCATGCTGCCCAAAATTGATATGGGCGACCTGATTGTGATTCACGACACGGGCGCTCACGGTCACTCCATGGGCTACAATTACAACGGCAAGCTGCGTTCCGCCGAGATTCTGCTGAAAGAAGATAATACCGCGGAACTGATTCGCCGCGCCGAGACGCCGGACGATTACTTTGCAACGCTTGATTTTACCGGACTTTTCAAATAATTCAGCTGCTAAAATGAATCATAAATACAAAAAATCCCTGCTGTGTTACACAGCAGGGATTCGTTTTATTCAAACAGTAAATTACTTAATTTCGATTTCTGCGCCGACTTCGACTAACTTAGCCTTAACTGCTTCAGCGTCATCCTTGGATACGCCCTCTTTAACAGCCTTCGGTGCGCCGTCAACAACTTCCTTTGCTTCCTTCAGGCCAAGACCGGTGATTTCACGGACAACCTTGATAACCTGAATCTTGTTCGGGCCGACAGCCTTCAGAACTACGTCGAACTCTGTTTGCTCTTCAGCAGCAGCGGCAGCAACCGGAGCAGCAGCAGCAGCGACAGCAACCGGAGCAGCAGCGGAAACGCCGAACTCTTCTTCAAGAGCCTTTACGAGCTCAGAAAGCTCAAGAACGGTAAGAGATTTTACATCTTCAATTAATTTTACAACTTTATCAGACATTGTTAGTTACCTCCAAAATTTTAATTTTTTAAATTTAAAAACTTATGCGTTGGCAGCCTGCTTTTCCGCAATTGCGTTTAAAGCGACAACCAAACCCTTCATTGTGCCGTTCAGCACAGTGACAAAACCGGTAATCGGAGCATTGAAACCGCCCAGAACCTTGGCAACCAGAACCTCTTTCGGGGGCAGGGAAGCCAAATCTTTAACGCCGTTGGCGTCAATTGCGCCGCCATCGACAAAGCCGGCCTTAATTTCAAAGGTTTTGCTTTTTTCAGCAAACTTGGCCAGAATTTTTGCGCCGGACACATAACTGTCCTTGCTGATCGCGATTGCGGTCGTACCCTCTAGAACAGGATCAAGACCGTCAATCCCGGCATCCTTTAATGCAAGACGCAATAAAGTGTTTTTGACAACCTTGTAGTCGTCGCCGGCTTCGCGCAATTCCTTGCGGAGTTTTGTATCATCAGCAACCGTAATACCCTTATAGTTCACGATAACGCCTGCGCACGCAGCCTTTAAATCTTCAGTAAGAACTGCAACCTGCTGCTTTTTTTGCTCTAAAATCTTTTCACTTGGCAAATGTATTCACCTCCATCAGTTGGAATGCGCGCATTGAAATGAAAAAGCCCTTCCCACAACACCGCAGGAAGGGCGTAAATACACACAAATGCATTCAGCTCTTATCCTCGGCAGGCTGGGAAAACCCATTAAGCAAACGCGCCTGCTGTCTTTGAATAAAGAACAGCGAATATTATATTAACACAAACATGACAATCTGTCAAGCTTGCATCAGCCAACCTTATTGGGGTTGATTCTGACGCCGGGGCCCATTGTTGAAGCGACGACACAGCTCTTGACATACTGGCCTTTGGAAGCGGCCGGCTTTGCCTTGACAATTGCGCCAAGCAGAGCATCAAAGTTTTCCTGCAGCTTTTCCGCGCCGAAAGAAACTTTGCCGACAACACAGTGGATAATGTTCGTCTTATCAAGACGGTATTCAATCTTACCGGCTTTCGCCTCGGTGACGGCTTTTCCGATATCACGTGTAACTGTGCCGGCTTTCGGGTTTGGCATCAAGCCGCGGGGACCCAAAATTTTACCTAAGCGGCCGACAAGGCCCATCATATCCGGAGTTGTAATAAGAATATCAAAATCCATCCAGTTTTCGCTCTGAATCTTCTGCACCATTTCTTCAGCGCCGACAAATTCAGCTCCGGCTGCTTCCGCATCCTTTGCCGCGTCGCCCTTGCAGATTGCAAGTACACGAACTTTTTTGCCGGTACCGTTCGGCAGTACGATTGCGCCGCGAACCTGCTGATCCGCATGGCGGCTGTCTACGCCCAGTTTAACGTGAACCTCGACAGTCTCATCAAACTTGGATGTGCCGGTCTTTACGCAGAGGTCAAGCGCCTCGTTCACATCATAAAGTTTTGCGCGATCGACCAGCTTTGCGCTGTCGATATATTTTTTACCGTGTTTCATTGGTTTTCCTCCCTGTTGAGTGGTAAAATCGGATTAGAAAAGTTCCTCCCACCCGGGTGATCAATCTACGACTTCAATGCCCATGCTGCGTGCTGTACCGGCAACCATGCTCATGGCTGTTTCAACCGAAGCCGCGTTTAAATCGGGCATCTTTGTTTCAGCAATTTTTCTGACCTGCTCGCGGGTAATTTTCGCAACCTTTTTCTTGTTCGGTTCGCCCGAAGCACTCTCGATGCCGCATGCCTTTTTAATCAGCACGGCAGCCGGCGGAGTTTTTGTGATAAAGGTAAACGAACGGTCGGCATAGACCGTAATAACGACAGGAATAATTAATCCCGCGTCGTTCTTTGTGCGTTCATTAAATTCCTTTGTGAACGCCATGATGTTGACGCCATGCTGACCGAGTGCCGGTCCAACAGGCGGCGCCGGGGTAGCCTTGCCAGCAGGTATCTGGAGCTTTATAAAGCCCGTAACCTTTTGAGCCATTTTCTTGCACCTCCAAAATTCGTGGTAGATGGCGGAGCGGATGAAATAGTTTATCCGTTCCTCCCACAGGGGCGTTGCCCCTCATAATAAGCGGTCTCCCGCAAATTATTGTGAAAATTATTCCATTGCTTCAGCCTGATCCAGCTCAAGCTCGACTGGTGTTTCGCGCCCAAACATAGAAACTGTTACACGGACGCGGTTCTTGTCGACATCCACTTCCTCAACGGTACCGACAAATCCTTCAAGAGGGCCGTCGATAATGTGTACGGAATCGCCGACACTGTAAGAAACCTCAATCTCTTTCTGCTCGACGCCCAATCTCGCAACTTCTTCTTCGGTGAGCGGAATCGGTTTTGACGACGGGCCGACAAAGCCGGTACAGCCGCGGATATTGCGGACAACATACCAGGATTCATCGGTAAGGATCATCTTAACCAGAACATAACCGGGGAAAATCTTCCGTTCCACGTCACGCCGTTTGTTATCCTTAATTTCGGTAACTGTTTCGGTCGGCACGCGGATCTCCTCAATTAGGTCATGGAGTTGGCGGTTTTCCACTGTTTTTTCAAGATTGGAGGCAACTTTGTTTTCATACCCTGAATAGGTGTGAACAACATACCATTTTGCGTCTTCAGACATAGTAAACTCCTCCGCTTATCCTACTTTGCAATGTTCATAACCAGTCCAAGCAGATTCAGAAGTAATGTGTCCAATCCAAAGATAAATAAACCGATTACGATAATTGTCACCAAGACAACGCCCGTATTCTTGAACACTGCCTGCGGTGTCGGCCATACTATCTTTTTGATTTCGCTTTTGACATCGCGGAAGAACTTGGAGATGTTTTTGCCAGCCCTGGAAAAAAAGTTCTCTTTCTTTACAGTAGTATCTGCCATTATCTGTCCCTCCGTCCGGATTACTTTGTTTCTCTGTGAAGAGTATGCTTCTTACAGAATCTGCAGTACTTGTTCATTTCAAGCCTGTCCGGATCATTCTTTTTGTTTTTCATCGTGTTGTAGTTGCGCTGTTTGCATTCTGTGCATGCTAATGTAATTTTAACTCTCATGACGGCACCTCCCGTTGTACGGAAAAATATTTAGGTCTGAAAAGACCTCAGCCTCCCTCTTAAAAGGGCGCAAAAAAAATAACCCCTTTATGAGGTATACTAATAATAGCACATAAACAGGAAGCTTGTCAAGTGCCATCCTGATTTATTTTTATTTTTAAGGCTGCGTTAAGTTTAGCGTCCGGAAAGGCGGGCAAGCCCCTGCCCGCCCGCTTCCATCCGCAGATGCTATCGCTTTAAAGTGTTTAAATTATCCGCAACAAACTTTTTTTCTTTTTTCTTTTTTTCCGGTTTAATAACCTTGCCTTTTAATTTGAGAGCGGAAACGTGCCCTTTCCTCAGGTCGTCGCTGAAAAGCGGCTTCATGTTGTCAATGGCGGTCTGATTTTCAATGCCGTTCAGAATCACCATTGTAATGATGGAGCGCACGTCCATATCGCCCGCAATATACATATCGTTCAATAGGTCGCAGCAACGTTTGATTTGTTCCTGCCTTGTTGTCTGCGTGCAGAGGGCTTCGATTTTCGGGGTCAGGCTTCTGCGCGCAAAATTAACAGCGCGCACATCGCCGTACTGTGCCCTTTCTTCATTGAGCTCATCGCGAAGCTCCGGAAAAACGCCCACAAAACGGTTAAAAAAGAAGACCGGATCGGAAGTGTTTTCTTCGTCTTTCTTGCGCTTTTTCTTTGTGGCCAGCGCGGCGACCCGCTTCGGTCCCTGAATAGTCTCGACAAAATCGTTCACAATGCTTTCCGCTTCAGAGGTACTGTCGCTTTCCGGATCGAAAAGCCAAATGGAAATTGATTTCCACTTTCCGTCCGGTTCACCGTCATCCACATCGCAGGTTCTTAATTCAAACCGTTTTTTATCCTGATTATATAATATACTGTATGCAGCGCTTTCACCGGTAAACAACGCTGCCCGGCCGGTTTCCTCCTGCAGCGTGCCCATCGGGGAAAAGCCCTGTGCGTTCAGAGCCGCGCCCACTTTTTCGGCAATCAGGTCAAATGCCTTCTGCTCCAATTAGATCACTCCTGAAATTTTATATATTCCGAATTATTATTTAAATCAATCCAGTAAATAATTATACAACATAAACGCTTTTTTGTCACCATACTATTTAACAATATTTCGATTGCGCCTGCCGCAACGTTGTGATATGATATATATTCGTAGTATTATATATTAATATAATAAAAAGAATACTCAGGCGCGCAGATAAAATGCCGGTCAGGGGCATATTTCCCCTTCGGGAAAGGCTGCCCGCGAGGTATGATCAGCGACCTGAACTATTTTCACTGTTTTGGAGGATCGTATCATGGACAAAAAAAAGATTGCCGTTATTTTTGGCGGCTGCTCCTCGGAACATGAAGTTTCGTGCATATCCGCAACCTCAGTGCTGAATAACCTGCCCAGGGACAAATACGAACCCGTTTGTCTTGGCATTACCCGGGACGGGCGCTGGTATCTGTTTGCAGGCCCAATTGAAGAAATTGCGGACGGCAGATGGGAACGGAACCCGCTTAACCAGCCCGCTTTCCTTTCGCCGGACAGAAGCATCGGCGGCATTGTGGTCGACGGACAGATTGGATTTGACGTAATTAAGGTGGACTGTGTGTTCCCCGTGCTCCACGGAAGAAACGGCGAGGACGGCACAATGCAGGGACTTTTGCAGCTGAGCGGAATTCCGTTCGTCGGATGCCGCGCGCTTGCTTCGGCCGCCTGCATGGATAAAGCCGTAACCCATACGCTTTTAACCGCGGCAGGAATCAAGCAGGCAAATTATCTGTGGTTTTACGCCGATAAGTACAAGACCGGCGCGGAAAAGATTAAAGTAAAGATAAACGCAAGGCTTGGCTACCCCATTTTTGTCAAGCCGGCCAACGCGGGTTCCTCCGTGGGCATCAGCAAAGTGAAAAACGAAGCTGAGCTGGATGCGGCGGTGGAAAAAGCGGCGCGTGAAGATGATAAAATCGTGGTGGAAGAGGCCATCGTCGGGCAGGAAGTGGAATGCGCCGTACTGGGCAACACGGAACCGAAAGCCTCCACTGTGGGTGAAATCGCGGCATCTGCCGAATTCTATGACTATGATGACAAGTACAACTCCGGAAAATCCCAGCTTTATATTCCTGCGCACCTGAGTGAAGAGGTCATTGAAGAAATCCGCTCCATTGCGGCGCGGGCGTACCGCATGCTCGGCTGCAGCGGCCTTTCCCGTGTTGACTTTTTTGTAAGGAACGGCAGGGAAATTCTTTTAAACGAGTTGAACACCATGCCTGGCTTTACATCAATCAGCATGTACCCCAAGCTTTGGGATGCCTGCGGTGTTTCCTACGGCGAACTGCTCGACCAATTAATCACACTTTCATTTGAAATAAAGCCGAAGTATTAACACGTAAAATCTTAAGACATTTGGAGCGATGGAACAGAATGGATAACAGACCAATCGGCGTGTTTGACTCCGGGCTCGGCGGACTGACCGCTGTAAAAGAACTTCTGCAGATCATGCCGCATGAAAATATTGTTTATTTCGGCGACACGGGGCGTGTTCCTTACGGTTCGCGCAGCCGGGAAACTATTATAAAATACGCGAAACAGGACGCGGCGTTTTTAAAATCCAACAACGTAAAGATGATTGTGGCCGCCTGTGGAACCGTCAGTTCGGTTGCGGGCAGTATCGGAGACGGCCTTGGGGTTCCGTTTGCCGGCGTACTGCGGCCGACTGTGGCGGCTGCGGCCGCTGCAACCGGCAACCGGCGCGTGGGTGCCATTGGAACAACGGCGACAATCCGCAGCGGCTCTTACCGCCGTGCTCTTGCGGAAATTGACCGCGAGATCGAAGTTTTTGACCGGGACTGCCCCCTGTTTGTCCCTCTGGTTGAAAACGGTTTTATCGCTGATGACGATCAGGTGACCCGGCTGGTTGCGGAACGCTATCTTGCGCCGCTGCGGGAGGCGGGAATTGACACATTGATTCTCGGCTGCACCCACTATCCGATTATTCGGCGCATTATCGAAGACGTAATGGGCAGCAATGTCGCCCTTATCGACAGCGGGCGGGAAACCGCATTGTACTGCGCGAAGGTTCTGAAGGAACAGGGGCTGCTCTGTGACAGGGAAAGCGACGGCGATTGTTCGTTTTTTGTCAGTGACCGCGTAGAAGGCTTTGCCCGCATTGCCGAAACCTTCCTCGGCCGCGATATTAAGAACGATGTAAGCCACGTAGATATTAACTTATATTAATGATAAGATTTAGAATCAGCAAGGAGCAAACAAATGCAGGAAAATTACCTCATTTCAATTATCGGCCGACAGAAGATTGACAATGAAACCGGTGAAGTCGAGGTCACCACCCTCGGCACTTATGTAAAAAAAGGAGACAGCCGGTACATTGTTTATAAAGAATACGACACGGAAGACACCGAAAATAAAAAAGCAGCGCAGACCTCTGTGCTTAAGGTGGACGGCGATTCCAAGGTAACGCTGATGCGCGGCGGCGCGGGGAGCACCCGGCTGATTCTGGAAAGAGGCAAACGCCACCTGTGCCCTTACGATACCGGCTACGGCTGCATGATGATCGGGGTTTTTACCAGTAAAGTAAAATCCGAACTCGACGACTTGGGCGGCAGGCTGGAAGTAAATTACACGCTGGATATCAACGCCAGTTTATCGAGCCTGAACGAGATATTGATTACTGTCAAGGAGGCAAAAACCAAAGATGTCAAAACTAGTGTTTCAAGCGACCAGTGAATTAAGAACCGCAATCCGCGACGCATTTGCAAAGGCGATCAGCAGCGGCGACCTGCCGGACGCGAACGTGCCGGATTTTTCCATTGAAGTGCCGGGGGACCGTACCCACGGTGACTGGGCTACCAACGCCGCCATGGTTTCGGCAAAGGCTTTCCGGCTTGCTCCCCGCAAAATTGCACAGATTCTCACAGACCGTCTGATACTCGACGGCACCTTTTTTGACCGTTTTGAAATTGCCGGCCCGGGTTTTATCAATTTCTTTTTAAACAGAAAATTCTACAGTGAAGTGCTGAAGGATATTGCCAGACTTGGCGCGGACTACGGCCGCAGCGAATACGGTCAAAAGAAAAAAATTATGGTTGAGTTTGTATCCGCCAACCCGACCGGGCCCATGCACATGGGCAATGCGCGCGGCGGCGCGCTGGGCGACTGCCTTGCGGCTGTGCTGGACGCGGCCGGCTACGATGTATGGCGTGAATTTTATGTGAATGACGCAGGGAATCAAATCGATAAATTCGGCTGCTCCCTGGAGGCGCGCTATCTGCAGCTTTTTCAGGGTGAGGACGCGGTGGAATTCCCGGAGGACGGCTACCACGGCGAAGATATTAAAGAAAGAGCCGCCGAGTTTGCCGAACTCAACGGTGACCGTTATGTGGCCGCGGATTCCGCTGAACGCCAAAAAGCGCTTGTGGCCTATGCCCTGCCGAAAAACATTGAAAAAATGAAGGGCGATCTGAAAAAGTATCGCATTGAATACGACGAATGGTTTTTGGAAAGCCGCCTGCACAACGACGGTGAACTGGATGAAACCATTCAGATTTTGAAAGACGGCGGACTGACCTACGAAAAGGACGGTGCGCTTTGGTACAAGGCAACCGATTTCGGCGCGGAAAAAGACGAAGTCCTGGTACGCCAGAATGGAAACCCGACCTACTTTACCGCGGATATCGCCTATCACCGCAACAAATTTGAAAAGCGCGGTTTTGAGCGCTGCATCGACGTGTGGGGAGCGGATCATCATGGGCATGTTGCCCGAATGAAGGGCTCCATGAACGCGATCGGTCTGGACGGCGACAAGCTTGACGTTGTGCTGATTCAGCTTGTACGGCTGGTCAAATCCGGCGAAGTAGTACGTATGAGCAAGCGTACCGGCAAAGCGATTCAGCTGGCCGACCTGCTTGATGAAGTACCTGTTGACGCCGCGCGTTTCTATTTCAACCTGCGTGAAGCAAATTCCCAGATGGACTTTGACCTTGATTTGGCCGTTCAGCAGGATTCACAAAATCCCGTTTACTATGTACAGTATGCCCGGGCCAGAATTTGCAGCATCCTGAAGGCGCTTGCCGCGGAAGGCGTTGTGCCGCGCGAATGCACCGACGACGAGCTTGCGCTTTTGACCGCGCCGGAAGAAGTTGAGCTGATCCGTCATCTGTCCGCTTATACCGGTGAAATCGTAACTGCCGCTCAGGATTATGACCCGGCAAGAATTACGCGCTACGTTATCACACTGGCAACGCTGTTCCACAAATTTTACAACGCCTGCCGCGTGAAAGGCGAAGACGAAAGCCTGACCGCCGCAAGACTTTTCCTGTGCGGCGCAACTTCCACCGTAATCTGCAACGTGCTTTCCATGTTCAAAATTTCCGCACCGGAGAGCATGTAAAAATCATAAGGCTGTAAAGAAATTTTTCTGTGCGTTGAACAATACGATAGGAGCAATGAAAAACAATGAGCTTTCCTTTTCGACTGCCCATGCTGCTGGATGGCGCGACGGCCACAAACCTGACCGCCGCCGGAATGCCAGGCAGAGTCTGTGTTGAGAAATGGATTTTGGAGCATCCGGAACCGCTTTTAAAACTTCAGGGCGAATTTATCGCCGCGGGGTCACAGGCGATTTATGCGCCGACTTTTGGCGCAAACCGGGCATGTCTGAGCCATTACGGGCTTGAAAACGAAACAGGCGATTTGAACCGCAAGCTGGTCGCACTGACGCAGAGTGTTGCAAAACCCGCCGGAGTTCTTGTGGGGGGCAACCTTTGCCCAACCGGACTGTTCGTGCCGCCATTGGGCGAATCTGATTTTGATGATATCTATGATATCTATCGTGAGCAGGTTCGCGCATTGAATGAAGCGGGCGTTGATTTTCTTGCGATTGAGACACAAACCTCCCTCGCGGATATGCGCGCGGCGGTACTGGCTGCCAGAACAACAAACC
>JAEWBE010000011.1 GCA_023391275.1 Bacillota bacterium | reverse complement strand
ATGCGGCTGTTAACCGCAGGGTCGTTGGTTCGAGTCCAACTTGGGGAGCCACAGAAAGCCACTCGTTTCAAAACGAGTGGCTTTCTGTTTATGCGCAGCTTATACAGCATCGCTGGGATTCGAACAGCGCATTAAGACAACAGTCCTGTGTGTAGCTTTTGTTTGCGGCTCAAGGCCCGCAGGCGAGTCTAAATCAGATGGGAGAAAACTATCAAAAATATTTGTACGAAGCGTATATGGCGGATGTCAGAGCAGAGATATGGGCTTCGCTGTTTGGTCAACCAATACAATTCTTTAAAGAAGAAGTATATGGAATAAAATTGTTTTTAATGTGATATCTTAATGTTTTTATCAATTTGTTATTGACACTGACTACTGAATGTGATATTATATTTTAGTCGCGAATGCGAGAGTGGCGGAATTGGCAGACGCGCTAGATTCAGGTTCTAGTGAACGCAAGCTCATGGGGGTTCAAGTCCCCCCCCTCGCACCATTTTTAGAAGTACCGATTTTCTCTGATGCAGAGTGAATCGGTACTCTTTTTTTGCTGTTAAATTGGATCACGGGGATGGAGGCATTCTTCCTTATGCTCCCCCTCGATTGTACAAAGGTTTGAGATGAACAAATGATAACTAATGGCAGATATGTTAAGAGTTAAGGAGATGGAGTAATCTGTCTTTTTTTATTGACTGAATATAAATTGTGTGGTAATATATCTGTAAGATATATAACTAATAGATATATGGAGGAGAAAATGAAAAGACAAAAAGTGAGAAAGACGATGTTAATTATTACATTCCTATTATTCCCGGTAATAATTTATTATTTTTCCCCGTATTTTATCATTCAAGGAGCATTGGAAGGCGTTATAAATGGGAGCTTTTGTGTCTTTGCAGCGATGCTGATTGGCTCTGCTTTTTTCGGCAGATTGTTTTGCGGCTATTTGTGCCCGGCAGGAGGAATTCAGGAATGTGTGATGGCAGTCAACGACAAAGTTCCAAAGCAAGGATGGAGAGATAGAATTAAGTATGTTATTTGGCTTGTATGGATCGCCGGCGTGATCATTAGTTTTCTATTCAGAAGATCGCAGCTGAAGCTTGATTTCTTTTATCAGACTGATCACGGAATATCCATTTCCAATATATACGGATATATTATATACTATGGAATTGTGTGCTTGATCTTTATTCCTGCGCTTATTGGCGGGAAAAGAGCATTTTGCCATTACTTCTGCTGGATGGCTCCGTTTATGGTGGTAGGAAGCAGAATAGGCAGGGGGTTACATATAAAAAGACTGCTGCTCAGTGGAGACAATAGTTTGTGTGTAAATTGCAGACAGTGTGATAAAAAATGCCCCATGGGTCTTCGTGTGTCAGAAAAAGTTCAAAAAAATGATATGTATGATGAAGAATGTATTTTGTGCGGGGAATGTATAGACGGTTGTCCTAAAAAGGCAATCAAGTATGCGTTTAAGCAATGAGGTAAAGATGAAAAAAACAAGATATGTTATTTTGGGCCTTTTACAGGAAGAAGATTTAAGCGGTTATGAAATTAAAAGAATCATAGACGTGCGGATGTCATTTTTTTGGCAGGAAAGCTATGGCCAGATATATCCGGAACTGAATCGGCTTTTGGAAGAGGGATTAATTTCTACTGCCGATATACCCAAGACAGAAAAATCAAAGCGTGAAAAGACAAAATACCGGATAACCGATGCAGGGACTCAGATATTAAAAAGCTGGATGGAACATGAAAATGAAAAGGATTCCTCACGGAGTGAATTTTTACTGAAGCTGTATTTATCTACGAAACAAAATAAAAATGAAATGAGGCAGCATGTGGTCAGGTTTCAGGAAGAGTCTGAGCAAAGGCTGCAATTGTTTCAGTTGTTTCAAAGTCAGTTGACCAGAGATATCAATGTTCATAAAAATCATCGGCAGATATTAATGGTACTGGACTTAGGTGTCAGGCAGGCGCAGCTCTATATCCAATGGTGTCAGGACACACTGAACAAGTTGGAGGAAAACTACGAGTAACATTAAAGGCGTTCGCACTATCCGGTGCGAACGCCTTTGTGATTTTCTATGCCTGATTTTATAAAAAGCCTAGCATTAATATATAGTGTAAATGTCGGATATATTATTTTATGCAGTCGTGTATAAAGCTTGTCATTATCTTGTTAAACTCATCTGCGGCGTCCAGATTGGCAACATGCCCGGCATTTGCCAGAATTTTTACTTCGCAATTTTTGTATCCTGATTCCCAGAATTTCATACATTTTTTAATTGAGCCGGTTTTGTCATTTTCACCGCAAATAACAAGCAACGGGGCGTCAAACTGCATTTGTTCTTCGTGCAAACAGGTTGCAATTCCATTCCAAAACTGTATGAACTCATTTTTTGTCATCTCGTCAAACAATGGGCGTATGAGTGCTCTTGCCTGTTCAGTGACAGCACAGGATTTGGTCATTTCATTCTTCATAAAAGTCCAGGGATAAAATCTCATCATGCCTGCGGAATGACTTAACACAAATTTTTCCCATTTTGAATAACACGGCAAAAGTATCGGCGTTGACCCGGCAATCATATACCCCGAAGCTCCGCCGTAAGAAAAGGCATACTCCTGAATGATATAGCCGCCCATTGAAAGGCCGATCAGAATCGCGTCCTCTGCGTTTTCAGCCGATAAAATATTTCTCAAGTCACTTGCTGCTTCTTTAATGGAAAAAGTATTGCATGGACGGGACTGTCCGTGCCCGCGGATATCAATATTAATTACGGTGCATTTATCGCTCAAAAAATCCAGCTGTGGCTGCCACAGTTTAAGGTTTATGCCATAACCGTGAAGCAATACAACCGTAGGTTTATTTTCGTTCGGTATAAAATCATAAAAAACTCTGCAATTATTTGTAACAATACTCTTTTTCATTGAATGCCACCTCACATCAAACTGTTTTACCGGGTGCGAAAATCACTTGACCTACATGATTAATCAGGCAGGATTTATATTCACTGCACGGCTGCCTTTTTCGGCTACAATCAGCTTTTGCGAATCATCGTCGTAAAACACAACCGAAGCAGGAAGATGTATATAACTGTGCCAACTGCCTTCAGAATTGGGTGCAGACAGCTGAGGGAGAAAAAGCGTGCGTTCATGCAGTTGTTTGCGTATTGAATGGGCCTGTTTCCACGTTTCGCAAATAAAATACCAGTGATAATAGCGTGTTTCATAAAGCTCATCCGATTCGTCAAAGCATGGGAACCGGCTCGATTCGTGCACGACAAAAATTCCGTCGCTCAGATTTTTGATTCCTCGGTATGTGCGTTCCCCAACGGCGAACGGTTTGTTTTTGTTGGCGTAAACGGCGATTTTCAAATCACCCCTCTGATAGGTGTCATGCTTTCCAAGCGCAGGGCTCATTTCATAGGCTCCCCTCTTTAGTTAAATATAAACCGGCTTCCGCTACCTTCAGCAGCCCCGGCAAATCCATTCTTCCTCAACTGATTTTAAGCTTATTTTATCACATCTCATTTTAGTGGTAAATTGACATATGATAATATTATAAAAATAATTATTCGTAAATATTGACACTTATATAACTACAATGTTATTATTAATGTATTGAATATATTATAGATAGGAGTTTATTGGATGAAATATTTTTCTGTTTCTGAAGCGCTTGCATATCTGAATCATCTTTATCCGACTACTGCTCCGAGGAACGAAGAAACCCTTCGAAGGGCAATTCGCAGCGGTGAACTGAAGGCGGAGCAAAGGCTGGGGCGTGGCGGCAATCGCATTAACGAGATAGACTTAATTGAATACAGTAAGAAGTATCAAAAGAAAGCATTGGTCCAAAATATTAAAATAAATGCGAATTTACAGCCTGTGGAATCTTTTTCAACGGGACTGGTGCCTAACTCGGATTTTTCACTTTCACAGATCTTAAAAGAACATATTTCAGAGGATGGAGGGGATAACCTCAAATTGCTGAAGGTGCAATTGCTGGAAGCCCGGAAAAAATGGGCGAACAAAAGAGACCTTACGCTGAATAAAATTCAATTATTAAACAATGAAGTATCCTATTGCAACAGTGAGATCAAATTAATCGACGAAGAACTTTCAGAAATCAATCGTTCAGGAGGCTGATATCATGCATCTTCACAATGTCCAGATTACAAACGGCAAGTTACTGAAAAACCAGTTCGATTTCAAAGAAATATGGGAAAAACTTGACATTTTCCTCGTTGATATGCAGGATATTGCCTTGTTTAACAAACCTCAAAAAAATAGAATACTTCGGTTAATCAAGCAGTGTGCCGATAAAATGGAGGCTGTTTCTGAGGATGCCAATCAATTTGGCCTGAACTTTCGTCAGGAAACAGAAGAAGGGTTAGCGGATCGCTGCTTTCATTATATTCTGGGACCCAATTTTGACCCCGACCATCTTGAAGCCGCCCAAACGGATTTTATAAAACAATACGGAGAACAGATATTGCTGCTGTATCGTAAACTTTTTCATACGGCGTTGTCCGAGAATAAAAAGACAAATCTGTTCTGTGTCATCTTTGCAACGCATTTTCTGGCGGATGTGGAAATAGAGAATATCGATGAAACCATCCGGATTGCATCCGGCCAGCCTGTACAGCAGGCTCACGGAAATACAACGGGACAGAACAAGTTCGATTTATCATCGCGCCTGGACGGGGAGTCCATCGAGCTTTGGAATTCAAATGAGCCATATTTTATTCGGCAATATGATTTTACCGGCGGGAGCAATTTTGAAATACAGACAAAAAAGATTGTGAATGCAACAAACAGTACATATGGGCTGGTTTACCTTCATGTTCTTGGGGAAAATGATATCATCCTTAAAAAGATGGAGCTAAAACCGGGGGAGTTCATATACATTCATACGCTTAATGGGCAATTCGTCAGGAAGGTGCCGGACTTCAGCATCAGCAATGTGCACCTGATTTCCAGAGCAACAAGCGGAAAGGAGCAGTCCTTCTGCAAGACGGTATTTCACGACCATCTTCATGATATGGTTTATCAATCGGAAGAATTAAACGGTATTACACAGTTCTGTGCGGATGACGACGAAGGTTTTGTAGGGATCGCCGGCGGGAAAATTATTGTATATTCTAATGTGGAAAGCTTTTTGTATATTCCGGAAACAGAATATTATGTATGGGTTTGTGTTCTGGGAACGCAGTATATTGCATTGGCGGCGGACGGAAAGGTCATAAGCAATTTTTTACCGGTAAAAGATTGGAGTGGGGTAATTTCTATTTCTTTTACAGGGGACAATGAAGCCTATGGAATCCGCTACGACGGCACAGTCCTTTCAACAAGAGGGAACGGGTTTGCCGGCGGTCTGAAGAATGTCGTCGATATAAGTGCATATGATAATCTTGTTGTTGCGAAAATGCTGTCCGGAGCCGTGCAGTGCAGTTTGGAAGCTTCCATACAGAATAACGATCAATATCTGGCAACGCCGGATGGTCTGGCAGTGTTAAAGGAAAATTCCGACGTGTGGGCGGAAAACTGTAAAATAGCGTCGGATATTCTGGAATTTGCTGCTTTCGGGAAATATATTGCAATGAAACAGGCAGACGGCGACATTTGTCTTTACAATCTGAAAGAGCAAAGATTGGACAGCATACATCACTGACCGGCGGCAATCCTATATAGAGTTCTGACCGCGGAGGCTGTTACGGCGACAGTGCCGAAGTTGTTTCCATCACAGAAAGGGGCGGTAGCATGAATCCGTTATTTGACACAGTTAAGGAAGACATAAAAAATTTTAAGAATAAAATATTTGCGCCGGGAAACGGAGAAGATCAAAATGATCTCAGGCAGCCGGCAGAGAATGGGGATACCGCGAAGTTTGATCGTACGAGAATTAACTCCATAGTGAGGGAAAAACAGAAAAAAATAAAAACCATTGAAAAGCTAAATGAAGATATTGAAAACAAAAAAGCGCAATGCTGGGAATTACACCAGGAATATATAAAGAATCTGGCGGCAAAAAACAGATATGCATCCATGTTTGAGGGCGACGGGGGTATTGTTCAGTATATGCAGCGGCTTCTCGGCTTCTATCGGTACGATATGGCAAATATGAGCTTTGCTGACCGGGAAGATGAAATAAACGGGCTGGTTATCAACGGCATGTGTGTGGTATTTGATAAATACAGCATGGATAAATCCACGGCTCCAACTGCCGCGGACCGGGAACGGTACATGCGTAATCTTGGAATTTTCACGGTCGATCTGCAGGAGCTTCACCAGCCCGAAAATCTTCAAAAGCTGGATTCCTGGATCAGTGATCTTGAAAAGAAGGCCAAAAAGCTGGATGTGATTCAGGACATCAAACGAAGCGATATTGATCAAATTGATATCCGGCATTATCAAAGTCTTTATGATGCAGTGGGTGAGGATATACAAA
Organism: Bacillota bacterium; assembly: GCA_023391275.1. Taxonomy (GTDB): domain Bacteria; phylum Bacillota; class Clostridia; order Oscillospirales; family Acutalibacteraceae; genus Caproiciproducens. Next base: position 6,043 of record JAEWBE010000011.1, on the reverse strand, counting down.
AACTGAAGCTGTTCTGCCGCGATGAGATGCCGGAGGATGAAGCCGGCTTTGAGCAGGGGCTTGCCGAGCGCCTGGAGGCAATCAAATCCATTTTTCAGCAATTTGATATTTGCTTTTTCTATTATGATGAAGCAGATGAGGCGGGAAAGGAAGCATGGTTTCATATCTCTGACTCTGCGGATTGCTGTCCTGCTGTTGTCAATGGAAAAACATCGGAGCTGATTTTAAAGGGCCAGATAACGGCCGCTGAAATTTCCTTATAAAAAGCGAAAAATAAAGGGGTAATACGCGATGCATATTTTGGAGAAATTTGGGATTAAGGATGCGGACACATTCGAAAATGTTTTGGGGATTGATTTGGGTCATGGGGAAACTTCTGCGGCGGTAATCAATATCAATGGGGATGGAACGGCAAAAGACCTGTACTTTAACAATAACAATCTGCGCAAGATCATTACCGCGCTTTATATTTCCGATGATGGAAGGGAAGCGCTTATCGGGAACGAAGCAATCAAAGCTAAGGGCAGGTTATATACCGGTTTCAAAGACCGACCGGACCGGCTTGATAATAAATTTGAAAATGATAACAGAACAAAGGGGGAACTCCTTCGAATCTATTTTCAGATGGTTGTTGCAACGCTGTATAAATACAACAAGCTGAATTTACAGGGGAAAACCCTGATCGTCGTCGGATGTCCTTCCAGCAGCGAGTGGCTTCGGTACGACGAGGAGTATGCGGATATTCTGTCGGAAGGCCTCCACACGGAAGGGGGCCAAATGCCGGTTATCATCATGCCGGAATCACGGGCCGCGCTGATTAAAATCTTTCGGGAGCAGAACGATAATGTTTTCCTCGACCACGGAGCAATGATATTTGACAGCGGCTCCAGTACATTTGACTGTACATATATTAATCAGAATAAAAAAATCGGGTTTGAATTCAGTGAACCGCTGGGTGCTTCCTACATTGAACGGAAGATGCTGGAAAATTTCTTAGGCCGGCGGGTATATGACGATGTAAAGGATTTGGGGCATACCCTGATTGATTTAAGGCTCAGAAAAGAGCAATATTTTGAATTCCCCGAAGATGACAGCATCTGTTACCGGTTAAAACTGAAAAACGATGAAACGACCGGTTTGCAGTCAATTGATAATACATTTATGGAAGACGCGGTCGCCAAAATGAACGTAGCCTTTGCAACCAGTTCCGGGCCCAGAAAGGGCTCGTGGAAAGCACTTTGTGAACAGTACTTTCAGTACGCTTACAGCCGTGTGAAGGAGAATCCGCCCGAAACCGTCTTAATCACGGGCGGGGCCAGCAGGATGCAGTTTTTGCAGGATCTGTGCCGAAAGACATTTCCAAAAGCGCAGGTTGTGTGTGACGACGAACCTTCCTTCAGCGTGTCGCGGGGGCTTGCCTGGGCCGGCCTTACCGATTTGAAATGCGCTAATCTGCTTGAAAAGACAAAGTCGAATATTAAGGACGGTATCTCCAATTCTCTTGACGGCCTGTTCGAGCTGATCTCAAATAAATTCTCCGATCGGGTATATCAGTTTGCCTGCAAAAATTTTGAACAATGGGCCGCTCCCGCAATCAACAATGAAACGCTGCAGACGGTGCTGAATCACATCCGTGATGACTTTATACGCTTTTTAGGCATGCAGGATGCAAAAAATTTGATCAGCGGAAGCTTTGACACCTGGCTCGATATGGTCAAAACAATCATTGTTATGAATGTAAACCAGAGTTTTAAGGATGAGTATCCCGGCTCTGTCCAGGAAATCAAAAGATTTACGGTCGACGACGAAAAATGGGATAAAATCAAGGAAATGCTTATTAACAGCAATGATTTCGTAATCAGCGTTGATGATATTTCAAAATATTTCGACCTTGACTCGGGCGGAACCATTTTTCTGAAAATAATTCTCTGCATCGTATTATTACCGTTTGCGGTTTTTGACGGCATTTTTGACACCAATATTTCGGGCTGGGCGGGCGAGCGTATCTGGGATGTAAACAAAAATAAATCGTATAACAAGAAAAACAGGGATAAAATGTTTAAGCAGTATATTGAAAAAAAGGATAATATTATGAAACAGCTGCGTGAGAACATTCAGGATTCCCTCAAGAAAAGCATTCCGAGCGAAAAAAGAAAGAATATTGTCGATACGGTCTATCAAAATATTGAATGTGATGTGGAAGGCGCCGTGGATACTGTCTCGCTGTATTTTACAACAAGGTAGGATGGGAAGGGAACGAAATGATTCAAGGGAAAAAAACTGTATTGGAGCAGGTCGCCGACCAATGTACCTCTGCATTTCAAGCACATATTCCGGTTATTTACCTGCTGACGGATGAAATGGAACTGGTTGATGAAATTGTTGATATGCAGAACATGGTTCAGCTGGTAAAACTGGTTGCCGACCATGGTTTTGTGGCCTACGATGAGTATCTGAAAGCGGAGAACCTTTCCAAGTGGAATTCTCCGCCGGATAATTTTAAAAGCAATGAGAATTGCTTTCCTTTTCCTTTTACCATTCCGGGCGGGCATTCACCGGAAATCGGCGTAGTCAAAAATTACAATCTTTTTTCTGATTCCTTTGGGAAAGCGACTGCACGGTATATTCATCAGTACATAAGCGCGCGCGGCGACAGCGAAATCAGGCATTCCGTGCTGATTTTAGCGGCACCGATTCTAAGCATACCGCAGGGACTGGAGTCATATATCGAGGTTATTGACGTTCCGGCGCCGGAGGACTACGAAATTGCGGATATTATCGACCGTTTTGCCTTACGTCGCAGGGAGTCGCTGGTTCGGGAATACAGGGGGAATTTAATCGATGCCCTGAAGGGGTTCAGCAGGAGTAAAATTATTATGATCCTGCAGAAGATCATATCCAGAACGGAATTTCTGGCAAACAATGAACGTACAAAGAACCGGAAAGCGGAAGACCAGCCTGAAACGGTTTCGCTTGCGGTCATTAAAAAAGAAAAGGAACAGATGCTGAAGAAATCGGGAGTTCTTACCCTGATTAAGCCGGAGAAAGTTCCCGTCGGCGGCCTTCAGGGGCTGCTGGAATGGCTGAACCGGAGCAAAATTATTTTAGACAGACTGAACGAGGCCCGGGACGATTGGAATATAGAGTTTCCCAAGGGAATTCTAATTTCCGGAATTCCGGGTTCAGGGAAATCGCTGATGGCAAAGAAAACCGCAGAGCTGTTCGGCATGCCGCTTGTCAAAATGGATATGGGCGCGCTTATGGGGTCGCATATCGGGGAATCCGAAAACAATATGCGTACGGCGCTGAAGCTTGCAGAAGCGTTGTCACCCTGTGTGCTGTGGATTGATGAGCTTGAAAAAGGGTTCGCCGGCGTTGGCGGAAGCGGAGACGGCGATTCAGGAACGCTGAAACGAATTTTCGCGTCTTTTTTGACATGGATGCAGGATAATAAATCCATGTGCTTTATTTTTGCTACGGCAAATGATATTTCCCAATTACCGCCCGAATTTTTGAGAAGAGGAAGGTTTGATAAAAAATTTCATGTATTTATGCCAATGCGGGCTGAGTGCATTGAAATTTTTCAGAAGGTATTGGAAAAGGTGAATTCCCCCCGGAATACCGGGAATTCAAAACCTTTGTTTGACCAAAGGACGATGAGTACGGAATTTCTGGGAAGAATCGTTGACAGCTGTGTGCGGGACGGACAAAAAAAGTTTTTGACCGGTGCCGATATAGAAGGAATTGTCAAGGACGCGGTTATTCAGGTTTTTATGCAGCAAAGCGGTACGGCAATTGAAGCTCCCTGTAAAATATCGGCCAGGGAAATGGAAAATGCTCTGTGCTGTGTCATTAAGCAGACGCAAACCTATGGCGAAACGAATCTGCACGAAATTGCGAAGTGCTTTATTGGCCTTTGCAAGAATAAGTTCAGTCCCGCTACGGGTGAGGATGGCAGCCGGGTCCTGTTTGAGTCAGGCGACTTCCAGGCGGACCGCACCCCTGCAATCACCCGTGAAAGGAAGCTGCCGTCTTTATACGATCAGGTGCTGTATGACACGCTGCGGGATGAAATAAACTCGGTGGCTCTTATGATAAAGGAACTTGAAAAAAACGAATAAAGTTTAAAAAAAAGTATTGACTTTTAATTACTACAATGTTATATTTAATATAGTAATTACAGAAAGGATTGACCCCGATGAAAACGAATTTTGAGCTGCCAAAAGATGAAGCAAAATATGTTGACGGTTTGTTGAACAAAATGATGGAAAAGAAAAATCCAAAGCTTTCGGTTAAGGAAAATGTTATTAACTTTTATTTATCCTGTTTTCCCGAGCAGTCCGGGGTCGATGCGGAGCGGCTGATGGAAAGAGTCATCGACGCCGTGTCAACCTTTACGCAGTATCTGGAAGAAAGCAATAAAGACAGTTACGACTGGGTTGACCAGCAGCTTCAGGAAGCGACAAAGGACCTGTCGCTGTCGCAAAAATATGAAATAATGCTTAATTTTCTTCTCGCCGTTCGGGCTGTTGACATGAAGGTAATGGAAGAAAATGTGAAAGCGGATGACTTTGACGCCGAAGAGAAATGGCGCGAATTACTGGAATCAGGCGTCAAAGTATCAGAAGGCGAAATTACACAGCAAAAGTTGGATGAATTAATGCAGCTGGTTCGTGAAACCATGCAAAATTCCTCCATTATCATTGCCGGAAATTCAGAAGTGGCCGATTTGATTAAAGATTTGGCGTCCGGTCAGGATACCGTTAAAAACTTTGTACAGGGTAATTGGGACGATGCGGAATTCAAAATTTATGCTTCGGTGGCGTCCTACATTGCTTATCTTCAGGGTGAGACACCTTCTGTTCCTGAAAATACCGAGCCGGAAACGATTGCGATCGGCGTGTCGGCGGGAATAGAGAGAAATAAGATCATAGCACAGGCCTCAACGGGGAAGATCACATGGGAAGCGGCCGTCAAGGCGCTGAAAATTTTAGGTTTTGTTTCACTGCTCTGCCTCTTTTTATGGGTCAGTGTAAAAGTCGTCGTAATGATGGCCCTCATCGGCGGGTCGGTTCTCGGCGCTCTGCTTGGAGGTTCTGTTCTGGCTTTTGTGTTCGGGACAATAGTGGGCGGCTATTTGGGCTGTAAGGGTATGGAAAAAATAGCGGACGCGGGAGCAGCGGTCGTAACTGCGGTTGGCACAGGGTATGATAAATTAGTGGAACTCATTTCTCAGGGCTATCACAAGGCCTCTGCCCTTGTGAAAGACGCTCTTTGGCCTGCAGTCAAGGAGCAGCTGCATAAATTATGGGAATTTGTAACTAAAAAGATAACACAGGGTCTGGTCAAGATTACTACAGCGGTGGACCCGGCTCAAACCGAGAAATCAAAACTGCGTTTATAAATTAAATTCTGCCGGAACGGAGGTTGTTAAAAGTGATTCTTGAAATTGTTGTAGCTATTGTCGCAAGTGGAATTTTAGGCGAAATATTCGATGGTGTCTATCGTTTTATGACCAGGCATAAAAAACCCGAAAATGAAATTTCCAATGGGCCGAGCACGAAATTTGCTCCGTCCGACTTCGATCAGGAACTGATCGAAAAAAGTAAGGCCATTCTTCGTAAGCAGTTTCCGCAGGGTGCCGTGAATACTCTGCAGAACCTTTCTCCCGAGGAAAGGGTGGAAAGAATGAAAAAACTCGCTGCGGAAATTGCCGTCTGTTATGACATTGACATTTCTTTACTTGAATTCCTGACAACCGAGCAACTGAAGGAAAGAGGACAAAGCCCCAACACGGGCGGTTATTACTGTGATTCGGATCAGCGCGTCGTCATTAACGCCGATTTGCTTTACTGCAACGACTTAACCATGCTGCGGGAAGCTGTGTACACTATGTTCCATGAGTGCAGGCATGCTTTTCAGCATAAAGCGGTCGCTCAGGCAGGCTTCGGCGGAGTTGATCCGCAGCGGGTTGAACAGTGGAAGGTGAATTTCGTTCATTACATATCGCCTGATCTTGACCCATATGGGTACTATTATCAGG
>JAEWBE010000001.1 GCA_023391275.1 Bacillota bacterium | reverse complement strand
GTGCGTGACTATGATGTAATCGCTGTGTGTGAAAGCTATAAGGACGGTGTTGCCGTGCTTTCCCAACGCAACCGGTTTTTCAGGGGTGATATTGCCGATGTGCTCGAGGCGGGAAATCAACCATACCTGCTGCCCTTGGATGAGCTGTACGACAGGGACTGGAATCCGATTGATGCCGCTCCCCATGCAATGATGACTGTGCACGTAAAAACCGACCATCCCATAGCAAAGGGAGCGATTTTACGAAAGCAACGTCACGAGAAGGAAGCGGATTAAGGCAGCGCTCATAAAACGCTGCTATGCTTTGGCAAAACAATTTTATGTTTAAATCCCTTCATATTGGAAAGAATAGCCAATATGGGGGGATTTTTATATGGGAAAAAGGACCGTGGTGTTTTTTGGAATTCTTATGCTTTGTATGTTTTTATCCATTCTGAGTCTTTACAGCCTTTCCAGCGGAGTGCAGCTTGCGGCGACCGCCGACCGCCAGAGCAGCTACCAGCTGGTCGTAGCGAACACCCGCGGCACCATCTATGACTGCAATAAAGTTGCTTTGACCGGTGCGGGTACCGAAACCATTGCGGCAGTGGCCCCGAGCGTCGAGGGTGCCGCCGCGCTCAGCAAGGTGCTTCCTGAAAAAACGATGGAAAATATTTATCCCTCGCTGACCGCCGGAAAACCGTTCGCAATCAGGCTGCCGCAGAATATTAAAGCACCGGGAATTGACGTGTTTACTCTGCAGAAACGCTACTCTGAAACCCGCACTGCCGCACATGTCATCGGTTATCTGGACGGTATGGGAGCAGGGGCCGCGGGAATTGAAAAAACCTTCAATAAACAGCTTACCCAAAATCAAGGACAGATTTCGGTCACTTACAAGGTGGACGCGCTGAATCGTGTTCTGGGGGGCGAGGACAAACAGATCAGCGATACGACTTATCTTCAAAACAAGGGGGTCGTATTGACAATTGACAAGAATATTCAGGAAATTGCGGAACAAGCGGCAAAAAAATACCTTAAACAGGCTGCCGTGGTTGTCACGGAAGTACCCTCCTGTAAGATTCGTGCCATGGTCAGTCTTCCGGATTTTTCACCCAACGACGTTGCCGCCGCGCTCAAAGCCGAAGGCTCCCCGCTTGTAAACCGCTGCCTGTCAGCTTATAATGTCGGTTCGGTGTTTAAGCTTGTTTCCGCTTCCGCCGCACTGGAATACGGCCTTTCACCGGATACCCAATATACCTGTACCGGTTCCATCAATGTTTCCGGCGGCCTGTTTCACTGCTTCAATTCCGAAAGCCATGGCACCGAAAATATGGGTCAGGCAATCGCGCAGTCCTGCAACACCTATTTTGTCAATTTGATGCAGCAGATGCCGCAGTCGCAGTTTTTGCTGATGGCTCAGAGTATGGGCTACGGCCGATCTTTTGAAATCGCGCCCGGCCTTTTTTCCTCTGCCGGAAATCTGCCGTCCCTGCAAAGCCTGAAAATTCCAAGGGCATTGGCTAATTTTTCCTTTGGGCAGGGGGATCTGACTGCGACGCCGCTGCAGATTACCGCCATGGTAAATGCTGTTGCAAGCGGCGGCCGCTTTACACAGCCCTATCTTTACGAGGGGATTGTGGATGAAAATCTGAATTATACGGAGAAAGCGCCCGCCCAGAAAAGCACGCAGGTTATTACAGAGGGCACCGCGAAACTTCTTCAGCAATATATGAAGGATTCCATTGATACGGGCACAAGCAAAAAAGGAAAGCCGACAAATGGCGAAGCAGGAGCAAAAACAGCGACTGCGCAGACCGGTCGGTTTGTGAACGGAGTCGAAGCCGTAGAATCGTGGTTTTCCGGATTTTATCCTTACGATAATCCCAAATATGTTATCACTGTGTTCGCGGAGGGTGGCACAGGCGGCGGCGCAACCTGCGGCCCGGTGTTCAAACAGGTTGCGGATGAGCTGTACTCTAAAATCAAATAGACTGACATAATTCAGATTGACAAGACAAATATTTCAGTTTATAATCATAAAGAAATTGAATATACCTTTTTGGGTATTTAAAAAAGGCAATAAAGGGTCAAAATGGGTCGGGCAGTGCAAAAGAGAGGGAATCCGAGGCTGAAAGGTTCCTGCATCCGCCGGCGCATCAGCCAATCCCCAGCCCTGCGGCGAGGAACCGCGGCGTTTCCCGCGTTAAGGGAATTCGAGCGGCGCGTTTCGCGCAATTTGGGTGGTACCACGGATTTCTCCGTCCCATAGTGGATGGTGAAGTCTATTTTTTTGCGGTTTATCCGTGTGTGCCGCTCTTTCGGCAATACGGTATATTAAGCATGAAATAATTTTTTGCCAAGATCGGCGGAATGGAGTTATTGTGATGGAGTGGACAGGTTTAAATGAACTACGGGAGAAGTACTTATCTTTTTTTGAATCAAAGGGGCATTTACGGCTTCCCAGCTTTTCGCTGATCCCAAAGGATGACAACAGTCTTTTGCTTATCAATTCCGGCATGGCGCCGATGAAAAAATATTTTACCGGCGAAGTTACCCCACCCCGCAAACGTGTGACTACTTGCCAAAAGTGCATCCGCACGCCGGACATTGAGCGTGTCGGGATTACCGCGCGTCATGGCACCTATTTCGAAATGCTTGGGAATTTTTCCTTCGGCGATTATTTCAAACATGAGGCTACCGCATGGGCGTGGGAATTTTGCACGAAAGTGCTGGAGCTGCCCGTAGAAAAGCTGTGGGTCACCATCTATACCGATGATGATGAGGCGTTCGATATCTGGACAAAAGAAGTCGGTGTGGATGCCTCGCACATTGTGCGTTTGGGCAAAGAGGACAATTTCTGGGAGCATGGTTCCGGCCCCTGCGGCCCGTGTTCCGAGATTTATTTTGACCGCGGCGAGCAGTATGGCTGCGGTTCCCCTACCTGCGGCGTGGGCTGTGACTGTGACCGCTACGTTGAATTCTGGAATGTTGTGTTTTCCCAGTTTAACAGCGACGGTAAGGGCAATTATCCGCCGATGGAGCATCCGAACATTGATACCGGTATGGGACTTGAGCGCCTTGCCTGTATCATGCAGGGTGTTGACAACCTGTTCCTTGTCGATACCGTTCAGAATATTATGAAGCATATCTGCCGGATTTCCGGCGTAAAATACGGCGATGATCCAAAGAAGGATATCTCCCTGCGTGTCATCACCGACCATATCCGCAGTACCACCTTTATGATCGGGGACGGTGTAATGCCCTCCAATGAAGGCCGGGGCTACGTTTTGCGCCGCCTGCTGCGCCGTGCTGCACGCCATGGCCGCTTGCTCGGTATTGACCATACCTTCCTGGCAGAGGTTGCGGATACGGTAATCAATGAAAATAAAAACGCATATCCTGAGCTGGATGAAAAACGTGCTATGATTGTGAAACTTATCCGCGTGGAAGAAGAAAGTTTCGCAAAGACTATCGATCAGGGCCTTCAGCTGCTGAATACGTATATTGACAATGCTGATACAAAAGTGTTTTCCGGCGCGGACGCGTTCCGCCTCAACGATACCTACGGATTTCCGCTTGACTTAACAAAGGAAATTGTAATAGAACGCGGCATGACGGTGGATGAAGAGGAATTTCGCCGCCTGATGCTGGAGCAGCGCGAACGTGCGCGCGCAGCGAGGAAGAATGCCGGTGCAGATGCATGGGAAGGGGAGAGCGACCTCCTTGACGGGATTCCGGAAACGGAGTTCCTCGGCTACAGGCAGTTCGAAACAAGCGCGAAAGTGCTCGCCATCGTGAAGGACGGCGCACGTGCAGAGTCGGCAACAGCGGGTGATGAAATTACTCTGGTGCTTGACCAAACTACTTTCTACGCTGAAAGCGGTGGGCAGATCGGCGATATCGGGGTCATTGAATCCGCCGACGCAATTCTAAACGTGAACAACACCACCAAAAATCATGCCAAAAATTATCTGCACCATGCAGTGGTTTCAGCCGGGCAGATTAATGTGGGCGAGGAAGTGAAGGTTTCCATCGATTCCGCCAACCGCTTGGCAATTATGCGCAACCATACCGCAGCTCATCTGCTTCAGGCTGCCCTGCGCAAGGTTTTGGGCGACCATGTTGAGCAGGCCGGCCAGCTTGTCAACGAACAGCATGTTCGTTTTGACTTTACGCATTTTTCCGCTTTAACAAAAGAGGAGTTAGGCAAAGTAGAGTCACTGGTCAACGAAGTCATTTTGAGCGCGGCTCCCGTTGAGTGCCGTGAAATGCCGATTGAAGAAGCCAAAAAGCTCGGTGCGATGGCGCTGTTCGGTGAAAAATACGGCAAGATAGTCCGCGTCGTCACTGTATCTGATTTTTCGAAGGAATTCTGCGGCGGCACCCACATCGACAATACAGCGAAAATCGGTTTATTTAAAATTGTGTCCGAAAGCTCCGTTGCGGCAGGCGTGCGCCGTGTTGAATGCGTAACCGGCAAAGGTGTGCTCGGCCTGCTGAACCGTACCCTTGAGGAAATCGACGAAACCGCATCCGTGCTGAAACTGAATAACTCATCCGAACTGGTGCAGAAGGCAACACAGCTTTCCGCCGAGTTAAAGGAAAAGGACAGAACGATAGAAACGCTCAATTCCCGGTTGGCGGCATTGCAAATTGACAGCCTGTTTTCAGGGGCAAAAGAAGTGAACGGCGTACAGGTCATCACCGGGATTTTCGCGGGCACTGAGCCGAACGCACTGCGCGCCATGTGTGACAGAGTGCGCGATCACGGGCCGAATATGGTTGCGGTTCTTGCCGGAACTCTTGATGGGAAAGCCAACATCGCGGCCTGCGTTGCGAAGGATGCGCTGCAAAAAGGTGTGAATGCAGGGCAGATCGTGCGTCAGGTGGCGCAGCTTGCAGGCGGCAACGGCGGCGGCAGAGCGGACAGTGCCATGGCGGGTGCGAAAGACCTGAATAAGCTTGAACAAGCACTAAATTCTGTTGAAAAAATTGTTGCCAATATGATAAAATGATATTATAATAGCATTGTTGCGTTTGCAAAGGAGGAATTGAATTGGACTGTGTTTTTTGCAAAATTGCCAACGGGGAAATCCCGTGCAAAAAAGCTTATGAGGACGAAAAGGTTCTGGCGTTCTACGACCTGGACCCGCAGGCTCCTGTGCATATTCTGATTATTCCAAAAGATCATATTCAGTCCGCCGCGGAAATCACCCCGGAAAACAGTGCGGTTGTCGCTCATATTTTTGAAGTGGCGGCAAAGCTTGCAAAAGAAAACAACCTGACAAAGGGGTTCCGTGTTGTCAGCAATGTAGGGGAAGACGGCGGGCAAAGCGTGCCTCACCTTCATTTTCACCTTCTTGGCGGCCGTTCCATGAAGTGGCCTCCCGGCTGATTTTGAGTGAAATATTTACAAACTGAAAGGTCGAATTTTTATGGGAGAGTATTATAAAATGACAATTGCCGGCTGCGAACGTGAGCTGCCGATTTGTCCAATCAGCGACACGCTTGATATTGCGGGCTTTGTCATGCTGGGTGATGTGGAAATTACCGAAAAAACGGCTGCCGCGCTTTTGGCCAAGTGCCCGGAGCACGATGTTGTTGTTACCGCTGAAACCAAAGGAATTCCGCTTTGCTATGAGATGGCTCGTCAGGGCTGCCGCCGATACATTGTCGCCCGCAAAAGCGTAAAAGCATATATGCGCAATCCAATCCATGTGGAAGTGAAATCCATTACCACCGATCACGTGCAAAGGCTGTACCTGGCGGAGGATGACTACAAGGGCCTGAATGGGAAACGTGTTCTGATTGTGGATGATGTAATCAGTACCGGCGAATCCCTGGCTGCCATAGAGGATCTGGTAAGGCAGTTTGGCGGGAATATTGTCGGCCGCGCCTGTGTGCTCGCCGAAGGCGATGCGAAAGACAGGAACGATATTATTTATCTTGAGCCCCTGCCACTTTTCTTTAAGTAACTCTGTTCGGAGGAATTATTATGAAACGGCCGCTTGTGTTGGTAGGTTTTTGTTATCTGCTGACACTGTCGGCCGCCGTTTTTTTTGGAGCCAGATGGTCGCTGTTTTTGGCTTGCTGCTGCCTTGTGCTTTTTTTGATTACGCTCTTTTTGCCCAAAACCAAAGCAGCAGGGGTGTTCCCTTTGGCTTTGATTGCCATATCGCTGGCATTCGGAAGCTTTTCCGCATTCTCGCAGGCCAATGTGGAACCATCCGCGGCGCTGGCCGAAAAAGATGCGGTCATAAGCGGTACGGTCTGTGAGCTGCCATATCAGGCTTACAATCGGTTTTATTATATTGTGGAGGTCAATGACAGTTCGCTCCCGAACGCGCCCACACCGTTTAAAATTCGCCTTTCCTGTCAGAATGCGCTTCAGGTGGAGCCGTATTCCCATATCACAGGGAAAGTGCGCTTTTTCCTGCCGGACGGAGGGGAGGGGTATTCCTCACGTTCCTACTATGCTTCCAAAGGGATTACAATGTTTGCGTTTCTGTATGAGTACGGGAATGTGAAAGTTACGCCGCCTACTTACAAGCCGCCGTATTATTACGCACTGAAGCTGCGAAACGCTCTTTTAAAATCAGTGCGCTCCATGCTGCCGCCGGAACAGGCAAAACTGGTTAACGGGGTGCTGTTCGGCGATCAGACCAGCCTTTCTGAGGAGGTTTCTTCAGATTTCAGAACCATTGGCATTTCGCATATTCTTTCTGTTTCCGGGCTGCATATGGCGACAATGGCGGAGCTGATTTTAATGCTCCTGCTGTTTTGCAGGGTACCGAAAAAAATTTCGGCACTGATTGCAGCCGGAGGCGTGCTGTGCTTTATGGCAATTACCTGTTTTGTACCGTCGGTTACGCGCAGCGGGGTGATGTGCCTGCTTTATCTGTTCGGAATTCTGTTTTCGCGCCGGCCGGACCCACTGAACTCACTGGGCGCGGCAGTGTTGCTGATTGGGCTTTCCAATCCTTACGCTGCGGCGGATGTCGGGCTTTTGCTTTCATTTTCCGCCACGCTCGGCTTAATCCTGTGCTCGGGAAAAATTTCCCGATATTTAAATCAAAAATGTGATAAAATAAAGAGAATCAGTCCGGTAGTGCGCGGCGTAAACGGAATTCTTGCAACGACCGCCGGCGCGGTGCTCTTCACCCTGCCGATTATCCTTGTGTCATTTAAGAGTGTTTCCCTGATCGCTCCGGTTTCGAATTTGCTGGAACTGGTGCCGTCCACACTGATGATGAATTTCGCGGCCATTGCCGCTGTGCTGAATTTAATTTTACCCCAGTCACTTGTGGCGATGCCGTTTGCCCTGATTGCCGGGCTGCTTGCAAAATATATGCAGGCCTGTGCTCATTGGCTTGCGCAGATTCCATATGCCAGCATTTCCGCTTCTTATGGTTTTGTGCTGATCTGGCTTTCCGGAAGTATCCTGCTCGCCGCCGCCACATTACTCATGATGAAATCATTCCGTCTTTTTAAAGTAACCGCATGGCTTTCGGTCATTCTGCTTTTGACTGGAATTCTTTCTTATCAGATCTCTATGAGCAATGTCACGCGGATTGCCGTTTTAGATGTCGGCAGCGCCGAGTCCGTGGTGCTCACACGAAACGGACATGCGGCGGTCATTGGATGCGGCGGTTTTTCTTCCGGTACCATCAGCCGGTATCTGCGCGACGAGGGAATTACAAAGCTGGATTACATTCAGCCCTTAACACAAAGCAGGGAAGAATCCTTTAATTGTTCGCAATTGATCAGCGGATTTCATCCGGAGCAGCTTATTATGCAAAGTGATGACTGCGTGGATGGCTTTTTACAGGCTTCCCTTTCCGGAGTGAAGAAGCGGAGCGTCTATAACAGTTCCGCATCATCCGTTTTGTGGGGGGATGTTGGGGTGGGCACTGTTTCCGCGGGGGAATACAGCGCGGTGCAAATTAACGCTCGGCATATTTCTGTGTTGATCCTGCCGGATGGGATGGAGTTATCAAACATTCCGTCAGACTGGCTGCATTCGGATTTTCTGGTTGCGGATTTCCTGCCTGAAAATACAGCGGTATTTGAACCGGTCTGCACGGTGCTTTCCATGGATGAGGAGAGCCTGCCCAAGATAAACCGTAAAATTGCCGGCCTGAATCCGGTTCCGACCGGGGGCGGCGGAAATATTGTATTGGCGCTGAAAAGCGACGGCATGCTGCAGATAAGGAGGGAATGAAATGCCTGAAATTACCGAAGCTGAATTAAAGAAGCAAATTGAAAAAGCTGACTTTTCCAATCTGTATTTTTTGTACGGAGAGGAAAAATATCTTGTAGGGCGTTACGCCCAAAAGCTGATTGCAAAAGCCAAAGGAAGCGCGTTTGAGGATTTCAATTTTCAACGCTTTGATGGCGGTACGGCTTCCATGGATGAAATTTCAGCAGCAGTGGAAGCGCTTCCTTTTATGGCGGAGCGTAAATGCGTTGTTGTTTCCGACCTTGATGTGGAAAGCCTGCGTGCAAACGAGCTGAGTAAGCTGAATCAAATTATCGATAACATTCCTTCTTCTACTGTGTTGGTTCTCTATCTTCCCACAATACCGATTGATTTAAAGCAGGACAAGAAGTGGAAAAAATTTATCACTGCTGCGAGCCAGCAGGGTTGTACCGTTCAGTTGAAAAGACGTTCCAATTCCGATCTGGAAAAACTTTTATCTTCGGGTGCGGTAAAACAAAATTGCGAACTTTCACGCCCGAATGCGGGTCGTGTCATCAGTTACAGCGGAAATGATCTGCAGACCCTTTTCAATGAATTGGAAAAGCTCTGTTCTTTTGTCAAAGAGGGTGAAATTACCGCACAGGTTATTGACCAGATCGTGGTTAAAAATCTGGAAGCCCGGGTTTATGATCTGTCCAAAGCTATTTTTGCCGGGGAATACAACAAAGCCTACGAAATTCTTGACCAGCTGCTTTGTCAGAATGAGGAGCCCGTCTCCATCCTTGCGGTGCTTTCTTCCGCTTACGTTGATTTGTACCGTGTCCGAATCTCGGTACAGAGCGGGCTGGGGGTAACGGAACCGGCAAAATACTTTGATTATGCCCGCAAGGAGTTCCGGCTGACAAATGCCGAGCGCGATTCGAAGAAGCTTTCTACCGCTATGCTGAGGGAAAGTCTTCAGGTGCTCCTTGCAGCCGACATAGCGCTGAAAAGTGCGCGGGGCGATCGGCGCATTACTATGGAAAAATTGATTGCTCAGCTTTTATTAATTGCAGAAAAGGAGAAAACCGCTTGATTAAAGTAAAAGAAGCCGTCATTGTAGAGGGGAAATATGATAAAATTAAGCTTTCGTCCATCATTGACGGGCTGATTATCGAAACCCGCGGCTTTCAAATATTCAGCGATAAAAAACAGATGGACTTAATCCGCCGTCTTGCGGACACACGCGGTATTCTGATTTTGACCGACAGCGACTCCGCAGGATTTATAATCCGCAATTATCTTACCGGTGCCATTTCTCCGGAAAAAATTAAGCATGCTTACGTTCCCGATATCCTCGGAAAGGAAAGCCGCAAGGAGAAAGCTTCGAAAGAAGGCAAGCTCGGTGTGGAAGGCGTGCCGGTAAAGGCAATTGTAGAAGCACTGGAGAGGGCCGGTGTTGTTTGCGGCGGGGAAGAGTGTCCAGCCGGACGAAAGATTACCAAAACGGATTTATACTTTGCAGGTCTTTCCGGCGGCAGGAACAGTGTGAAGCAACGGCAGGCATTATTGAAAGCACTGCAATTACCGGAGCATTTGGCGGTGAATTCATTGGTCGGCGTATTGAACAGTATTTTGAGTTATGATGAGTTTGAAAAACTTCTCGACAAACTTTTTAAAAAAGACTGATTTAGGGTTGACAAGCAGCATCCTATGATGATATAATAATTCTCGCTGAGTCGCGCGAGTGCTGGAATTGGCAGACAGGCACGTTTGAGGGGCGTGTGTTGTATGACGTACGGGTTCAAGTCCCGTCT
>JAEWBE010000129.1 GCA_023391275.1 Bacillota bacterium | reverse complement strand
AGTTCAAGCAGGTCAATATAAACGCAGTTGTGGATTTGTTGCTTTTCTCTTATCAAGGGGTACGGATGCTAAGTAGTATCATGCCGCTGGATGATGACCAAATACCAATAGGCATGATTAGCGAAATTAGAGCAATGTTAGTAAAATAAAAAAACGCTACTGCGAGGTGAACAAAGATGAAGTTGAAAATTGTAGGGAGCGGTGGAATGTTTCAAATCCCCAATCCTTTTTGTAAATGTTCCATCTGCGAGGAGGCCAGAATCAAAAGAGGTCGGTATGAGCGGCTAGGGCCGAGCCTTTATATTGAGGACATCAAGATGCTCATTGATACACCAGAGGACATTGCAGTTGCTTGTGATAGGCAGGGTATTTCCAATATTGAATATCTTTCTATCTCGCATAAAGACCCCGACCATACGAGAGGTATGCGTATCGTGGAGCCTTTAGGTTACGACTGTATTACCGACAAAGGAACCCCCATACAATTCATTGCGTTGCCCGAGGTTGTAGACGATATTAACGCCTGGAACGGTGATGGTCTATACTACTATGAGGATATTCTCAAGTGTATTTCAATTAGTAAGACGAACTACGTTAAAATTGGGAAAATAGAATTACACTTGATAAATAATAAAACCCATTATGGCAATATGACATTTTATGTTATATCAGATGGGGGCAAAAAGGTTATTTACGCTTGCTGTGATGTGAAACCTTTTGTCCCCAATGAGTTATATTTTGATGCGGATATTTTAATAATCGGGCTTGTGTCTGATAACAGTATACTCAAAGATGGGTCAAATCTTGATGATGCACCTTTCAGAGATGATATGTTTACCTTAGATGAAATTATGGAAATTAAGCGCAAATACAGAATAAAGCGTATTATTATTACTCACATTGACGAGTATTGGGGCAAATCCTATGCTTACTACCAGAAATTTGAAAAAACCTTAGACAACATATCTTTTGCCTATGATGGTATGGAAATTGTCTTATAGCCATAAAAAATCTGTCAATCATGTATTGCAAATGCAGTTATGCAGGAATCAGTTGTTATAAATGTAATATCCGTATCAACATCTTTCGTCATTGCCACAATCGTTGAATATTGGGCACATACGTGCAAAGGTGAACAAAGAATACTAAAGGTTAGTTAAACTAAAATCGAATAATTACTTCGGGCCAAGTTCGAGGTGTTGGCAAACCCTATAATTAGGCCCTCTGATGTTAAAATAAGGGATGGAAAAAAGTCGGAGGGCAAGCTACATGATGACAAGAAACTACGGCAAGCAGATTAAATTCCACACACTGACCATTGAACACCTCGTTCCCGAGGATCATTTCCTGCGAAAGCTGGATCGTCTGGTTGATTTCTCCTTTATCTATGAGGAAACCAAGGAATACTACTGTCATCATAATGGACGGCCCAGTATTGACCCTGTGATTTTAGTGAAATATCTGCTGGTGGGATATCTATACGGCATCAAATCGGAACGGCGCATGAAGCAGGAAATTGAGGTTAATATGGCCTACCGCTGGTTTCTGGGACTGGATATTAAAACGGCAGGTGCTGACAGTGCCTATGGCACCAGCCTGATTTATCAAGCGATGGAGGATATGGGAATTCACCTGCACACACCGGGAGCAACAGGCGGGGTGAATTACAAGGTAGAGTTTACCCGTGAAGCTTTAAGTATCAGGAAGGAATAGACTGTTTTATTTGCCCGGCGGGAAAGGAACTGACGCTGCACGGCCTTGAGAGGGAGCATTACAACATCTGCCGAATCTACCGGGCTGACCGAAAGGATTGCCGAGGCTGTAAGATGCTAAGCCAGTGCGTGAGCAACAGCCACCGAAGCCGGACGATACGGGTCAATATCTTTGAGGAAGCGGTAAGGAGACAGAGGGAAACGGATGGAAACCCCATTGATAAACACATCCTGAAGCTGCGTCAAATCTGGTGTGAAGGCAGCTTTGCGGCACAAAAATGGATGTATAACTTAAAACGTATGGTGAAGTATCTGGGATGACGCCGAAAGGAGTTCCATTTTTAAGCTGTTTTGTCTACCAGGCACTGGAACTAAGCTATTTTTGTGCCTAATCCATTTTTTAGGGGTTGTCAACACCTCGAACTTGGCCCGAAGTCCTAAAGTAAGACCATCTTTGCGAGATGCTACAAGAGTTTTGAATACTGTTTCCAGAATTCTTGATAACCTTTTTGAAGCTCCATGATTTCAGATCCATAGGCATTATGAGTCTTTGTATACTTGGCGATTTGAGCAAGATTATTCACACACCGGCGTTGCAATGACAGGAATTCTTTTATAGGTGTAAGTTCAACATTCACAGCATAGCCATCAGTAGCCAGCTTGCGAATAAATGCACTTTGATTTTGGCTGTTCACTTCTGCCATGCTTTCTCGTATGACGGCTGATTTTTCATGTGTTACCATAATATGAAGCCGTAAATTCCGTTTTCCTTTTGACATAATATTTTTGTCCTCTAATATAATCAGTAGATTCGTTTGATTGGTTCTACTTATTAGGACAGAAAAAGAAAAAACCAGCGTATCGCTCATAGTAAACGATACGCTGGTTTTAGACATTTCACTTGGCAGTTGCCCATTAACAATATAGTTTGTTTATACTGTTTTATGACGAACTACCTTTATTGGCGGCTCTTTTCATCTGCCCGGAAACGATGTCGGTAACGCCCATCTCCTCAAAAACAGGGCAGGCAATATAAAACTCTTGCCTTACCCAGAAACCAAAAGATGGAAGGATGGAAAAGCCCGTAATTGCAGGCTTTTTGAGGCAGTAAAAATCTCTAAAGCGTTACATTCGATCCTTGACAGCTACAGACTTTTAACGTTATTTTTCGGAAAGGAGGACATCCCCTGTTCCTTTTCCATCGCCATTAAAAGTAGTAATCGTCGCAAATGGTGTTAATTGCCTTAGCAATGCGGTCAAATCCGCATTAGCCACAGGCGCAGATAAAATATGAATCTCTGTTCCATAGTGCTCAGAATAAAACCCATTTTCAAAAAATATTGAAAAAAAAGGCGTCATTTTATTGTAGACCGCTATGCCAGCCGGTTTTGTAGTGTCGCGCAGCATATCAATGAATTTATCATCAATAACTCCTACAATAATTGTCCCCAATTCCCATTCAGTCTGTTTCTCCATTCCAAACTTCAACGCAGATTTGATTTCTTCTTTTTCCTCATTCCAGCAGTGAATTTCAAATTTTAAGCCGATTACGGTAAACATAGAAATTAGCTGTTTCCAATAATGATTATCTTTCAATGAATTTCCCTGTATTTGTACTTCAATCTGTAAATTCCCCATATAAAACCGACCCATTATATTTATATTTATCCGCGTGACTGTGATGGCCTAAGACGTATCGGCCCCTTGTTACCACCGTTACCGATTTATATTAGTTCCACCGTAATATCTGGGCGTGTCTTTTCATAAAACACCAAACGCCACTCCACATCTTCTGTCGGTCCAAAATGCAGAGCAGAGCAGGCCGCCCGGAGCTTACCTTGATTGCCGCCCCCAAACACAAGGGCGGTCGGGCCATCCGCACCGCCGATGACGCCAATGCAGCAAACGTCACCGGTTGCCTGCGGCGCTCTTGGATCGGCGCATTTTTGCCGGGGCCGGTCGCCCCGTGCGCAATCCGCGATCGTAAAGGATTGATCCGAGAGGTCTGGCGAGAGCGTGTAGCTCATCATGGTATAATGCTTTGGAAACTCCAGATCGGGGGCGCTGAAATGCTCGGCGGACAACTCCTGCTGTTCATATTCCTCCACGGTCAGGGAGTGTTTCAGACCTGTGGATGGATGCGAAAACTCTATTTGGTTGCCGGGCGATGATAATTTAAAGTGTTGTCCCGGTATGGCGACAGGCTCTTGCGTCAAGACCACGCTGAGTGTTTTAAATTGCGGTTTTCGTTTCGTTTTCCAGGGGAACGCGCTACGCCAAACAACGTAGCCTTGATCGGGATCAAGCCCGTAGTGTCGCATGACGCTCCACGCCTCAAGGCCGTTGCCATCTGGAAAACAGGAGTTCCAGCAGAGGCCGCAGCCATGCGAGTTTATAAGCTCGGCTCCGTTCAGCACAACCTTCGGATTTATATTGACAGCCAGCGGGTTCTCCGCATCAATTTGCATCCGCTGTTCATCTGTAAGGCCGGTTCCATCATTGTCAGCGGAAAGCTCCCACTTATCTATGAAGGCACGGATGCGCTCCGACGGAATCTGCAGGCAAAAGTCCACGACCAAGCCCTTGCTACAGGTGTAAATCGCCGGAATCGTCCAGACTTCATCCTCCCAGACAAATTGCTTGTTCAGGGGAATTTCCTTTCCTGCCCTTTCGCGGCCGGAATGCCCCCAAAAGTTCGCGTCAAAATAAACCTTCCATTTCGGTAGGGGAGGTTCGACGGGAAC
>JAEWBE010000044.1 GCA_023391275.1 Bacillota bacterium | reverse complement strand
AGAACGGCAACCGTGTGCATATCACAGGAATCGGCAAGCCGTCCCACGTGGCGGCATATATGGCGTCCCTTTTGTCCTCCACGGGAACGCCGACGTATTTCCTGCACGGAACAGAAGCGGTACACGGCTCGTGCGGCCAGCTGGTGCCGGGGGACGTGGTTATCTGCATCTCCAACAGCGGGGAAACAGCGGAGCTGAAATCCACTGTTACAGCCATTAAAAATAACGGGTGCAAGGTGATTTCCGTCACAGGCAACCCGGAGTCTTGGCTTGCCAAACAGGGCGACGCGTACCTGTTTGCGGGAGTCGGTCAGGAAGGCGGCCCGCTGAACCGCGCGCCGCGCGCTTCCATCCTTGCGGAGATCTTCGTCCTTCAAGGTTTAAGCATTGTGCTTCAGGCCACAAGGGGACTGACCCCGAAGGAATATGTGAAGTGGCATCCGGGCGGTACTTTAGGAAGCCTGCGGGAAAATGAGAAGTAAATAACCCGTGAATAGGCAATCTCCTCAAGCCCAAAGATTCTACGTAAATATGTGATTTCCAGTTTTCTTGCTGCGCTACGAAGACACGATATGTGCTGTAATCCCTTTTATTCGCACCAGCATAGCTGGTGGATTTTCACGCTAAAGCCCATAAAAAATCGCTTCTACAGAATTTCTGTAGAAGCGATTTTTGTGTCGGTGGTTTCTTTATTCCAGAAGGAGCGGATCTTCCTCCAGCATTAATGTTCGTGTAGACAGTGGGCCACCTGAAAAGCTGTACACAATTACATAATCCCAAGGGATACCCTTATTAATAAGAGTCCTGCGTGAACGTAGCAGAATATAGACAAAACACTATTCTGGGAACCAAGTCCAGTCGGTGCCTCTTTTTTATATGTTTCTGATCTCATACGAAATTGAGAAGGCTTCTGTGAGCTTTATATCATCCTAGTAATTAACAGCTTTATTCCAAAACAACTACGCCGTAATGATAAATTTATTAATCTCCTCTCCAAGCCATTCTATATCGGCATTCGTTTGCAGTTCCATGTGCTTGAGCTTTTCAACTATGTTCAAAACCTGATTTTGAACATTCGAAACGTTTTCCTGAGACTCATTGATTTTTGACTGCATAAACCAATCTGCAATTAGCCCGTCAAAGAAGAAATCTGCAAATTTGGCGAAACCTCCTGTTTCAATGCTAATGTCTGAACTGATAGTAATATCGGCGAGCTCCGTATTAAATTGCCGCAGCAGCTTTTGTGTGTTCTCAATTTCCACTTTGGCGTCATCAATATGAGAATGCTTCGCCATGTCAGAAATGAGTCCGCCTCCAAGCAGATCCCAAGTTCCCCATCCTTCGGCGCTGTTAAGACTATCCAGGGTATAGGTCAGACTGTCAAGCACTTTTTCCCCGGCCAATATAGCTTCTTTTATTTCTTTAAGATTGATTTTTGCATGATTCAAGTTTTCTGTCATTTCAAGTATCTTTTGCGCTGATGCTCCGGAATCCCGTATCAGCTGTTCTTTTTTTTCAGCATAGAGAAGGTCATATGCTTTTTGGCAATCAACATAGTTCAATCGTTCCGCAGACAGCTTTGAAATTTGATATTTAACATCCTCCAGGTCTTTTACGACCTGATCGTATTTCAGCTTTGCGGCAAGCGCTTCCCCACGTTCCTTCTCAATGTGTTCATCCAAGCGACCCAGCATGGAATAGAAGACAGAAGCGATACTCTTATTTTCAATTTTCTCTACATCATAATTTTCCTTTTCCAGAATCGCTTTATCTTCAATCTCTTTACTTCTAAGCTCCTCTTGCTCAAATTCCAACTGCTTAATCATGGAATCGATTTTTAGTAAGCGTGCAACTCCTTGTTGAGCCCGTTCTATTTTTTCGTTTATGACTGAATTCATTTCGACTCTCCTATCATCACTTTTTTGTTAATGAGAAGGTTTGGATGCGTGCGGTTCATTATAATAGCAATTCAAAAAGATTATATATGTTTCATGTCTAGGAGGTAATCCAATTTCCTGTCTCTTCAAAATTCAGCACCGTGGCTTCTGCGTCTTGTATAATTTTTTCATCATAATTTGTATAAACAAGCAGTTTTACAATGTTAGTCGTCTTGGAGGGTCCAGGCTTAATCAGACAATCAAAAATGATCTCGCTATTGGTGATTTGTTCGCTGAAATGATAGTTTTCAAATTCATTTTTAATATTTGTGTAAGCTCACCATCATGTGAAGCAATCAGGCAAATGCTGTTTTGCCGATGTAAATATCGTAGAACTGCCATCGAAGCCGCAATTCGCTCTATGGTATCGGTGCCTTTTAAAATTTGATCAATAAAGCATAAACAATGTGTAATTTTGACACAATCCAGTACGCGTTTCAGCGACTTAATCTCTGCAACAAAGTAGCTGTCGTCGGCAAGGTTTTATATAAAAATATAACCTTGTAGCTGCAATGATAATCGATATAATTACTGATGCTATTACCAAAGTCTTGCATTTCTTTGCTATTTCATGGATTATACCTGCAATCGCGGCTATTGTAAGAACAATACCCAGCGCCATACTTTACCGCTCCTTTTATTTATAAATTCCTTTTCTCAAAATCTCTATTTTGTAGGAATCCTTGATCAAGAAGGGAACGGAGGCGTATATCAACATCCTTCATACCGCCAAAAGCCTTAAAAAATCATAACCGACCAACTGAGTTCAGCCCGCATTGGTCGTGATCCCATACAGCAATAATCTAAAATGCGCCAGAACCTGCTCCTTTAAGTTAAAGTCAGAATAGCGTATGCACCATTCATAGATAAGCCCTCTGATAGCCATTACAAAATGCTTTGTCAGTATTTCAAGAGGCAGAGAAGTTTTGAATTCTCCCCGTTGTATCCCCCGGCCAAGTATATCATTGAAAAGCTTGTATATCTCCCGGCTGTATCCTGTAATAGAATGCATATCCAGCGCATTCGTGAGTTGTAGCTTATAGACGGTTCTCAGGTTGTCATAACCGACCTTGTCCACCATCAAGTCAATGATTTCTCCAACAAAAGCCATAAGGGTATCGGCAGCCGGCAGATCAGACGGCAATTTATCAAGAAAGGCCGTATAATCCAAGTCCAGATGCTCTACATAAGTTGAGAAAAGAGCGATATACAGCGCGTCTTTTGAATCAAAATGAACATAAAACGTGCCTTTGGTTACCCCTGCCGCCTTTGTAATGGCCTCTACGCTGACATCTTTATAATCATATTGCTGAAACAGCTTCTCCGCGCATTCAAATAATCTCTTTTTGGTTTCCGCGCCCTGTTCCTTTGTTCGATTATTTATCTTCGTTTCCATTGTATTCTGCTCCTATATTGATTTTCTTATAAAGAAGGTATATAATTTAATCATCTACTAACCGAGTTTATTAGATGCATATTATATTTTAATTTTACCACTTGCCCGTTATAAACACAAGCCGTCAATTGCCAAGGGATGATGACTTAAAACAAGCTAATTTACTCGGGAATGAAAAGGAGGAACCCATATGGGGAGAAAAAAGGCACTTCAAAAATGCATGGCCATAATGCTGTCTGTTGTTATGGTTGTGGGACTGACCCCAATATCAGTTATGGCGGAAACAGGAGGTCCTACCGTTAGCGAAAGCGATAAAATAATATCCTTTGAAGAATTGGCACCGGAGATTTCAGCTCAAAGTGTACCCCTCGGTACATCCAAATCCAAACTGAACCTGCCGGAAACACTGACGGCGGAGGTATGCCTTGCTCCGGCGGTGAAAGCCGAAGAACCGAAACAGGAGGAACAGGTGCAGGATTCCGGCGAAGCGGACGCTTCCCTGTCCATTATAATGAATGTCCCGGTTACCTGGACCGCGTCGCCGGAATATGACAGTGGAACAGCGGACAAGTACATATTTACGCCGGCGCTGCCGGAGGGCTTTGCTCTGGCGGAGGGCGTAAGTGCGCCCAAAATTACCGTGACGGTGCAAGCGCAGCAGGGTCCCGCCGCGTTGACAGGGCAAATGCAGCTCCTGGCCGTCGGTGGTCCTATTGATATTTCCGGAAAAGACATTTACACGATTCAATCAGAGATTACAGCAGCGCTCAGTGTGAACGACACCGTCACGGTAACCGGCTCCAAAACGGGTTTTACCCAAGCCCTTCAGCTTACTATCCCCGAAGAAAAAACGGTAGTGTGGCAGGCGGAGTATGCGGGGGATATCTCCAGACTGATATCCATTAACGGCGGAGGGTATTTCGTAGTAGGGGGAGACGCGACGATCACCAACACCGGCGCTAGCGGTACGGCCATTTTTGCCGAGTACACAAGCCCTACGGTTACGGTAAGCGGTGGCACGATCAGTGCCAGCGGCGAGAACGGCACAGCTATCCAAGCTGAGGATGAAAGTTTTACGGTTACGGTGAGCGGCGGTACAGTCAGTGCCAGCGGCGTTGGCGGCGTTGCCATCAACGCCTACGGTGCAAGTTCCACGATTGCGGTGAGTGGCGGCACGGTCATCGCCGACGGAGAATCCGGCACAGCCATCTACACTTCCGGCGATGTCGAGGTGAGTGGAACCGCCGAAGTCAGCGCCAACAATTCAGAGGGCTGGGCTATCGAAGTCGAAAGCGATAGCTCCACAGTCACGGTAAACGGCGGTACGGTCAGCGCAGGCGGCGAGTACGGCTGCGCTATCTATGCCTACGGTGCAAACTCCACAGTTGAGGTAAACGGCGGCACAGTCAGCGCCGACGGGGAGTACGATACTAACTATAACAACTGGGGGGCTATCTGGGTAGGCGGTGAAAGCTCCACGGTTATGGTAAACAGCGGCACAGTCAGTGCCAGCGGCGAGTACGGCTGCGCTATCTGCGCCGAGGGCGAAAGCTCCACGATTACGGTGAGCGGTGCTGCCGAGGTCAGTGCCTACGGCAAGCTCAACGTAAGCAACCCCGATGGCGGCACCATCTACGCCGCCGGTAATGTCATTATAGAGGACAACGCCGTGGTCGAGGCCACCGGTGAGAGTGGCCGCGCCATCAACGCTTACGGAAATGTCGAGATGAGCGGCGGCACGGTCAGCGCCGCCTGGTCGGCTATCTACTCCAATGGAGAAAACTCAGCAGTTATGGTGAGCGGGGGTACGGTCAGCGCAGGCGGCGGGTTCGGCATGGCCGTCTACGTCAAGAACTCAGGCTCCACGGTTACCGTGAGCGACGACGCCGCGATCAGCGCCGATAGCCCATATGGCGATGCCATCTCCGCCAATGGCAATATCGAGGTAAGCGGCGGCACGGTGAGTGCAGGCGGCGAGTACGGCTGCGCTATCGGCACCTTAGGCAATGTCACGGTGAGCGGCGGTACGGTAGCAAGCGGCATTGGTGGCTTTGCCCTCTCCGCCAATGGCAATGTCGAGGTGAGCGACGGCGCGGTATTTGGATGCGGTGACGGGATAGACGATTTCATTTATACATCCCATCCCTGCGGTTTTACGGGTGTGACCGGCACGGGCGTAGTGATTGCGTGGAACCAAAGCGCGGGAAGAACAGCCTATGACGAGGGGCTGCCCACTCATCTTAATCTTTCGTCCGCGGGCGGCACGGCGACGGCCGTGTGGGATGTACTGGGTGATGAACCGGGCATCGCTTATCAAAACGGAGCGAATGCGGGCTTTATCCATGTCGGGGATGTCACGGTAACAGCCCTGTCCGCGACCATCAATGGGAACGAAGTATCCTTTGACAACAGCGAAAAAATCGCCACGGTCAGCGTCCCCCAATCCATGTCGTCCATTGGGACCCCGGATGTTTCCGTAGCGGTCAGCGACGGCACAACCTGGCGGTTATACAGCGATTCAGCCTGCACGCACGAAGCCGTACTACCTTATAACCTGAACGTCGGCGCGAACATTCTCTATCTGAAGATCGACGACAGCGTGAGTTCTGCCGTATATGCCCTGACCGTCACACGAGCCGTGCCGGTAACAGGCATCACGGTCACGGGCGGCAATGCTATCAGCGTAAAGGGCGATACCCTGCAGCTTACGGCGGACGTCACGCCCTCGGACGCTGCGAACAATGGCGTTACATGGAGCGTCGTGAGCGGCGGCGCATACGCGACAGTCAGTTCCAGCGGTTTAGTGACCGCCACAGCTGATGGTACCGTAACGGTGCGCGCCACGGCGCAGGACGGTACCGGCATATTCGGTGAAATACAGATCATCATCTCTGGACAAGACGGCAGTTCTTCTTCCGGTGGAAACTCTGGCAGTTCCTCCGGCAACACTACCATAACGCCCCCAGTCACTGTTGAGAGACAACCGAACCTCCCGGTAACGGGGGCTGTCGCCGTTACGGCAACAGCGGGTGCGGGCGGCTCCTCCAGCGCGGCCATCCCAGATCAGTCTGTCATCGACGCCATCTCCAAAGCACAAAACGACGCAAAAACGCAGGGAAAAACAGCGAACGGGATTTCCGTGACACTGGGCATCACCGCACCGCAGGGAACCACGGCGCTTTCCGCAACCCTTTCACAGACCGCGCTGAAAGCTCTTGCCGATGCGGGAGTTATCAGCCTGGAAATCAACGGCCTGCCCGTCAGCGTGAGCGTCGATCAGATGGCGCTTCGCGCAATCCAGTCGCAGAGCAGCGGCAATGTGACCATCACTGCGGTTGCGAGGCAGAACCTTTACGGTAATGCCAAAACCATGATCGGCACAAGGCCGGTCTACAACATCACGGTGAGCTACGGCAGCGATTCCACTGTAACGAACCTCGGCGGCGGCACCGCGACGGTTTCCATCCCCTATACTCCGGCGCAGGGCGAAGCGGCGGGTTATCTTTACGGCGTGTATGTGGACGGAAGCGGCAACGCCACCCGCATCGACGGCTCCGCCTATGACGCGAACAGTGGCTGTCTGATTTTCAGCACCGGACACCTCTCCATTTACGGCGTGGGCTATACCGCGCCAAGCGCAAAATTAACGGACATTTCCGGCCATTGGGCCAAGGACGCCATCGACTATGTGGTGGGTCGGGGACTGCTTGCAGGGACCCCAGGCACCACATTCGCCCCGGATGCCGTCATGACTCGCGGGATGCTGGTGACGGCCCTCGGCAGGCTGGCCGACGTGGACGTCAAGCTCTATACCACTAACAGCTTCACGGACGTGAAAGCGGGAAGCGCCTTCCAGCCTTACATTGAGTGGGCGTACCAGAAAGGGATTGTTCAGGGCATCGGCAACAGTCAGTTCGCTCCGGACCATACCGTTACCCGCGAGGAAATCGCGGTGATCCTGCAAAATTACGCCAAGGCGACAGGCTATACTCTGCCGGTTACCCGTGTGACCGTGACCTTCGCGGATGACGGCAGCATCGGCAGCACCTATAAAATGGCAGTAATGGCCATGCAGCAAGCCGGTATCATGCTGAGTGAAAACAACAACAAATTCACTCCCAAGGCCAACGTCACCCGCGTGGAAGTATCCGCCATGCTGTACCGGTACATCAAACTGACAATCGACCCCGCCACCGCGCAGGGCTGGGCGAAGAATGATTCCGGCCAGTGGATGTATTTTGAAGACGGCAAAGCCCTTACCGGCTGGCAGACCATCAATGGCAAGATCTACTGTTTCGATAGCAGCGGAGGCGCTTATGCCAATGGTTGGCAGCAGAACAGTAAGGGCGAATGGTTTTACCTGACAGCAGATGGAAGCGCCGCACGTGGCTGGAAAGACATCAGCGGTCACCGCTATTATTTCGGCACTGACGCCGTGATGATAGCCGGAAAATGGATGGAAATCGACGGGAAGTGGTATTACTTCTATGCCGATGGGTCTTTTGCCCGAAACGCTACCATTGACGGCTACAAAATTGATGGAAACGGTGTTAAAAAATAAAGCCGGGACAGCCATCACCTCTTGGTGTGCCTATCCCGACTTTTTCCAGGCTGTTTTGCAACAGCCGCCTTCAGCCTTTTCACAGCGTTTCCACCGCTTTTTTTATGTTGGACAGGTGCTCTCTCATCGCTCGTTCCGCCGCATCCGGGTTATGCACCTTAAGGGCTGCAAATATCTTTTTCATTTCAGCCTGAGTTGGCTCCTTGCGATTCACCCAAGTCATATTCGCGTGTTGAATACGCCGAATCTCAGGGCGATATCTTTCGATCACCTCGCCAATAATGGCGTTGCCGCTGGCCCTGTAGATAAGATCATGCAGTTTGGCATCTGTTTCATAGATAAACTGCCGTTTTTCCGCATTTTCATCGGATATAGCATTCATCTGGTCAAACAACTTTTGTACCTCTTCAAGCTCCTTATCGGTTATCCGCTCGGCAACAATCCGAACGGCATAGGTTTCCAATAAAATGCGAATGTCACAAATATTTCTTGCCCGCTCCACCGATATATTGCTTACAAAAGTGCCATTCTGAGGCCGAATGCTGACCAACCCTTCACTTTCAAGTTTTGCCAACGCACTTTTAATGGGCGCGCGGCTGACTCCCATTTCTTTAGCAAGCTGTGCTTCCGATATCTTCTCTCCTGGCTGATATTTTAACTGTACGATATTCTGTAATATTTCATCATGGACATAGTCACTTATTTTCTTCGCTTTTAGCATAATATTGCCCTCGATATCTTAAATAACACAGACAAATTTTCATCTAACATCTTTTTTCTGCCTATTCATTATACAAAGTATTTAGCCCAAAGTCAAATATTACAAAAAATACGTTGCCTTCATCTGTAAGAGTAAAAGCTGATTCTTTTCAGCAGCAGTGATTTGATATCAACCCCGAAGTAAAAGCAAAAAGCCAAAAGCCGTCTTGCTCCAGACAGACTCTTGGCTTTTTTGAGGTCATTGCGCGCTTTTCCGTCGCGAACTGCTCTGCTTATCTCATAATCGACGGAGCATATCAAGTGGATTCGGCTTGGGATACCGGAATTTCTTCATCATCACCGTAACGTGTCATGTTGATGTTGAAGAGCCCAAAAATAAGGGTCGTAAGTGGAATGAGCATATTTAAGAACGCAAAGGGGATAAACTGCATGGGGGCTATGCCAAACATGCTGCTAACATACAACGCATTGACTCCATATGGGATCATTGGGCCAAGCATCGTGCTGCAGTCCTCCATGGATCTTGAAAGGTTTTCGGGACGCAGTCTCCATTTCCTGTAAAGAGGCAGCATAAGGGTACCCGTCATAACCGATGCAAATGTCATGGTCCCGCCAGTAAGCAGGAAAGCTGCAACCAACAGAAATGTGGTAGACACCAACCCGAACACCGATTTGATGCGCGCCGTGAGGGGCTGAATGACTGCATCTAAGATACCGGCTTTTTTCATGATGCCCGCGTACCCAAATGCACCAAGCATGACAAAGGTGGTATCCGCCATGTTCAGCATGCCGCCGCGATTCAATATTGTAGTGAGAAATTTGCTATCACTTTTGACGACATACCCTTCATACATAACTTTCAGTACATTGCTGAGGGGCTCTCCCTGCCATACAACGGCAATGACAAGGCCAACCACCGCCCCAAGCAGAATAGATGTAAAAGATGGCTTATGCATTATTAATAGAATAAGTAGAAAAATAGCAGGTATCAGCGGAACAAAACCCATCTTGAAAACAGCAGCCAAATCGTGCGTGATGCTTTCGATCCGGCTATAATCAAGACTGGATTGTGCATACCGCAGTCCCAAAATGGCATAAAGCACGAGGGAAATCACAATACCGGGGATGGCCGTAGGAATCATATGTCTAATATGGGTGGTAAGTGGAACCTTAACCAGACCGGAGTCCACAATCGCAGCATCTCCCAATGGCGACATTTTGGCCCCTAGGAAAGAGCCGCTCACGGCTGCCCCGGCAACCATGCCCGGATTCATGCCCATGCCAAGGCCCACGCCCACCATGGCAAGTCCTGAAGTCCCGATTGTGCCCCAGGAAGTTCCCGTCACCATGGCAGTTAAAAAACATAAAACCATCGTGAACGGTAAAAACAGATTTGGATTAATAATTTTCAAACCATAATAAATGATTGCCGGAACCGTGCCCGACGCAATCCACGCGCCAATCATGGCGCCAACCACCAGAATGATCATGGTCGGTTGCAGAGACGTCTTCATCATATCGATGGCGCCGCTCTCCAGATCTTTATAGCTGTTTCCAAGATATAAACCCACCGCAAATACAATTATCCACACAAGGAAAAACATGAGCGCCAGGGATGCATCAAATACGGTTGTACCAATGAGAATAAACGCCACACTTCCAAGTAATGTGATAAGCGACAGGGCTAGTGAAGGCTTTCGTATCTCCCTTTCCTTTTCTTCCTGCATTCTGAATCCTCCCTAATAAAGTTTTAAGGTTTCCGATAATTATTTCCCGTTTCATAGGTTGAATTCTGCATCGGATCCAGCCGGTCCGGGGAAATGGTTACTTCGGCTAAAGTATTGATAATTTTTTGCACAGTATAATTCCTATATCCAGTGACAACTCTCCCTTTTAGGAAAATAGCTCCTGATAAATTTTAAGCAAACGGTTATATTTTGTGTTGCGCTCCGCACGAACCGGTGAACCGAGTTTGACCTGCCGAGCGCCAATGCCAACGGCAAGATCTGCAATAAAGTCGTCCGGTGTCTCTCCGGATCTCAGCGATACAATCACATCATACCCATTCTCTCTCGCAAGATCATTTGCCTGCAGGGCCTCGGTCACTGTGCCCACCTGATTGATTTTCAAAAGCAAGGAATTCGCGCTGTCCTGCTTGATGCCCATTTTCAACCGTTCAGGGTTTGTCACAAATAAATCGTCCCCTACAATCTGGATTGCCGGCTGCTGCTTTTTAAGCCTAGCAAAGCTTCCAAAATCGTCTTGGTCAAAACCGTCTTCAATCAACATGAGGGGATACTTGCTGCACAACTCTGTATAGTAGTTAAGCAGTTGGTTCGCTGTAAAGGTACGGTGGCACCCTAAGGTGTATTTCTCCGTATCGGGAACCAACAGTTCACTCGCCGCCACATCCAATCCCAGTGAAACCCGGCTGTCATATCCCTCTTCCGCTGCAGTATCCAACATCCAGATAAAGGCTTCTGCGGTAGATTTGCAGGGCGCCGCAAGGGCACCGCCATCCTCCGGGAAATTCCCGTATTTCGCCCTCAGTCTTCGTTCCAAAGATCTGCGGAGATGCACCAATGCCTCCAGTTCGTCCGGAAAACGCTCAAATGAATGAAAAACGTACATGTAATCTTCAAACTCCATACCGGAGCCTGAAAAAACGCCGCCGGACATTACTGTCGCGACGATGTCCGGCATCCGGACCAAGCGCTTTCCTTGGGAAACATATTGATACAGCGGCAGGTTGGATGCCACAGCCCCCGCACGCATCGCAGCCACAGAAACAGCCAGGATTGCATTGCCACCCAGTTGTTCTTTGTTGGGTGTCCCGTCCAACTCACACATGATCCGGTCTATTTCCTCCTGCTTTGTAATATCCACTCCTTTCAACGCTTTGCTGATGATATCGGTAATGTTGCCAGCCGCCTTTCGTGTTCCAAAGCCGTCAAACCTTGTGCCGCCGTCATATAGCTCGAGCGCCTCGTATTTCCCTCTTGAAGTACCGCTGGGAACTGAGGCTACTGTTCTGATTCCATTTTGTGTCTCAAGTTCCGCCTCTACGGTCGGCTTACCATTCGCATTGAGGATTTCCCTTCCTCGTATCGTCTGGATATAGTCACTCAATTGCCGTCCCCCCTGTCTATCACCACAACTCGCAGATTCATAACATTGGTTCCTGTATGCCCTGTATAAATGGCATCGCCTAGTTCTTCCAGAACCTCAGAAGAATTGTGAGTGTGAAGCACATCATTTATTTTAATTTCCTTTTCACAAATCTCTTTTCTGCTGTTGCCATCTACAATACCGCCGGCAATATCGCATGGACCATCGGTGCCGTCCGTGTCAATACTAACGCAGGCATACCCATCATTGTGGCGGATTTTATTAAGGAACCCTAGCACAGTTTCCTGATTAGGCCCCCCTTTCCCACACTCCCCTTGAATCGTAACTGTTGTTTCCCCACCCGAAATCAGAGCGCATGGCGCCGCAAAGGGACGTTTGTAAGATAATATTTCGTTTGTGATTCCGGCCAGTACAATTCCTACATCTTTGGCCTCTCCCTCCATCGTAGTCGAGAGTATGTGTGGTTCATACCCCAGTTCCCGCGCTTTTTCAGCGGCTGCCATACAGGCCAGACGAGGATCTGCCACGCTGAAAATTGCCTGATTCATATGATCCAGGCTTTTCACTGTTTCCAGTTCGGGATGCTGCAATCCATGCAAAAGATACTCTTTGATAGGTGCCGGCGCTGTATCCCAAAGTTCATACGTCTTTAGTACATCAACTGCATCGCCGAAAGTAGTGGGATCCGGAAGGCACATATCGGGCCAGGGCATATCGGGTGGAGCGGTATCAAAAGTGAGGGTTACCACCATGGCAGGTTGACCGTACTGTACCACGCGACCGCCTTTGATCATGCAGATATGCTTTCTTACCATATTGATTTTTCCGATTTCAGCACCGCAGCGAAGCAGCTGCGTATTGACCTCTTCTAAATCCTGAATGGTAATGCCCGGAGCCGGGAGATTTACCAGTGCGGAAGATCCTCCCGTAATAGCGGCAAATACAAGATCATTCTCCGTCGCCCGATGAAGGATATCAACTATTTTCTGTGCCGCCACAAGGCTCCTTTCATCCGGAATTGGGTGGCTGGATTCAAATACTTCGATATTTTTAAGGCGTCTTTTTTCACCTTCTTTCACTACTACGACACCTTTTTCGATTAGTCCGTCAAATATTTCATCTAAAGCCTGCGCAATAGGAAAAGAACCCTTTCCCGCCCCCACAACATAGATTTTTTTCAGTTTATTAAGATCCAGCTTCAAATCTCCTATCATGATCCGGTCCTCTGTACGCATTATCAACCTTTTCACCGCATCATAGGGAATGGCCTTCTGGATTCCTGCCTGTGTAATCTTCAGTGCCACTTTGCGGAGTGCTGGGCTGGGCCTGCGTAAGAGTTCATCCAAGTTTTTAAACTCCATATCCTCACATCACCCTTTCGTCTACTAGCTACTAATATACTAGCATTTTATATTAATGATATCAACATTAAATAATTCTAATTTGTCGAATTATATTTGTGCATTATGCTGATCCAATTGGTAGATTACCGCTTCAAAAACTCTGATAGAGATTCTCTACAATGTCTTTTCGTTCAAACCATGCAGTTCAACAAGTAGATAAGGCTGCAATCGCGGTGTCTCCGATAATTTGTTTGAGCCCTTCCATTGGGCTTTCGTCCTGCAAAGAGATTTCAACGCTGCTCTGAGTACGAACCCAGATATCTGCGACGTTAACGATATATACTGGCGCTTGAATCATCCATGTTTGATTGTGATCTGATGAAGCAATTTTTGCTTTTCAGAGGCACCTTGCAGCCGACAAACCGGAAAGAACTGCTAATCGTCTGGGACATTGAGAACATTGTTGCAAGAAACACTTGACAAACAACTCAAAATATAGTAAATTTTCCACTATAGAGAATATAATCTTCTATAGTATTTGATTGGGGGCATCCATGATTTCAACGAGTGAAACTGTAAGCAGAAATATAAAGAGAATTCGACAAGAAAGAAATCTTACTTTGGGTGATTTGGCAAGTTTGACCGGGGTCAGTAAGAGTATGTTAAGTGAAATTGAACATTGCAGTAAAAGCCCAACTATATCAGTGCTTGAAAAAATTTGTGAGGGAATTAATGTTCCATTAGCGCAACTGACATACGCTGAAACACCTCAAGTATCCGTCACAACGAATGACCTTGTTAAGCACTACTCTGCCTGGGAAGGATTTGAACTGTTTGTTCTGTTTGAGTTTGATCAAGATAAAAAATTCGAGATATTTCGTCAAGTGATTATGCCTAATTCTGAACGTGTTTCCGAGCCTCACGAAGCAGGTATAAGAGAATATATTATTTGCACAAAGGGCGTTTTTGGTGTGCAGGTTGGTAATCAAATATTTCATTTGCAAGAAGGAGAGGCAATACAGTTTCTTGCCAATTGCAATCATAAATATTTTAACCCCACGAACAAGGAAGCAAATATTGTAATGCTCCTGTATCATGAATGAATAGTAAAATACGCTATCTATAAAGAAGCAGAAAGGTAGACATATGATTCGTATAGCCACAGAAGAGGATTTAATACAAGTTGAACAGATTTATAATGAGATATTAGAATATGAATCTCAAACAATATCATACACAAATTGGCGGAAAGGATTATATCCGACAATTGAAAACGCGCGACAGGCTTTAGAACATGGGACACTCTTTGTTGGCGAGGATGATAATTCAATCTATGGATGTGTTATTCTAAATCAAATACAGCCCAAAGAGTACAGCAATATTGAATGGAAAATTAAAGCTGATTCCAGTGAAGTTATGGTTATTCATACCCTGTGCATTCGTCCAAGTGTACACAGTAAGGGTAAAGGGAAAATCATGGTAGATTTTTGTGAAAACTATGCTCAAAAGCTGAAATTAAAAGTAATCAGGCTTGATACCTATGAGGGGAATATACCGGCAAGTGCTTTGTATACTAAATTAAGATTTTCTTATGCGGGCATTACCAGATTTCACTTTCAAAACGTAATTTGGGAAAACCTCAAATGCTTTGAAAAAGCCTTATGATGCACCAGAAATCAGCAATAGCAAGTTATATAAAAAGGTTTTTAAAATTAATTTTCGGATTGATTTTGGTTGTTCTAGGCTCTTTTTTGACCATACAGGCCAACATTGGATTAGCCCCATGGGAAACATTCAGTATCGGTGTATCTTATGTAACAAATATTAAGATTTGAATTTGTCCTTTCAAATGACATTTAAGCAAATAAACCGTATCTGTAGCGGCTCACAACTGGCGCAGATACGGTCTTTTCTTAATTTATTTCGTACGATACTTTTACGACATAGAGGTGGGTTTAACCCGGATTTAATCTACTTATAAGAATTATAGGCGACAAAAAAAGAGCCGCATGAATCACTGAAAAATTCAGGATTCATGCGGCTCTTTGTGGTGAACCATCGAGGATTTATCGCCCGCTCCGCGGGCTTCTGGCTTGCAGCATAGCCGCTGCGCCACTCCTCGCTACAAACATGCCGCCGGCATGTTTTCTTCACACTCAGACCCTTTCGGGTTCGAATCCCCCGGCAGGATGAAAAAACAGGCATGACCGTTTGGTCATGCCTGTATCTGGTGAACCATCGGGGATTCGAACCCCGGACACCTTGATTAAAAGTCAAGTGCTCTACCGACTGAGCTAATGATTCATAGCAACCTGTATATTATACCAACCCAAAACGCTGTTGTCAACAAAAATATGCCTGTCCGCGAACGGAGCCCGAAGACAGGCCCTCTGGCTGGGCTGGCAGGATTTGAACCTACGGAATGACGGAGTCAAAGTCCGTTGCCTTACCCCTTGGCTACAGCCCAATATCAAGCGCAGAACAATCTGCTCCGCGCCGCTTTTTTTATGGGGTGGAA
>JAEWBE010000125.1 GCA_023391275.1 Bacillota bacterium | reverse complement strand
CTTATAAGCTGAAAAAAGTCGCTGTCCAAGGAAGTAATTACAATTTCTCCTTTGTTTTTGTATGTATATGCGTAGCTTGCGATAACATCATCGGTTTCCAGTCCGGCTACCTCTGTGTGCTTGATATTCATAAATGTTAAGGCATCATACACATCTTGCAGTTGTGAAAATGGGTTTTCCGCTTCAGGCACGGTGGAATAGTCTGTACGGTTCGCCTTGTATTCAGTAAGCAGTTCAGTCCTCTCGTTTGGATGTTCGCCGTCAAAAAGAACCACCACATGAGTTGGATTTGTCATTTTCATTACTTTGATTAATGCGCCAACGAATCCTAAAGTGCCTTGTATTGCTTTACCATTACGGTTTATAATTCTCGACGGCATACCAAAAAACATCTGAAAATGCAGATTTAATCCGTCAACAATAAGAAACTTTTCCATGCCGCAACCTCCTATTCATAGTTTTGAGATTGACTCCGGGCTAACTCAGAGATATTGACAGCCCATAGGGATATTTGTCTGGCTGTTCTTAATCGAAAATCAGCGGTTCATCACGGAAACAAAATCGATACTTTTGGCGGTCATTTCGATCCACGCCGGTCGGAATCCGCTTGTTATCGCATTCCGGACAGATTGGATATTCGACCATGCCGCACAGTAAAAGGGAATTTTGCCCCGGTGTATCGTCTCTAACGCTAAACGGCTTGTGAGAGCGGAGGCAACTCCTTTCCTGCGATATTCAGGAAGGACATCCACGCCGATTTGCCACATGGCTTCACAGTCGGCGGAACAGCCCGCTAATCCTATCAGCTTGCCCTTGTTGTACGCCGCCACCGCCAGAACATCCAAATTTTTACGCTTTTCGCATAACGCGTTGCTCCATTCGGCGATATACAAATTCGCAAAATTTTCGGGAGATAGAATTTTCATCTCATAATCGCAGGACTTTGCTGTAAGGACATTCATATCCGGCAGGAAATACTCCGCCATAAAGCAGATCCTCATGCCCTTTTTTGCAGCTCGTCGTTCAGCACATGCATGTTTGGCGTTTCAAAGCAATGCTCAACACGATATTGATTGATATACTTCTTTATCACATCGGCCATTTCTTCGTTTACGGATGCAATGATGTTGTTGCCGTAAGAAATCAAATTGCAGTAAAAGGGCAAGGTTAAGTATTTTCTAGCGTTCGGATGATCGGTGGATAGGACAATTTTATTTTGGTTTTGGCAAAAATCTTCCGCACGGCAATTTGCGTCTATTGATGACTGTTGCATTGCCATCCTTAGAATTTCCTGGTTCGTCAAGCGAACACCTCCCAAAGCATTCTACAATCTTCAAACCGAACGCTTAACTTTCCCGTGTCCTTGAGCCATGACAGATAAGAGCGAACGGTGCTGCCTACCAGCACATACTGTTCAAAATTCATGGTCAGGTGATATTGCTGAAACATTTTCTGCAATATGTTTTCAAAGGTTTGCGCCGTTTTACAGAAAGAAACGATGTACTCCGCAATTTTAAGAACTTTTTTTCGGTTATACTGCGCCAGTTCCTTGATATTATCCGCAGCATCGGCGTGTGCGGGTACAAACACGGACGCTTCCATTGCTTCAACATTGCTCAGTGTTTTCAGATAGGCATCAACATCATAGATAAACGGGATTCCGTACTTATCCAGTGTTTCTTTACTGCTGAGGCAATCCGCAAGGAACACAACGTCGTCCGGCGTGCAGAACCCCACCATATCGAAAAAGTGCCCCGGAAGCGGGATTACCTTAATTTCCTGAGGGAAATCAGGCTCGGAAAGCTCCTGCGCGTTGCTTTCCTGCGCCAGCAAAAACTTATGCCGCAGCTCCTTACATGGGTATCCGCCGTACAAAAAGGACGGCTCCAGAATCGGATGATTGGTAAAATCCCGCTCGATTCCGTTCGCGAAAACCTTACAGCCTGTTTGCTTTTGCAAATACTGATTTCCACCGATGTGGTCGGCATTGGAATGCGTATTCAGAATGCCTTTCAGATGCCATCCATTCCGGTCTAAAATCTGGCGAACCTTTCTTCCGGCATCCTTGTCGTTTCCGCTATCGATCAAATATACCTCTCTGTCATTCACACGATAAACCCCGATTTTGGCAGGGCAATTGATATAATAGCTTTTTTCTCCAACCTGTGTCAGTTCATACATCGTTTTATCCTTCTTTCACGCTTTGGGGTAGAAAATCATGTTATACACATTGCATTGATTTTCGTAGGGATTGTTATACGCATGGAATACATTCGCGCAAAAGCGGATGGCTTGCTTTTCCTGTAGGACAACCGTTTTCGTGTCGATGATCAGCTCCAGCTTGCCTTGTACCACAAAAATGTATTCCTCCACGCCATCCAGGTGCTTTTCAGACGGATGGTGGCAGCCTGCGTTAAATTCGGTGTGCGCGTCAAACTCAATGTAGAAAATCTCCATATTTTGAATGGGATTGTAAGGGAAAAGCGGATAGGCTCTCATGCCCCCGTTCTCTTCCACAATGGCGTCCTTTGACTGCAAATCCACCACGCTGTATTCGGCTTTCTGCTCTTCCAGAAAAGAGGATAGCGGCACTTTTAGACCCGTCGCTATCTTCCAGAGGGTCGTAATTGTGGGAGAGGATTGCCCTCTTTCAATCTGTCCGAGCATGGGCTTGCTGACGTCTGTAAGTTTTGCAGCATCGTCCAAGGTAAGGTTTCTGCTTGTCCGTATTGTTTTCAGGCGTTCTCCTATCGTTAATGCTGGTGAGTGCATAGTATTCTCCTTGCTTAAAATATGTTAATATGTTATAATTGTATATTATAGCATACTAAAAGGCGTGAAGCAACCTCAACTCTTAACTTTAAGGGTAATACTATCACGGAGAAATCGTATTCCGCACAGGCAGTTTTGTATACCCTATTGCGCAAATATAGAAAATATAGCGAACTGTAGAGCAGGTATATGGAGGAAATGATGGTTAATATTAATTTGGGCAATATTGAGTTTCAAATGAAAGAATGGCATGATTTTTCATGGCTCAATTCATTGGGTAAGGTTTTCTGTGTATTTTCACAAAATGATTCCGGTAACATTAGTTTCGGTATTGATGACGGCAAAGAAAGATATTTTGTTAAAGTGGCAGGATTAAAAACCATTGAATCAGCCAGAACACCGGAAGAAGCCGTTGCTTCGTTAAAAAAAGCCATGCTTATATACGAGGATATAAAGCATCCAAACTTAATTGAACTGGTGAAGCACTATTCTCTTGGCGAAATT
The DNA here is from genome assembly GCA_023391275.1 of Bacillota bacterium. Taxonomy (GTDB): domain Bacteria; phylum Bacillota; class Clostridia; order Oscillospirales; family Acutalibacteraceae; genus Caproiciproducens. The sequence continues at coordinate 4,014 of JAEWBE010000125.1, read as the reverse complement.
TATATCGCTATATTCAAATGGGCAGAGGGTGATTGCTTATTTGATTATTGGAATTTTGAGAAATATCATAATAATCCTCAAATAGTGCCGCCTGTCAAAAGATTCAAGCAGTTGCCGCTTGAAAAAAGAATTAAGTCTGTGGAAGTATTATTTTCCTTTTTAGCCACTGTCGCAAAAAGGAACTATGTCGCTGTAGATTTTTATGACGGAAGCATACTATACGACTTTTCAACCGATACCACAACCATATGCGACATTGATTTTTTTAGAAAAAAGCCGGCAATGAATGATATGGGCGAGGATTTTTTTGGAACAAAGAGATTAAAAGCCCCGGAAGAATATATGAAAGGCGCTGTAATTGACGAAGCGACAAATGTATATACACTCGGGGCGTTGATATTTGATTTTTTCGGCAATTTCACAGGCGCAGACATACAGCGAAGATACAAGAAAAATGCTTTCGCTCCCTGCTCGTTTGAGAAATGGGAATTAAGCAGGCCGCGTTATGATACTGTGTTGAAAGCAGTTTCTGTTGACAGGGTTGCCCGATACGCTTCCATAGATGAATTTTTTATTGCGTGGAACAAGGCGGAGAACGATAGCCCGGGAAAGTACGGTACTTCGGGCCAACCTGACCCGAAGTGAGTTAGGATTGAGAATCTAATGAAAATATCGAATTATAATACATATGGATTTATTTGTATTATTTATATTAGCTGCAAGAAAGGTAGTAACGAAAAAATGAATATTAGACCTATTAATAATAATGAGATTATATTGCTTACTGATTTTTTATATGAAGCGATTTTTCAAAAAGACGCAAATAATTTGGTGCCAAGAACTATTATTCAAGACCCATCTATATGGATTTATGTTAATGAATTTGGCTCTAAAAAGGATGACTATTGTTTCGTTGCAGAACTTGATAAGAAAATTGTCGGTGCTGTTTGGGTTCGTTGCATTAAAGCCTTCGGTCATATTGATGATGATATTCCAGAGTTTGCAATATCAATTTATCCACAGTGTCGCGGTAAAGGGATTGGAACAGCATTGATGCGAAAAATGTTAGAATACTTACACTCTAAGGGCTATTCAAAAACATCTCTTTCTGTTCAAAAAGACAACTACGCCGCAAAAATGTATCAAAAAGTAGGATTTGAGATATTGGGCGAAAACGAGCAAGAGTATATAATGATTTGTAATCTTTGTAATTACGCAAGGTGAGCATAATCGGATGTTCGTTTGGCATTCACGTTATTTATATTATAAGAGGTGCAAAATGAAAAAGATTATAGATTATTTCAATGAAGAAGCAAAAATTCATGATGAACATGTGCTGAACCAGTTGGGAACGAGTGAATTTTATGATGAAATTGAAAAACAGTTCGATAAATGTGCTAACAAGCAAAAAATTCTCATTTTAGGATGTGGTACGGGGCTTGAAGTTGAACGCATAAAATTTGAGTCTGATGTGGTAGCTGTTGATATCTCACCAAAAATGTTAGCTGAATTACATAAGAAAACATTTTATAGAAGCATGAGTTTAGAAACAATTTGTGCCTCTATCTTGGATTTTGATTTCGGAAATGATTGCTTTGATATTGTACTTACATGCTATACATTACATCATTTTAACGTTGAGCAAAAAAGAGAAATATTCCGTAAAATTCACGGTTGCCTTTTACCGAGCGGCGTATTTATTAACGGAGATCTTATGTCAAAGAGTATGGAAGAAGAATTACAAAGATTTACCTTTGCTGAAAGCAGCTATTCTTCCGAAAACTTGCCATTTGGAAGTTTGCATATTGATGTCCCGTTGACTTATAGAAGTGAAGTGTCATTGATAAAAGAAGCAGGATTTTGTCAAATTACCCTTGAAAAAGAATGGACAAACACAAAATTGTATCGATGTATAAAATAGAACGCTATATGACATTGTAAGCATAATCGGATGTTCATATCAGATTGGAGAAGATTCATGAAATGGGTTAATAAAATAGGGGTCATTATAATTTCATTATTATATGCCTTTGCTATAACCGCATGTTCAAATGACAAAATACTTGCGGAGCAAAATTTAATTAAGAAAGTAGATGGGCTGAAAGAATATTCTCCGGTGCTGCTACATGATAACGATGTTTTATATACGTCCTTGTCGCCTGACGGAAACATGACCTTTGGGCAATTTAATATCGGAACAGAAGTACAAAAAGAGATTGGAACTGTTAAACAATTCTACATTTCGCAAGGGATACCTGTGTGTGTGGGTAATGCTGCCTATATGCCAGCTACCTTAAACAATATGGAGCATCAGCTGCTTAAAATTGATTTATCAAAAGATACACTTGAAGCGATCCCTTTCGCCGGTGGATCGGAAGCCATAGACTATATTTCTGCTACAGCTACGGATGTTTATATTTTGGCAAGGGATAAGAATTCGGATACTACCAATCGTTCTCTAATTTACAAATATAACGCTCAAAACAAGGAATTGCTGGAATTTGTACTGAAAGAAAGTGATCAAGACAGTATTGTTGCTCTTTCGTGCTATAATAATAAAGTTTTTACTGTTGCTGAAAAATCGAATGGTATGGATACGGATTTTTGTATTAAAATCTACGATTGTGAATGCGGGGCGCTTACAGATACGATTCAATTAAGCGATACTCTAAAAGAAGCGATGAGTCAAAATGGACTTGTGCAGTTTAATGCTTTTAATCATTTCTTATATTTCAGAGATTTCTCTGACCGTGGCTATATTGCAACAATCAACAGCGACGGAGCCGAGAAAATATTTGACTCTTTGGGACTGCGCGTAGTAAATGGCAGCAAGTCAAATGATTCTGCACTCTTTTTTATCCGTGAAAGCAACAGCTACTATCTTATGAACGGTGATGGCAACAAGTTGTCTCTTGCTGAATTGGTACTGTCCTCTTCCGGAAGCATCCGCAATATGATTGCCGATGAAAAAAATATCTTCGTCAGCATATTGGATGAAAGTAATGATTCATCTTATTCTACGGAAAGCTCGTATTTGTTTACTCGTGATTATCTTCAAACACACGCATCTAAAACTATTTATTAAAAAAAGTAAGCACTTGTTTTTTTCTTTGTATTAGGAGGGAGGAAAACGGTTTGATTTTTCATAAGAATGGTTCTGATAGGGCTATTGTTATTCTACATGAGATATATGGTATAAATCCGCACATAGTAGAAGTTTGTGATAGGTACAGCATTTTAGGATATGACGTGTATTGTCCAAATCTAATTCATAAAGTTGAACCGTTTGAATATTCTCAGCAACAGGCGGCCTATGACTATTTTAAAATGGAGATTGGTTTTTATGTACATATAAGGCTGTTGAAACTGCTGGAAGAATTAAGAACACAATATCGGGCAATTTTTCTTGTTGGGTATAGTATTGGCGCTACGATTGCATGGAGATGTTCAGCATTTGGATTGTGTGATGGGGTAATCGGCTATTATGGTTCACAAATACGGGATTATCTTGAGATTGTTCCGAAATGCCCGGTTCTTTTGATATTTGCGGAACAAGAACCGTCTTTTGACCCCCATGATTTAGTTTTTAGACCAGAACAGCAAAAGAACACGTCTGTGGTAATATTAGCTGGTGAGCATGGCTTTTGTGACAGGTTTTCCTGCCATTACAATGCCGAATCTTTTATAAAAGCTCAAATGCTTACAAACACATTTATTGAGGAGATAAAAAAGAGAAATTGACAAATATTTTACATGGTCTTGGAGGATGCATGACAAATGAAAGAATCTATTATCGGTAACAATGTTATTTTACGGGCATTCCATGATGAAGACGCAGCTTTTTTCGCACATTGGTATAATCAGCCGGAGGTTATGTTTCAGTGCGGCTTTGTGCAGCCAACAACACTGGAAGCTGAATTAGAAGCAATCCGAAAGCCAGAGACAGCAGACCGTGATTTTTATGCGGTGACTGATTTATCTGGTAGAATCGTTGGAGAAACGGGGCTGCTTCGA
>JAEWBE010000043.1 GCA_023391275.1 Bacillota bacterium | reverse complement strand
TTTATTGTATTTTTCACAAAAAGATATTATACTATACCATGATAAGACAATGATTTCCGAAAAATTTCCACTACTCTGTATGCTTTTAGGGAACTTTGTTGAAAGAGATGAATTGGGCAGGAAAATGTGTGTAACTAAATATGTTGCGGGGGAGATGAATTTAGATGAGATTACGCAAGCAGGCACTTGGTACTCGTAATTTGGTTGGCGCGCGCGTTGAGATGGCGCGTAAAAATCAAGGTATGAAACAAAAGGAGCTTCTGGCTCAGCTTCAGGTAAACGGAGTTGACATGAACGCTTCCGGTTTATCTAAGCTGGAAGGACAAATTCGTTATGTAACGGATTTTGAACTTTCCGCTTTGGCAAATATTCTGAACGTTTCTGTTGATTGGCTGCTCGGCAGAGAAAAATAAAATCCTGACAGGTAAGGCGCTTCGCAAATTTGCGAAGCGTTCTTTTTTCTTCCCTTTTCGGCCTTTTCAGGTTATAATAATCATACTATGATATATCAGGAAAGACAAGGGGGATTTCATCTTGTTTGATAAACAGGAATTGACCCGGCTAAAGCCGCTGATTATATTTTTCGCTGCATACACCGTTCTTTTTTATTTATTTTCCATTTCTCTGGAATACACATTTCCATTGCTGGCCGGTTTTCTGCTCGCTCTTTTGGTTCAGCCGCTGATTCAGATGATGAAAAAGCGTTTGAATTTTAAGCCGGGCCTTGCCGCGGCACTTTCCACCATTATCGTTTTTGCGGTACTGTTCGGTCTGCTGTTTCTGCTGGGTTATTGGCTTATTTATGAAATCAGCAATTTGATCAACTACATTTCAAATATCTCACAGCGGGGTTTTGGGGAACTGACCGCGCCGCTCAACGCATTGCTTGCACAGGCAGGGGAATACCTGAGTAAAATCGACGCTAATTTTATTAAGCAGAATCAGGATCAGATTCTGAATATTGCACAGAACGGAGCAGGCCTGGCTACCACGGTGCTGAGTAATGTTCTCAAATTTTTAACCTCTCTGCCTGCAATTTTCACGATGTTCATCGTTATGATTTTTTCGACTTATTTTTTCTCCAAGGATATGGGTACAATCAAGGAATATTTTGTATCGGTGCTCCCTCACCGCACCGCCGCGGGCCTGAGGTCCGCTTCGCGGCACGGAGCAAACATCAGCGGAAAATATATCTGCTCCTATCTGCTGATTTATTTTATTACATTTGTGGAAACGCTGATTGTCTTCAGCGCACTGGGCGTACCCTATCCGCTGGTACTGAGCCTTATCACGGGCTTTGCTGATATTTTGCCGGTAATGGGTCCCGGTACAGTCTACATGCCGCTCGCGGCAATCTATCTTTTCGGCGGCGACTTTTTCAGGGCAATTGCGCTGATTGTCTGCTGGCTCCTGATTACATCCATCCGTCAGGTAATTGAGCCTAAACTGATTTCCTCCTCCGTCAACATCCATCCGCTTACCATACTCGCTGCAATTTATTTTGCGCTGATCGCAAAAAATTTCTGGATTTTAATCTATTTTTCAGTGCTGGTTCTGCTGTATAAAGTATTGACACAGGTTGAGCTGCTGCCCAGATTCTTTGACAAGGGTGCGATTGAGCCCTCCCCGGAAACTCAGCCGGCCCAGCGGGACAGCAAGAAAAAATAACAATCGGTTCGGAGCCGCCCGCAGGGGCGGCTTTTATTACATCTTTGTAATAAGCGTTGACATTTTTATTTGGCCATGGTATGTTTTATCTGTACTAATCTAAATAATACAATAATGACAGTAAGGTGAGATTGATGTTCACGTTGGATTACAAAAGCAGACTTCCGATTTACGAGCAGCTTTACCAATCCATTACACGCATGGCGGCTTTGGGGGCGATTGACCCGGGCGAAGCCCTGCCGAGCGTCCGCGCGCTGGCACAGGAACTGGGCGTTAACCCGAACACCGTGCAAAAAACATACCAGATGCTGGAACGCGACGGGATCATCTGCTCCGTACCCGGAAAAGGTTCTTTTATTTCCGGCAGCAGTTCGGCAATTTCACAGCAGCGGGAAATAGCATGGGAAAAATTATCCAAAGCATTAGAAGCCGCTGTTGACTGCGGAATTCAAAAAGGGGAAATTATTGAGCGGATAAATAAAATACTGAGCGGGAGGGGCGAATAAGTCATGATAGAAGCACGGAATCTAACCAAAAAGTTCGATACTGTCACTGCGCTTGACGGAATTTCTTTTTCCGTCAGCTCCGGTTCCCTGTTTGGGCTGGTCGGCTCGAACGGAGCGGGAAAATCAACATTTCTGCGCACGCTGGCCGGTATCTACGCGCCGGACGCAGGGAATGTTTTCGTGGACGGCTTGGCGCCGTTTGAAAATTCGTCTGTGAAATCCAAACTGTTTTTCATTCCGGACTATCCCTATTTTATTCCTCAGGCATCTTTGTCGGACATGGCGGATTTTTACGCGAGGATTTATCCGAGTTGGGATAAAAAGCGATTTGAGGAGCTTTGCACCTTATTTCCGATCAGCGCGAAGGACAGAATCGTAAATATGTCAAAGGGCATGCAGCGGCAGGCGGCGCTCATCTGCGCAATCGCGGCGCAGCCGAGCTACCTTCTGCTGGACGAAATTTTCGACGGCCTGGACCCGGTAATGCGTCAGCTTTTAAAGCGCATTGTATCCAGCGAGGTTTCGGAGCGGGGCATGACGGTGATTATCGCGTCGCACAACCTGCGCGAACTGGAAGACTTTTGCGATCACATCGGCCTGTTCCATAAAGGCGGCGTTATTTTTGAACGCGATCTGGACGAACTGAAACTTGGGATTAACAAAGTACAGGCGGTACTGAAGCCAATGCCGGAGCTCAGCGCGTTTGCGCCGCTTGATATTGTAAAAGTGGAAATGCACGGCTCCCTGGTCAATCTGGTCATTCGCGGTAAAAAAGACGAGATTATGGATAAAATCAATTCGCTCAACCCCATATTCGCCGAGGTTCTGCCGCTGACGCTCGAAGAAGTTTTTATCAGTGAAATGGAGGTGGCCGGTTATGACCTTGACAACATCCTCAAATAGAAGCGTGAACGAATGGAAAGAGACCTATCTTTGGTCACTGAAAAAAAGCCGCGGCATGACGGCGCTGCTGGCACTGCTGATGTTCATGGCGCTGCCGATGATCCTGATGATTGCAATGGCGAACATACGGAATAACACCGATGTGGCCTACACGGCAAGCATGCGGGCCGATTCTTACAGGCAATATGTCGGATCAATGACTTCTTTCCTTGCCACGCCGCTCACTTTGATTTTCGTTTTAATCTTCGCAGTGCTGCTGTTCAGCTATCTGCACCAAAAACGCAGCGTCGATTTGTTCCATTCCCTTCCGGTTGGGCGCGTCCCCATGCTGCTGGGACGCTGGTGCGCGGGAATTACTTCCATCTTTGCACCGATACTGCTGAATTATGCAATTGCTTTCATTGTCGGTGCCGCTTATGGAATTGATGTACAGTTCAGTTTTGCGGCCGTGGCCGGCTGCATGCTTTGGCTGATGCTGATGAGTACGGCCGCCCTGACCTTTTCGGTATTCATGGCGGTCTGCACCGGAACCACCTTCGATATGGTCATTTCCATCTTTGGAATCAACGCGGGATATCCGCTTATGGTTTTTTTGGGCGGCACCTGCGCTTCCATGCTTCTGCCGGGGCTGAACATTGACTTCAGCCTGAATTCCACCGTGCTGACCGCGCTCGCTCCCTTCATAGCGGCGTTTATGCCATATGTGCACAACAACGCCCTTATGAACGGGCAGAACGGCCCTTTCCTTGCGTGGTGGATCATTTTTACGCTGACTCTTTTTGCCGGTTCAATCCTGCTTTATAAAAAAAGAAAAAGCGAATGTGCGGAAAGCGGCTTCGCCTTCCCGATTCCAAAAGTTGTCATCCGTTTTATGGTCACCGCCGCCGCGGGGCTCGGCCTTGGGATGCTCCTCCATACGTCCACATCCGTATCCAGCTCCTTCAACTTTTTCATCGGCGTAATTTCGGGGTCGCTGGCCGCACATATTATAGTGGAAGCGGTTTATTCCCGTGGATTTAAGCAAATGAGGCACAGCTTTAGCTGGTACGGTATTTTTCTGGCTGCTTTTCTTGTGCTTTACGGCGTATTGGCAACCGGATTTTTCGGCTACGACACCCGCGTTCCATCCGCAGACGACATAGAAAGCATCACAGTGGATGTACCAAACCAGTCTTACAATGGGAATGACGGAATATACGACGCGAATTATCACAATCAGATCGCCAGGATTACGCCCGTTCTGAAAGACAGGGAAAATATCAATAAAGCGCTCGAGTTCCATAAAGAGTTCCTGGCCGCCAACCGCAGCTCCGCGTACCCGTACAGCATGATAAAGATGGATACTTCTCCGCTCACCATTGAATACCACCTGAAAAACGGCGCTGTTTTGAAGCGAAGCTATTCCCAGTCCTATTCCGCCAACGGAACGGAAGCAACCAAAAACAGCTTCAATGCCATGACAAACGGGATCGGCGGCATAGAGGAATACATGAAAGGCAGCGATATTCTGTTCTATCTGGAGCCGGAATACATCAAAAGCGTTGATATAGGCATCCGGGAGGAAAATCTCACCATTGTTCCGGATGAAGCCCAAAAAACCGAGCTGCTGGAAGCGCTGAAGCAGGACTTCCTGAACAGGCAGGTGAACAATCCGAATGTCGATTTAAAGGAGTCATACAAAAAATCGTACAGATCTGTTATTATTGAGTGTAAAGAAAATATGACCCCGTCGGGCAGGTTGAAAGAACTGCTGGGCGATTACAGCGGAACAGTCAATCTTGGCTCAAAAGGCTACGATCTGTCTGACGGCAGCACGCAAACCAACGCGCTCATTCAGAAATACGGCTGGGATAAATAATCTCCATTCAAAATTGTACTTCCGCTTATTTAAGAATGCCCGTAACTCCGGCTTACCGGAATTACGGGCGTTCGTTCATTCAACCAGATTCGTCAACCGGCGGCGTAAAGCCGCGGTACAAGGAAATCAAACCGTAAAAAGGCGGCCGATTTTATCGGTCGCCTTTAATATTTTCAGACATTGCTTATGATTTGATATTGGATACCACTTCGCCGGCATATGCTCTCATTGCCGCCAAATCCGCATCGGTGGGCATGAATTTAACCGTTAAGCCTTCCCCAACCAATTTAAATTTTAAGTGTTCCAAACGCGATTTGATCATTGGAACAGCTTCTCCGCTCCAGCCGTAGGAACCAAACATTCCAACAGGCTTTTGCTTTGTGTTTATTGCGTCAATACTCGCCAAAACATCCCAAACAATCTTTGGCGCGTCACGGTTGATTGTGCAAGAGCCGACAAATAAAGCATCGGCATCATTGGCAAGCGCAGCAACCTCCGTAAACGGTGTAAAGACAATATTCACTAATCTTACGTCCAGCTGATCATTTTTTGTCAGTTCCTGAAAAGCTGCCTCGGCCAGTTTTGTAGTGCAGCCGTAAGCAGAAGCAAACAGAATACCAACGATCTTCTTTTCATGTACAACCGGGGCACTCCACTCACGGTAGAGAGCCATGCATTTTTCAATGCTTTCGGTCAAACACGGGCCATGACTTGGGCATACCATTTCTACGGGCAGATCTTTGATCTTATCAAGACCGGACAATACATATGGTTTGAATGGTGCAAAAATACCGCTGTAATAATACCGGAACTCACCCAGATATTTATCCTCATAGTGCACTTTGGTGTCCATCATCGTTGGTTCGCAAAAATGCGCACCCAAAAAGTCGCAGGTGAAAAGTGTTTTGCCTGACGGCATCCACGTAAACATGGAATCCGGCCAATGCAAAAGCGGAGCTACAATAAATTCAAGCTCTTCACCGCCGATATCCAGTTTATCACCCTGCTTAACAACGATACATTTAAAGTCTTCATTGGTAATGGCGGAAAGGTACATCTTTGCCGCCATAGTGCAATAGACGGTAATGTTTGGATTCACCGCCAAAAGCTTGGCGACGCTGCCTGAATGATCCGGTTCAGTGTGGTTCATAATTAGATAGTCAATCTTAGAAACATCGATAACACTTTGAATGTTATTCAGATATTCGTCAAAAAACGATGCGTGAACGGTATCGATCAACACGTTTTTCTTCCCGGTAATTAAAAAGGCATTATAACTTGTGCCGTAACGCGCTTCCATCACAATGTCGAATACGCGCAGCGACGGATTTAAAACACCCACCGAATAAACATTCTTTTTTATGCTGATTGCGCTCATTGAATGATAAACTTCCTTTGCAGTAATTATTCTTCTGAAAACATATCTTTTCCTACGCCGCAGAGTGGGCAGGTCCAGCTGTCCGGAAGATCCTCAAATTTTGTGCCGGGTGCAATCCCGTTATCCGGATCGCCTTTTTCAGGATCATATACATAGCCGCATGCATTGCAAATATATTTTGTCATAAATTACACTCCCTTACAAAGTTTGTTTATCATAAGTATAAAATAGTGTACCACATTTGTCAATCAGTATTATTTCTGGTTCCCAAGTCTTCAACAATTTCGGTCAAATTCCCCGGAAATACACAACATCGGTGAAGTTTCCGCGCGAGGCCCATCGCTCTATCCAAGTTATCGGACACAACCTGATCGGCTTTTTCGATATAGGTTTCGGTGATTTCCACTCCGTAACCTTCGCTGCGGCTGCCAAATACATAGTACTTTAGGCGCTTGCCGTGCAGTTCAATATTTCCTACGCATTTCCTCATCTTTTCCCTCCTCTTCATGTGAAAATTCACCACTCGAACCATTTATAATCATAATGCAAAAGAAGGTCGGTTGCAAGATGGAAACCGGGTTTCCCAATTAAAAATTATATTTCCGCAATATATTATGGGTCTTTTGTGCAGTGACACATATATTGTGTCTGAATTTAAAGAATTCGAAACCGTTGGAACACAAAACCAACCAAAAATGCACAAAATACACCCACCAGCGCACCGATAAGAACATCGGAAGGATAATGTACAAACAAAAACAGACGGGAAAATGCAATGAGCACGGCCAGAGCATAGCCGCCCGCTCCGAATTTCTTATTTGCACGCCACAGGACGGTCGCTGCGGAAAAAGAGGAACCCGCATGCCCGGACGGGAGCGAATAACTGTGCGGCGGCCGAATCAGAAGCACATGACCGGGAATTTCCAAAAACGGACGCGGCCGTGCGACAATCGGCTTGATTACAAGTTCCCCCAGGGTATAGGTCAGCGCAAGCGCAATAAAAAGAAAAATGCCGTATCGGCGGTATTTTTTCGTCAGAAGCAGACATAGGCCGATCACCAGCCACACGGTGCCTGCATTGCCGAGTGCCGTGACCACCGGAAAAACAGAATCGGTAAAACCGTTATGAAAATAATTTTGAATAAAGTTCAGGATTGCTGCATCCACTCTGTGCCCTCCTTCATCGGCCTGCCAAAAATTGCGGATTGGATTTATGTGTTGATTCAAAATAAGTCCCCGACCCCGCCAAAGAAATAAAGACAGACAGGGCTTCCGATTTTTCAAACAAGGCCCATGTGATTATACCATATTTTACCCTGCCTGCGAATATACTTAAATAAACGGGGGGTTGATAATATTGGATTGGCAAAGTCTTACAAAAGAAGAATGTGCAAAAAAACTGGGCACAAGCCTGAAAATCGGTCTTACGCCGCACGAGGCTGAAAATCGGCGGAAAGAATCCGGCCGCAACGAGTTGGAACAGCCAAAAAAGAAAAGCCTGATTTTACGTTTTTTTGCCCAATTTTCCGACTTCATGATCATTATCCTGCTCATCGCGGCAGGAATTTCATTTGTAACATCCTATGTGCAGCAGAACAATGATTATATTGACTCTATTATTATCCTTGCGATTGTAGTATTGAATGCAATTACCGGCCTGATACAGGAAAGCCGCGCGGAAAAGGCGATTGAAGCGCTAAAAAAGCTTTCCAGCCCTCAGGCCCATGTTATTCGCGGCGGCAGCGAGCTTGTGGCGGACGCCGCGGACCTGGTGCCGGGCGATGTGGTGATTTTGAGCACGGGGGATCTGGTGCCGGCGGACCTGCGTCTTACCGAAACGGTAAATCTGAAAGCGGAGGAAAGCGCGCTGACCGGAGAAAGCCTGCCGAGCGATAAAAACGCCGACATAACCTGTGCCGCCGACACACCGCTTGGCGACCAGCATAACATGGTGTACTCCACCAGTTCGATTGTTACGGGACATGGCGCCGGAGTTGTAACAGCTACGGGGATGAGCACACAGGTCGGAAAGATTGCCCATATGATCACCAATCAGTCCGCACCCCAGACCCCGCTTCAGCGAAAACTGGCGCAGACCGGGCGCTGGCTCGGCATTGGCGCGCTGGTAATTTGTTTTATCATTTTTATCATGGGGCTGTTCCAGCATGTTGAGCCGCTTGATATGTTCCTGATTTCCATCAGTCTGGCCGTCGCGGCGATTCCCGAAGGACTGCCCGCGGTAGTAACAATTGTGCTGGCCATCGGAATGCGGCGCATGGCGGCAAAGCGGGGCATCGTCCGGCGTATGCCCGCGGTGGAGACTCTTGGAAGCGCGAGCGTTATTTGCTCCGATAAGACAGGAACGCTCACACAAAACCGGATGACCGTAGTGGAACTGAGAAACGAAAGCGGAAAAATTCCGCTTCATTCCGCCGAAGGACAAAGACTGATGAACTTTGCCGCGCTGTGCAGCAATTGCACCGTCAGCGGCAGCGTGGTGCACGGCGACCCGACCGAAGCCGCGCTTGTAACCGCCTCCGAGGCAAGAAAGTCCGACCTTGACGCGCAGTACCCCCGTGTGATGGAAATCCCGTTTACCTCCGAACGCAAAATGATGACTACCGTACATAAGCTTGGAAAAGGCAGATACCGCATTATTTCAAAAGGCGCGCCCGATGTTCTGTTTCAGCATTGCACCGGCGGAGCGCCCCGGCAGAACGAAGAGATGGCCTCCCATGCGCTGCGTGTGCTGGGCGTGGCGTTCCGCGACATTGACTTTTTGCCGGAGGGAAACCAAAAAATCGAGAACGGCCTGACTTTCTGCGGTCTGATCGGGATGATTGACCCGCCGAGGCCGCAGGCGAAATCGGCTGTGGCGCTGTGCAAAAAGGCGGGCATCCGTCCCATCATGATCACCGGCGACCATGCGGCCACCGCCGCCGCGATCGCAAAACAGCTCGGCATTATGGACGGCGCAAGCGGTGTAATTACCGGCGCGGAGCTGGACCG
>JAEWBE010000118.1 GCA_023391275.1 Bacillota bacterium | reverse complement strand
GAGCTGGGGGTTCCGATGAAGAACGGCCTCCGCCATATGAGAATAATCATCCGATGAGCCGCACTCGTACCCGTATTTTTCGAGCAGCTTGGTCAGCTCGCTTCTGATTTTTATATCGTCCTCTACAATAAAGATGAGCGCCACAATAACTCAGCCTTCTTTCTTATTAATCCAAGTTCAATGAACCCAGACTTCAGCTGCCCTAATTATAGCCGATCCGTTTCAGCAGCGCAATCCGCAGAGGCGTACTGATGCGATGATTTATTGTCGGCATAAATCGAAGCATGCCGGTTTTTCATTTACTTTGACCCTGATTGGTGGTAATATAGTATTTAAAAATAATCTTCAGACTCAGTTCGGGGGCAAAAATGAAAAAGATCCTACTGATTACGACCGGGGGCACCATTGCCTCGGAGCAGACCGGCGGCGGACTGGTACCTTCCATGAGCAGTCAGCGCTTTGCCTCGCTGATCAGCGGTGCGACAGCCGGTTATGAGATTAAAATTGAAAACCTGTTCCAGCTGGACAGTTCCAATATTCAGCCGGAGGAATGGCAATGCATGGCGCGGGCGGTGGCACGCGATTACATAAATTACGACGGTGTCGTTTTGACGCACGGGACGGACACCCTGGCGTACACCGCCTCTGTGCTATCGTTTATGCTGCGCTGCATTCCGATTCCTGTGGTTATCACCGGCTCGCAGCTGCCGATCGAGCATCCGCTGACCGACGGGGTGGAAAATCTGCGATGCGCGTTCGCCATGGCCGCTTCGGAGCAGGCAGGCGTCTTTGTTGCGTTTAATCGAAGAATTATTCTTGGCACCCGGGCCGTAAAAGTGCGTACGACCGCATTTGATGCCTTTGAAAGTGTCAACTGCCCCTGTGCCGCTACGGTTGACGCCGGCGGGCTGAACCTGAACAAAAACATTCTGCCGCGCCGGGAAGGTGCGTTTTCGCTGGAAGACCGGCTGTGCAACGATGTGTTTCTTATAAAACTGACACCCGGTCTTGACCCGGAGATTTTCGACATGCTGTTGAAGATGAATTACAGGGGCATTGTAATTGAAGCATTCGGAGCGGGCGGACTCAATTTTGTACGCCGTAATTTAATTTCAAAATTGCAAAAAATGGTTGAAACCGGAATTTCGGTTGTGGTTTGCAGCCAGTGCCTGTATGAGCGGAGCGATTTCACAATTTATGAAACCGGAAAAAAAGCGCTGGAAACCGGTGTGCTACAGGCTTTTGACATGACCACTGAAGCCGCCGTAACCAAACTGATGTGGGCGCTCGGCAAGACTGACCGTCCGGAAGAAATCAAACAGATTTTTTTGACCAACTATGTTGGTGAAATCAGCCTCTCCTAATTTGCATCAAATGGATGAAAAGGCCAGTGTTTTCTGAATTCAGGAAACACTGGCCTTTTTAGCGCTATTCTTACGGTCTTTACGTTTAAAAGCACCTGAAAATGGAATAATAAAACATTGAATACAAGTAAAGCTCAAGCGCGACAGATTATGGTATTAAAAACAAAATGTAAACAATGTATTATTCAATTGACATAATCATAATTATGTAATATAGTATTTAATATTAGATAATATTTTGGTAATTACGAAGGAAGTGCTGTTATGATTCAATCCATTTGTGTTTTTGGCGATTCGGTTTCCAAAGGAGTTGTATTTGACAGCGTCCATAAAAAATACATCCTTTTAAAGGACAGTTTTATCGGCATGCTGCAAAAAGGAACCGATATTGTAGTGAGCAACTATTCCAAGTTCGGCTGTACTGTTACAAAAGGCAGCGAAATTTTAAAAAAGCACCAGGATGAGCTGTGCAAATACGATTACACCGTATTCGAATTCGGCGGCAACGACTGTGACTTTGACTGGGCAAAAATCTCTGCCGCGCCGGAAGAAATCCATACAGCCAACACCCCCGTTTCCGATTTTGAAACGCACTACTCCGAGATGATTGAGGAAGTGGAAAAAAGCGGCGGAAATCCTGTTCTGCTCTCCCTCCCCCCAATCGACGCCAAGCGCTACTTCGCCTGGATTTCGCGTGGGTTGAACGCCCAGAACCTCCTGCACTTTCTCGGCGATATCGAATACATTTATCGCTGGCATGAAATGTACAATCTGGCCGTTTGCCGAATTGCGATAAAACATCAGGTTCCGTTGATCGATATCAGCAGCGCGTTCCTAAAAACAGGAAATTATCAAAGCCTGATTTGTGAAGATGGAATTCATCCGAATGCAAACGGGCATAAACTGATCAGCGAAACTATAGCGAAGTATGTACTCCTCCCGCTGGAGACACCGGGGAAAGCCCAATTTGCATCCTAAACGCCATATGAATCAAAAACCTTATGATTTTTTATCTGAATTTTTATATAACAGGCGGAGGATCCGGTTAAAACCGAATCCTCCGCCTGTAAAATTTTATTCTTTTATCAGTCCGCTGATGTTTTATCCGCGATATCCCTTGCCACCACGACGCCTGTGACCGAAGCCTGCATCAGACCGCGGGTAATTCCCGCGCCGTCACCGATGGTGTACAGATTTCGGATAGGCGTTTCAAAATGCTCCGAAACGGAAACTTTGGAAGAATAGAATTTAACTTCGACACCATAAAGCAAGGTGTTTTTTGAATAGAGCCCCGGCGCAAGCTTGTCGAACGCGCGCAGCGATTCCACAATGCTGGTAAGATGGCGATGCGGAAGCACAAACGAAAGATCGCCCGGCACTGCATTTTTGAGTGTGGGAACCGTTGTGGATTTTTGAAGGCGGGTACTGTCCGTGCGCCTGCCGAGCAGCAGGTCGCCCAAACGCTGTACCATGATTCCTCCGCCTGTAAGCATATTGCCAAGCTGAGCAATATACCTGCCGTATTCAATCGGCTGATTAAATGGCTCCGTAAATCTGGTGGAAACCAGCATGGCAAAATTGGTGTTTTCACTGTGTTTGTCTTCATCGGCGTAAGAATGCCCGTTTACCACCGCGATTCCGCCGTTGAACCCGCCGTCATAATGCTCCTCGCTGACAATGCCGCCCGGATTCATGCAGAAAGTCCTCACTTTGTTTTCGAAGGTGTCGGAGTAATAGACGAGCTTTGCCTCGTACAGGTTTTTCGTCAGATGATCCATTACCGCATTCGGCACCTCGACGCGCACGCCGATATCAACCTCATTGTTCGTAGTGTTCAGCTGATTTTCCTGCGCAATCCTGGCCAGCCATTCCGCGCCGCCGCGGCCCGGAGCCGCCACCACATAGGGGGCGCGCACCAACTTGCATTCCCCGCTGCGGTCGGTGAGCCAAACTCCCTCCGCCTTGCCATTTTCAACATAAATGGTATCTGCGTTGGTTTTCTCCCGAAATTCAAAATTCGGGCGGCCGGCAAGATAATCATACATTGCGCGCAGCACTTCAAACGAATGTTCCGTTCCCATGTGCCGAACCGGGCAGGGAATTAACTGAATATTCTCTCTGCGCGCATCATAAGAAACCTTTTCGGCAAACTTGTCGCTGCAGCCGAACACCTTGTCCGGCGCGCCAAAGTGCAAATAAATCTCATCAGCATAATGAATCAATTCACGCGCCTTATCCACGGACATGTAGTCGGTGATATTGCCGCCGACATCCTCCGAAAGGGAGAGCTTACCATCCGAAAAAGCGCCCGCACCGGCCCAGCCGTTCATAATATTGCAGGTTTTGCAATGAACGCACTGCCCGGAAGTTCTGGCGGGGCAGGCACGCTTTGCAATTTCGCTGCCGGAATCCACAACAAGCACCTTCTTATCGGGTGCAAGCCGGTCCAGCTCCAGCGCGGTAAAAATGCCGGCGGGGCCGGCACCAATCACGATCACATCATAATCGTACATTATCATATTCATCCTAACTGTTCATTTTTGGGCAAAACAAATGTATTATAGCACAGATTTTCACTTTGTCAATCGAAAAAGCAGGGGAACGTCACTGAAAAACGAAAAGCATGTTATCTGCCCGTATCTATCATGCGCAGAAAAGTATGTTCAAATGCGACGTCATCCGCCTTTGTACGTTTTTTTATTTTTCCGGTTCTTCCGCCGGCGCGGCGCACCTCCTGCCCAAGCGCACGTTCAAACAGGAGCCTGTCCATATTGCTGTTGTCGTAAACCATACCGTTCTGATTCAGGACCCTCGCACCCTTCGCGAGCGCCATGGCTGCCACCCCGAAATCCTGTGTTACGACAAGGTCACCGGGCTCAATCAGGTTTACAAGACGGATATCCGCGCTGTCGCGGCCTTTGTCCACAGTAATTACCTGGCTGTACCCGTCGTTCAGAATGTGGCTGGTATCGATCAGCATCGTCACCGGGATGTTTTTTTGCCGCGCCCGCCTGACGATAATTTCTTTTACCGGGCAGGCATCCGCATCAACTAAAATTTTCATGATTCCCCTCTCCCATCAGATAAACACAAACTGAACAAGCAGCATATACAGTAT
>JAEWBE010000057.1 GCA_023391275.1 Bacillota bacterium | reverse complement strand
AGAACATACTGCACAGAACCCCTCCCGCGCCTGTTACGACAGCGACTTTCCCTTTTAAATCCACATTCAGCGGCAAATTCATATTCATTTTCCTTCCTATATATAATGAATTCATATTTTAAAAATCATGTACCGGTATCCGTCCCTTTGCGGTTCAGCGCCGGGCGCCTTGGAAAACGGAAAAGAAGTTATTCTTCCCCTAGCTTTTCAGCCCCGTCATGCTGATGCCTTCGACCAGATATTTCTGCGTAAACACAAACAGAAGGAAGATGGGGAGCAGGGACAGGAACGACATTGCGAATACCGACCCCCAGTTTGTAACACTCGACGGATCTACAAACAGGCTCAGTGCAAGCGAAAGGGTATATTTTTCGGGCGACTGAATGAAAAGCAGGGGGCCAAAAAAGTCCTGCCAGCTCCAGTAAAAGGAGAATATGACCGACGTGGCGATGGCCGGCTTAATTAAAGGCAATATGATTCTGTAAAAAATGGAAATCTTATTGCAGCCGTCGATTTTGGCAGCCTCGTCAAGATCAGCCGGTATTCCCTGAATGAACTGCATGATCAGAAAAATAAAGAACGGGTACCCGAAAAACGCGGGTAAAACCAGCGGAAGATAGCTGTTGATCATACCGAGCTTACTGAAAATAATGTACTGCGGAATAATGATGATCTGCTGCGGCAGCATCAGGGTGACCATCATGCAAAAGAACCACATGCGCGAGCCTTTAAATCTGATTCTTGAAAAACCGTAGGCGGCAATGGTGGAGGATGCCACCTGCCCGATAACAGTCAGACCGGACACAATAAACGAGTTTTTAAAGAAAACCGAAAAAGAACTGTTGCCTACGCCCTTCCATCCCTGTATGTAGTTATCTAAAGTAAAAAGCTTTGGAATAAAGCTGAACGAACTTGCCGCGACGGTTGCATTTGCATTCGCGTCAAAGGAAGTGCCTATCATCCATAAAATCGGGTAAATCAACAAAAAGACGAAGATGGAAATGAGCAAATGATAAAGGGTTGAATGTAAACGCGATCTGCTATGTTCCATTTACCAATTCCCCCTAGACTCATAATAAACCTTGTCTGATGAAAATTTAAAAATACATCCCGTAAAAACTGCAATAATCAGGATTAAGATCCAGGCAAGCGCGCATCCGTAACCCATGTCATAGAAGGAAAACGCTTTTTGGTAGACATACAGCATATAGAGGAGTGTATTATCAAAGGGGCCGCCCTGGGTAATGATAAAGCTTTCCGTAAACGCCCGGAACCCGGTAATGATCTGCATGATAAAGTTGAACAGCAGAACCGGGGCCAGCATCGGAATGGTTATCCGGAAAAACTTTGTTACTTTATTCGCGCCGTCAATGTCCGCCGCTTCATAAAAGCTGACCGGAATCTGTTTTAACCCTGCAAGGAAGATCAGCATGGGCGACCCAAACTCCCAGACAGCGAGCAGAACGATTGTCCAAAGGGCAGTGCTCGGGTTCCCGATCCAGCTGACGCCGGTCTTCATAATACCCATATTGATCAGAATATTATTCACAAGTCCGTCCATACCGAACATTTTGCGCCAAAGCACGGCGACTGCCACACTTCCGCCTATAATGGACGGGATGTAAACCAAAGCCCGGTATGCGCCAAGGAATTTATGCTTTCCTACAAACAGCATCGCCACAAACAGCGCAAAGATGAGTTTGATTGGCACGCTGACAAAAACATAAAGGAAGGTTACCCTGAGCGACTTCCAGAACCTGTCGTCCGTAAAAAGGATATCTTGAAAATTTTTCAGTCCGATAAAGACCGGTGGACTCATAATATCATATTTTGTAAAGGAAAAAAACAGTGTTGCTAAAATTGGCACCAGAGTAAAGGCGAAAAAACCAATCAGCCACGGGCCGATAAACAGATAGCCGGCGAAGTTCGAGTTGCCGTCCAGTTTTTTCACTTTTTTTGCTCTGGCCATTTTGACGTTTTCCATAGAAACTAACCTCCATTTTAAAAATAAGGCGGTAATTAACGGAACGGCATCTAAACAGCATGATCCATTAATAACCGCTTTTCAGGGACTCCGGCAGGCTTATTGTAAATTGAATTAAGGAAAGTGAACTTCCGGCGAAATACTGCCAGCCTGATAACTGTTCGCGGAAGTTTTTCACCGATCTTTCCGGTCAACCCGTTTTTTGGACCGGAACCCGGTTGAACTTATCTAGAATCAAACCCGGCTTCAAACAGGCCGGGCGAAACTGCTGAAATTGCAATTTCATTTTTCCGAGCGATACACCCATAGCCGTTTCAGCAGACTGTCTTCAAAATTAAAAATCCTTGTTTTCCGGAGATGCCGTAATTCGTATGTATCAATGCGAAAGCCGGTTCCAATATTTGATTTGCATATTGGAATGGTCTGATTTCCCCAAAGGACCTTTTATAAAATATCCCGTGTAATGATATATCTGAGGTAAAATTCCCATAAAACTATGTGAATTTTGCCTCAGAATATATTTTTTAACTTTTACATTGGAAATCTGCCGCTGGCAGGATTACTTGGTTAAGATTGCAGTTGCTTGCGTCCGGAAGGACTTTGCAGCGTCCGCCAGGCTTATTTTCTCATACAGGACCTGCTGCTCAATATTCTTAAGCAGTGTGTCGATCTCTGCATGCCCCGACGGTGCCGGCGCGGGCAGGGGGCTGACTTTCGTTGAAATGCTGTCAAGGAAGTCGAACTGTACCTTGTTGGCTTCCGACATCTGAGGTCTTAAGGCTTCACGAACCGTGTTTGAAACAGGCACGCCGCGCTCAGCGGCCAAAACCTTGTTTGCGTCAACATCGTTGATGAAATAATTGAGGAACTCAACCGCTTCCTTGGGGTATTTTGTATTTTTGAATACGGTCATAAACTGGGAAGGATTAATATAGGTACCCGGCTGAGTCTGATCCTTGGAACCCGGGAAAGCCACAAGAGTAAGCGGCCTTTTGGCGTCATTCGTGATTTCATCAATATTATTCGAGTGCTTTACATAGCCGCTCATTGCCGCTTTTCCGTTGACAATGAAGTCGTCGCCAACGCCCTTTACTTCCAGCCTTTCAGCAGGAAGAGGAAGCGCTTTTGCTTTCACAAGCTTCAGCTCCATGCCGAAGAAGTCTTCAAACAGTTTATCATCCGTATAGCCTAAGGACTTGCCGTTGTCTGTGTAAAAAGTTTTTCCATGCTGCCTTAAATAATGGTCAAACCCTTCATACTCTTCGCCGCACATGGCTTCCGCTCCGTAGATACCTAATTTTTCATGTATCTGGAGGGCATCGTTCATGTAATCATCCCATGTCCAGTCGTTCGTGGGCAGCGGCACGCCGGCCTTTTTAAACAGGGCGGCATCATAAATTAAAGCTCTTGAATTGACTGCGATGTTTAATCCAAACATCTTGCCGTTGATTGAACCGGCGTCACTGACCGACTTACTCACGTTTTTCAAATCGAGAGTGCTGTCGGCAATATAGTCATCCAATGGAAGCAGCAAATTTTTATCTACATACTGCCCGATATAAGAATAGTCGTGCTGAATAATGTCCGGCAGGTTGTTTGCGGCTGCTTCAGAGGACAATTTTTCAAAATATCCTGCAAAACTGGTGTATTCCGGCTGGAACGTAACATTCGGATGCTTGGCAGTGTACATGTCCAAAATCTTTAAGGTTGCTTCATTTCTCTGCTGTGAGCCCCACCAGGAAATTCTGAGTTTAACCTTTTGCTCTGCCGGCTCGCTGGTTGCCGAACCTGTGCTTTCCTTTTGGCATCCTGTGCCGACTGAAAACAATAAGACCACTAATAATAGAACTGAAAGTGCGCGTTTCATGTGTTTCATTCCCTACTCCCCTTTATAAATTATACTTTTCAACCAATTCAACAAGCTTATTTTCACAACACCTCCCGGACTCCATAACCGAACTCAATTCGGCTGAGAACGAAGTCTTATATGCACATTAGTATAGAGTATTTTTTTGTTTGATAAAATTAAGTTAGCAGATATTTTTGTTGAATAATTAGACATATCACCCCAAATACAGCACAAAATTCGATCCACACCCTAAGTTTTTGTTGATTTTCAATATCAAGTTTCAGATTTTTACCCTGAAATTATTCACATTGACTTTAACCATCGTTTGTAATATGATAAAAAAAGAGACTGCATATGTTTAAAATCAAATCGGCCGGTTAATTCCCTAATTTGCATATTAATAATGAGGTTGAGTTTATTTATGTACAAATTTTTACTTGTGGATGATGAAACAATTATAAGAGAAGGAATTTCCCAGATTATTGAATGGGACAGCCTTGGCATTGAGCTCCTGCAGGCGAAGGACGGATATGAAGCCTACTCCATAATTGAAGAAGTCCATCCGGATGCGATTATCACAGACATAAAAATGCCTGGGATGGACGGCCTGGAACTGATCAAAACGGTAAAGGATGCTTATCCTGATACCGAATTTGTGATTTTGTCGGGCTATGGGGAATTCAATTATGCCAACAGGGCTATGCAGTACGGCGTGAAATATTATCTTTTAAAACCCAGTGATGAGGATGAAATCACCAGTGTCATAAAGCAGGTTATTGATGAGATTAAGGAAAAACGGGAAAAGGACAATCTTGTAAAAACAATACAGCAGGATCTGCTGAAAGTATTGCCGCAGGTAAAGGAACAATTCCTGCGCGAGTATGTCATGAATATCAGCTATAACCGCGAGGAAACGCAAAATACGCTAAGGCTGTTAAGCCTTAGTGTGAATCGTGTCATAATTGTCCTGATCAAAACCAACGAAAATCTGGAATTCAAGGAAAAGGTTGTACTGAAAAACCTGTCTGAAAAACTGTTTCAGCAGTCCATTATCTTCAGCACCATTCTGGAGGATTACGTGCTGATTATGACCAATCCGATCGACGAGGATCAGCTAGTTAACTGTATTATGAACATCAGAAAAAGCTTTTATAATTATTACGGCGTATACCTGACGGCTGCCGTCAGTGAAGAGGACGATTTTGAAAAATCACCCTACCTGTACCAGAATGCGAAAAAGTATTTGAAATACAGCTTTTATCTTCCCGAGCACAGCATCATAACCCAAAAAGATATTGTGCTGAATCAAAATACAAGCGACGTCACATTCCGCTTTAACTACGAGCAGATTTCGTTTACTGTGAAAAGCGGAAATTACACTGAAATGGTGACTTTGATTCAATCCTATTTTGAACAGCTGAAGCTTTTAAAGCTCGAAGTGAATATAGCAAAGTCCTATTTCCTTGAACTGTTCATGTGCATCTTGAGGCAGGCGGAGCCTAAAAAAATCAATTACTATATTAATAAATCGGAAGAGTTGGAAAATTTAGAAAACATCCAGCAGATTTATGATTTTATCCTTGAGCAGGCCAGTGAAATCACAAAAAACAATTATGAAATGAATATCAAAAAACATAATACCATTATTAATTCAATTCTTACTTATACCGATGAAAATATCGCAAATGAGGAATTGTCGCTCTCGATGCTGGCCCAAAAGATTTTGTATATGAATGTGGATTATGTGGGTAAATTATTTAAAAAGAAAACGGGGGAAAGCTTTTCAAATTATCTTTTGCTCAAAAGGATTGCGAAAGCCAAGGAACTGATTATTGAACAGTATGACTTTAAAGTATATCAGATTGCAGAGCAAGTAGGTTTTGGAAACAACCCGCAATATTTCAGTCAGGTTTTTAAGAAAGTAACGGGTTATTCTCCTTCAGAATATAAAAAGGTTTACAATAAAACGTAAGCATCAATTTGCTGTTGCGAGCTGAAAAGTAAAAGGGCAGCCACACTTTCACCGGAATTTAAGTGAGGCTGTCCTTTTCGATTCTCCTGTTTCAGGGCAGGAAATCCCTTCTGCATGGAACCCGTTTTATTTTCCTGTAAATTTAAAGTGCCTGCCTGCGGGCTACAATCTGAATCAAGTTGCCTTCAGGGTCCCGGAAAAAGAGCATTTTCGTTGCGTCCGACTCGGATTTTCCGGTAATGGCGAGGTTCATTGCTTTCAATTTTTCTTCAATGTCATCAATGGAATCTACCGAAAAGGCGAGATGACGAAACCCGGTCACGTTTTTGTCCAGACTGTTTTCCGGCACCTCCGCATCTACAAATTCAATTATAAATCCATTTTTTGAGCGAATAAAAGTGCTTTCTTCTCCGTTGATAAAAATGCTGCTGAAGCCGAACATCTTTTGATACCAGGATTTCAGCTCAAACTTTTGTAACGCGTTAATGCATAAATGTTCGATGACAGGCTCATCCATTAAACTTATTTGACTCATAAACAGAACTTCCCTTCCCTTTGTTTTGTTCGCCGCCAAAAAATATTTTTTGACCGGCACTGTAAACAATAAAAGCCCTGGCCGTGATTTACAATCCAAATATCCGACTTTTTAATTTGTGTGCACGGCTTTTTGCTGAACAAGGCGGGCTTTGGACTGAAAAAATCCGTTTTTTCCTCGAAAATGCAGAGCTTCCAGCTATCTTTTCAGCTGCCCCTGAATCGTGCGGCGCGTTGATTTTTTAGCAGGGTATGCTATAATAACATCCAATTGAAAAATAAGAATAGTGTGGATAAGCAAATGTTGAAGAAATTATATCGCGATTTAAAAATAAGAAGCAAATTATCCATTATTGTGATAATTGAAGCTTGTCTTTTCAGTACAGTCGGCCTGATTGCGCTTCAGTATTCCTTTTCGATTTATGATAAGCAGCTGTATGATAACGCCGAAAAGGTTTTGAATCTTTATTCTGTCAATATTGAAAATATCCTCAATGGCGTAAATGATTTGTCATACAACATCTTAAAAGATCCGCTTGTTCAAAAGAATCTCGCGACCACAAAGGGTGAAGAGTCCTCCTACGAGCAGTTCGTATTGACAAACAAGATGAACGAGCTGCTGCAGTCGTGGCATGTGTCCGCGAGCAGCTCGGTGCTTTCCCTGCAAATTTTCGATATGAACGGGCGGGAGTACAGAAGCACAAACTATGATTTCAAATTGGACAGCGACAGAAAGTCGAAAATTTTTGAAAAGGCGCTCAGCTTGAATGGCAGCAGTGTGTGGCTTGCGCCGAGTGAAACGGACAATGCGATTGTGCTGATCCGTTCCATCCGCGACATCACAAACCTGAACCTTTCGAATCTTGGCGTCCTCATGATCAGAGTCGACCCGAAGGCGCTGATTGGGATGTACAGCCAATACCTTCCGAAATATGATTCCAATATTTACATTATTTCACCGGATGAGGTCATTCTGGGGCAAAAGGATGATTTTGACACCAATGAAATCATGAAGGGAGTGAAGGGCAATAACGGTTACTTCATATCCGAGCTGAACCACAAAAAATTCCTGGTCATTTACAGAAAATCCACCAGCAGCGACTGGGTGTTTATTAACACCGTGCCTTATGAAGCAATTTACGAGAACGTGATTATCATCCGTGCAATCGTGATATTCTGTTATTTTATTTTGTTTGTTCTGCTCATTTTTCTGGGTGTTAAATTATCGCGAAGCATTACGCATCCGATCGATCAGCTTATCGATAAGATGAAGACGATAGAAAGCGGCGATTTCAAGAACCTGACTCAGATGAATCTGCCGGAGTCCCACAGGGAAGACGAAATCGGCATTCTTCAAAACGATTACAATATGATGATAAAAGAAATCGGAAATCTGATTGAAGAAAATTATATCAAGCAGATCATGTTAAAGGAATTTGAATACAAAGCGTTGCAGGCGCAGATAAATCCCCATTTTCTGTACAATACGCTTGATTCTATCAACTGGCTCGCCAAAATCAACAAGCAGGATAAGATCGCCAAAATGGTCAAATCTTTGGGCGACCTGCTGCGGTCTTCCATCAGCAAAAAGCAGAACGTCGTTCCGTTAAGGGATGAGTTGAAAATTCTCAACAACTATATCACGATTCAGAAAATCAGATATCCCGAGGGACTGGAAATTTCGGTGAATATCGGGGAAGAACTGTACGATCATTTAATAACCAAGCTGACTCTGCAGCCGATTGTGGAAAATTCGATCAATTATGGTCTCGAATCCACTCTTGGCATATGCCGAATCTTAATTTATGCCAGAATTCTGACGGACAAAATTGAAATCAACGTTGAAGATAACGGACCGGGCATACCCAAAGAAATTCTTGAAGCCCTGAACGCAGGGGAAATACAATCCAAAGGCTCGGGTATCGGGCTGAAAAATATCAACGACCGGCTCAAGCTTATATTCGGCGCGCAGTATGGGCTTGTGATTGACAGCGTGGAAGAGGAAGGGACAACCGTTCATATTTATATCCCGCTGGAAAACAGCAAAGAATAGCTTTTTCACAGATAAATAACGATGTAATCAAAAAACAGACCCGACGAAGCGTTTTACAACGCCAGACGGGTCTGTTTCTATTTAGGATAGTCCGAAATGCCGTATGGCATTCTTATAACAGATTCCTTCCACAATTTCTGTCAAAACATCGTAGTCCTCCGGGAATTCGCCCTTTTCAACCCAATTCCCGATTACGTTGCACAGAATGCGGCGGAAATACTCATGCCTGGGATAAGAGAGAAAGCTGCGGGAATCGGTTACCATTCCAATAAAGTTGGAAAGCACGCCCAGATTGCCATAGCATTTGATCTGTTCCTCCATACCGTCCTTGTTGTCGTTAAACCACCAGGCCGTTCCAAGCTGTATTTTTCCGCCTGTTTTTTCGGCGAAGTTTCCCGCCATTGCGCCAAGCACCATGTTGTCTTTCGGGTTAAGCGTGAACAGTACGGTCTTGGGCAGTTTGCTGCAGACCGCGAGGGAATCCAGAAAGCGGGATAGCTTTTCCGCCACGGCTTCATCACAGATGGAGTCGTATCCCGTGTCCGCCCCGATCAGATTGTACATCATCGTATTGTTATTGCGCATGGCGCCGATATGCAGTTCCATCAGCCAGCCGCGGCCCGCGTATTCCTCTGCGACAAACCGCAGGATTGCGGTCCGGTATTTTTCCGCATCATATGAGGAAGGCGATTTTCCGCTCAGGGCCTCATGAAAAATACTCTCGATCTCACTGGTTTTCGCGGGAAGGTACGGAAAACGGGTGAAGGACTGGTCAGCGGCCCGGCAGCCCTGCAAAGCGAATGCATCCATCCTGTTATGCAATGCCTGTTTCAGATTGTCGATGTTTTTAATGGATATGTCCGCCGCTTTGCCCAGCTTTTTTATGTAAAGCGGGAAATCCGGAAGATCGATATTCAACGCTTTATCCGGGCGGAAAGCAGGCAGAACTTTGGTATGAAAGCTGCTGTCCTGCCGCAGCTTTTGATGGGAGTCAAGGCTGTCGGACGGGTCGTCCGTTGTAAAAATTGTATCCACGTTGAACTTTTCAATCAACTTGCGCACACCAAAATCGGGCGAGGCCAGAACCTGCTTTGACTTTTCCCAGATACGATCCGCCGTCTTTTCGTTAAGCGGCTCTGTGATGCCGAAACAACGCGCAAGTTCCAAATGGGTCCAATGATAAAGAGGGTTGCCGATGCACCGGCTGAGCGTTTTTACCCATGCGTCGTATTTTTCGCGGTCGTCCGCATCGCCTGTAATGTATTTTTCATCGATGCCGGCGAGCCGCATGGCGCGCCACTTGTAGTGATCTGCTTCCAGCCACATCTGCGTCAGGTTATCATATCTTCTGTTCTGTTCGATTTCCCCGGGCAGTATATGACAGTGCCAGTCAATGATCGGCTGTTTTGACGCCACATCATAGTACAGGTTATGTGCAGTTTTTGTATCGAGAAGAAAATCCTCGGATAAAAATTGTTTCATAAACTTTCCTCCTGCATTCCATAAATTAAATTCATCTTGTACGGCTTATACGGCGCTTTGCGGCGGCATTAAGCCTTGCCGACATTATAGGATTTGCTGGTATCGGCGAAAACGGCTTTCACGTTTTTAACAGTTGACGTAGCCACGCGCTTTTGCAGCTCCGCATAATAAAGGTCTTCATCAATCGGCAGGGTGACGGGCTTTTGAAGCCAGGACGACAGATGCATGGCGTTCGAAATTGTCAGTCCGTTAATCCCCTCGCTGCCCCTGGCGACAAGCGGTTCCCCGCGCAGAATAGCCCCGGCAAAGGCTTTAAGCACGCCGATATGCTGCGGCGACTGGCCGTCCGTTTCCACTTCGATGCGCTGAAATTCCGGTGAAGCAAAAGCGTTTTCCGCAGTTTTGCAGTACTCCCGCTCGTTGGTTTCCAGCAGATATTGCACCAGCTTGCCGTCCTCGCAAACCAGCTTGCCGCGTTCAAGTGTTACTTCGAACCGGTTCGTGCCGGGTGCGTCCGCCGTGGTCGTTATAAATACTCCCGTCGCTCCGTTGGGATACTCCGCGTATGCGGTTACATCGTCTTCAACCTCTATGTTATGCCATTTGCCGATATGGCAGAAGGCTTGTATTTTCGACGGCATTCCGCAGATCCACTGCCACAGGTCAAGGTTATGCGGGCATTGGTTCAGCAGCACGCCGCCGCCCTCCCCGGCCCAGGTTGCGCGCCAGCTTCCGGAATCGTAATAGCACTGGGGCCGGTACCAGTTGGTAATAATCCAGTTGGTGCGTTTGACCGCGCCCATTTCGCCGCTGCTTACAATTTCTTTCATTTTGCGGTAAAGATGGTCCGTGCGCTGGTTGAACATGACGGCAAACACCTTATCGCTTTTTGCGGCGGCCTCGTTCATTTCGCGCACCTGCCTGGTATAAACCCCGGCAGGTTTTTCGCTGATTACGTGCAGGCCGTGCTCAAGAGCCTTAATTACCAGCGGAGGATGAAAGTAATGCGGTGTAGCTACCAGAACGGCGTCCACTGCGCCGCTCTCCATCAAAGCCTCCGCGTCTGAAAATTTTGCGACGCTTTCCGGGAGCTCCTTTGCCGCCCATTCGAGCCGGTCACTGTTGGTGTCACACACGGCGGCAAGCTCCATGTCCGGAACCTTTCCCTCCGTAATGTTTTTGCAATGAACACTCCCCATGTTTCCGATTCCGATAATGCCGATCCTTACCTTTTCCATTCAATCGTCTCCCTCTTTTATCAATTCATTCGATTTTATAACCAATCACTGAATCATACTGTTTGTGAAGCGGTGCCGCCTCACCTTTCCGAGCCTCCCTGACCCTTTGCCGTGCTCACGTTAGCCAAAGCTCGTTCGCTGAAAGCGCGGGAGTCAATCCGCCGGCAAATTTGATGACAGGGAACCTTATCGGGAAATTGGTTATCGTAATGATAAAGCTAACTATTTTATAAGTCAAGGCTCTGAAATTGACAAAGGAAATGATGTCTAGAATTTGATGAATCCAGTCTGCATTTTAAATTGTTCTGCTGCGGGCAATCTTCTATAATGGACAACAGTGGGAACGAATAAGCAAGTGATTGCTTGTAAAGAGAACAGGAAAAGGAGAAATTTTTATGATGAAAACAGCATTTTTGGAAGCGAATCATTGGCATTTGCGTCCACATCTGTCGGCCTTGAAAAAGAGCGATGAAGTAAAGCTTGTCGGGCTTTCGGGCAAGGGGATGCTTCCGACAGAGGCTTCGGAAACGATGGGTGTTCCGCTTTATGACAATTACAACGAACTTTTGGATAAGGAAGACGTGGACTTCGTCTACATATTTGGAACCGCAAAGCAAACCCCGTCCATAATCAAGGATGTGGTCGCGAGAGGAATTCCCTTCTTTGCGGAAAAGCCGTGTGCAACAAACAGCGAGGATCTGGTTCCCGTTCTTGCTGAAATAAAGAAAAAAGGAGTCATCAATTCCGTACCGTTCGGCAGAAGGTTTTCTCCTGTTGTAGAACGTTATAAGGATATGATGTACGAATCGGCGCAGAAGGGGCAGATGCACTTTATATTCCGGTATATTTCCGACACTCCGCTCAGGTATGTGAATTTGGGCTGCGCCTGGGGTCTGGATCCGGTCGAGGCAGGCGGCGGCTGCCTTATGAACCTCGGCGGTCATTTTATCGACCTTGTCAGATATATCACCAAGGAAGAAATCGTCGGTGTCAAGGCGGCGCTGAATTACAAGATGTTCGACACGGAAGTCGATGACTACGCGACCATGCTTTTAACAACAACAAACGGGAATACGGCGACTGTCGAAGTCGGATTTTCCAACCCGGGTTACCCGTATGAACTGTACTGCATGACGGGTACCGGATTTTACATTTCCGGCGAATCTTCAAAGCAATACTCCTGCGTACGCACAGGCGGAGAGATTGAAACTTTTGACTTCCCAAGAAGCGATTATTATGAGGAATGCCTCGCGGACATGGTATCCGCTGTCAAAGGTGAAAAAAAGCCCCTTGTCAGCCTTGAGGACGGTTATGAAAGCTTGAAAGTCGTAAACAGAGCTTACGCAAATGCAAAAATCCTTTAATCTTACTAAAATATAATTTGAGGTGTAATGAATGAGTAAAGTAAAATTAGCGGTAATCGGTCTTAATTTTGGGAAGACACACGCCCGCAATATTAAAACGGACAGCGTGGACGCCGAACTTGTCGCTGTATGCGATATTCTGGAGCCATTGGCCGCTTTCGCAAAAGAATTGGAAGTTCCCTTCTATACGGATTATAAGGAAATGTTTGAAAAGGAACATCTGGACGGAATCGTCATTGCTGTTCCCCCCCATGTGCATGCTGAAGTTGCGACCTTTTTCCTGGAGCACGGCGTTCACACTTTTGTGGAAAAACCCATCACCCACAGCCTTGAAGAAGCAGACGCCCTGATTGCCGCTTCCGAAAAGAGCGGCGCCAAGCTGCTGGTCGGCCATCAGCACCGTTTTGATCCCGGTGTTATGCTTACAAAGCAAAAAATAGAATCAGGAGAAATCGGGCAGCTGATCGGGTTCCATGTTTACGGCGTATATTCCAAGCTGAAGGGTTACTTCAAAGACGAATGGCGCAATAAAAGAGAAACCGGCGGCGGACCGCTTACCAGCAACGGAATTCACGATATTGACCGGATTCGTTATATTTGCGGCGACATTGAATCCGTTACTGCGCTGATGTCCAACAAATACCGCGGCTTTGAGGTGGAAGACACCATGGCTGTCAGCATCAAGTGCAAAAACGGTGTTGTCGGAACCTATTATGTTTCCGACTGCAGCTACCCGACAACTGAGTATACCGACACTTATTTCTTCGGTGACGCTTCCGTGCGTTTTAACTGCTCCTCCATGTACCCCACGGAAGGCCGCCATTCCTTTGAGGAAGCAACAATGAACGATATTCATCCCGCCTATTATCTGAGGGAACTCGATGTAAATAAAAAGGTTCTTCCCGGCCAGAACAATCACGCTGTTGAAATGAATCATTTCAGCAAAGTCATTCAGGGCCTTGAAGAGCCGATGACGACCGGGGAAGAGGGCAAAAAGACCCTGCAGACCCTGCTTGCAATTCTTGAGTCCGCAGAAAAACAAATGACGGTGAAATTGGATTCTTAATTGATTGAAGGAGTATGACGCATGGACAACATAAAATGGGGTATCATCGGGTGCGGCGATGTGACGGAGGTCAAAAGCGGCCCGGGGTTCCAAAAAGCCAGTGGCTCGGAGCTTGTTGCAGTAATGCGGCGCAACGGGGAATTGGCGAAAGACTATGCCGAACGCCATCATGTTCCGAAATGGTACGACAATGCGGAGGCTCTGATTGCCGACCCCGAGGTTGACGCCGTTTACATTGCAACGCCGCCGGCGTTCCATAAGGAATATGCAATCCAGTGCGCATTGGCGGGGAAAGCGGCTTATGTGGAAAAGCCCATGGCTGTTACTTTTGAAGACTGTCAGATTATGCTCCGCGAATTTGAAAAAAACAATGTGCCTTTGTTTGTGGCTTACTATCGCAGAGCTTTGGATTATTTTGTGAAAGTAAAGGAACTTGTAGCCGACGGCACCATTGGCGAGGTTCGGTTTGTCAGCGTCGTACAATATCAAAAACCCGCCGTTGATTCTCAGAGTGACCTGCCGTGGCGGCTGATCCCCGAACTGTCGGGCGGCGGGCTCTTCCATGACGTAGCCTCGCACACGCTGGACGTTTTGGACTACATTCTCGGGCCAATCGCAAAGGCGTCGGGCCTGTCCGCCAATCAGGCGAAAGCCTACGCCGCGGACGACATTGTTTCGGCAAACTTTGAATTTTCAAACGGTGCGCTGGGCATCGCCGTCTGGTGTTTCAACAGCTTTAAATATTTCGATATCAATGAGATTACCGGCAGCAAAGGTAAAATCACTTTTTCAACCTTCGGAGCAGCGCCGATTACGGTTGAAACGGAAGACGGCGTGAAAGAATACGCCTTCACAAACCCCGCGCATGTGCAGCAGCCGCTGATTCAGGCTGTCGTAAATGAACTTCATCAGCAGGGAAAATCGCCGAGCAATGGTGTGAGCGCGGCCAGAACCAGCTGGGTGATGGAACAGATTTTAAAAAAGTAACGCCGGTCAGCCGGCTGGTTCCATCCTGTTTTTTCAGACAGGCGAAGCGCAGCCCAGACAAATCATAATGACCGTGCCCTTAAAAACCGTAAAGCTTTTAACTTTGCGGTTTTTATTGTATCAATACGGGTTTGGGGTAACAAAATATGATTGCTCCGTTAAAACCCGCAACAGTTAAAAGGAAGGAATGAACTTAGTAATGAGTAAATTTATATTAAGCGGATTCGGCGATGAAATTGATCCGAATCTTGACACACAGCTTTCGGTTATGAAGAAAAACGGCCTTCATTACATTGAACTGCGTTCGGTAGACGGAAAAGGCGTCACGGATTTTACGCTCGATGAAACAAAGGCGGTGAAAAAGCGGCTGGACGCCGAGGGCTTCAAAGTCTCTTCCGTCGGCTCATCCATTGGGAAAGTCGGTATCCGGGATGATTTTAACCAGCATCTCGACCTGTTCCGCAATACGCTGGAGATTGCACATATCCTCGAGGCTCCTTATATCCGCATGTTCAGCTTTTACATTCCCAAGGGGGAAGCTCCCGAAACCTGCCGTGATGATGTTCTGGAGCGTATGTCCAAACTCTGCGATGAAGCGAAGGGCTCCGGCGTACGCCTCTTGCATGAAAACGAACTGGATATTTACGGGGACAGTCCTGAACGGTGCCTTGATATTGCCGAGTCCCTGGGCCATGAGCGAATCGGTCTGGTCTTCGACGCAGCCAATTTCATCAACCTTATCGACCGCGTCCAGATTTATCCCTACGCCTGGCATCTTCTCAAAAAATATGTCGACTACGTGCATATCAAAGATGCGGTACATATAGATGACCCTCTGGAAAATCATCATGAAGTTCGCCCCGCGGGCTATGGCGAAGGACGAATCAAGGATATTCTGCACGAACTGGATCAGGACGGATACGAGGGATTTTTAAGCGTCGAGCCTCATTTGGGGTATTTCGCGGGCTTTGAAAAACTGGAAAAGCGCATGGTGGATGACAGCATGCCGAAAGGCGGACAGCAGACTTTTACCGTTGCGATAAGCGCTCTGAAAGAGCTGATGAAAGAATTGAATCTGAAAGAATCCATTTGAGCAATCCGCTTTTTCACGGAATTGCACAATGGTTACCCTGCCGTGCCTTGTCAACGCTTAAACCGCTGATTATCCGGCGCAAGCATTTTTCGCGGGACAAGGCAGAGAATGCAGGCGGGCTGTTTGAGTTTAAGACGGAGGTTATGAGTCAATGGAAAAGTTGAAATATGCGCTGATCGGCTGCGGCAGAATATCACCCACGCATTTTGCGGCAGCCATGCGGAACATCGGCGCGCTTGACATTGTCGCGGTAAGCGATATTGTGCCAGACCATATGGAAGGTCTTCTGTCAAAGTTTGAAGGTACCGGCGGAATCAGGCGGTACACCGATTATAAAGAAATGCTCGAAAAAGAAAAGCCTCAGCTGGTTGCCGTCGCAACAGACAGCGGCAGCCACGCCCGGGTTGCGCTTGACTGCATTCACGCCGGATGCAATGTGATTGTCGAAAAGCCGATTTCCCTGTCCCTGGCGGATGCGGACCGGATCATTCAGGCAGCTGAAGAAAAAGGCGTAAAGCTCTGTGCAAATCATCAGAACAGGTTTAACAAAGCGATTGTCAAGCTTCGGGAAGCGCTGGACGAAGGCCGTTTCGGCAGACTGTTTCATGCCCAGGCCAGCGTCCGCTGGAGCAGAGGACCGGAATATTACAAACAGGACGCATGGAGGGGCACATGGGCGGGCGACGGCGGCACGCTGATGAACCAGTGCATTCATAACATCGATTTGCTGCGCTGGATGATGGGAAATGAAATAAAAGAAGTTTTCGCTTATACCGACCGGCTGGATCATCCTTACATAGAGGCCGAAGACCTGGGGCTGGCGCTTGTCAGATTTGCAAACGGCTCCTACGGCATTGTCGAGGGTACCTCCAATGTTTTTCAGGAAGACTTTGAAGAAACATTCACTGTTTTCGGTGAAAAAGGGCTTGTCAAAGTGGGTGGGCTGGCTGTTAACCAAATCGAAGACTGGAAGTTTTGCGACGGTAAAGACAAGCCGGAAACGCTGAAGAAGGATTTCAGCGATATGCCGAATACGGTTTACGGTTTTGGGCATGCCGCCCTTTATTCGGATATGATTGACGCTGTGCAAAACGACAGAAAACCATACGTTGATGGGGAAGATGGCCGCCGTGCGCTGGAGCTTGTACTGGCAATTTACAAGTCGGCGGCGGAAGGCAGGCCGGTGAAGCTCCCCCTGGGCGACTGTTCCACACTGGATTTTGCCGGAAGATTTGATCGTCGGTAGCAAATGGACAGATACCGGCAGAACCTTTCCTCTAAATTGAGCCAATAACAGCGGGCAACGCCAAAGAGCCACCAAACGCAGGATCATCCTGCGTTTGGTGGCTCTTTGTTATGGAATCAGATTATTTGGTTTTTGCCGTAGCTGCTTTGTATTTTTGATAAAGAATATCTTTGAGAATCAGAACAGTATCCGTATCAGAAAAATCAAACTCGTCTTTTAATGCGTCATACAGTTTCGAAATATTGTCTGAGTATTTATCTATCCCGTTTGTCTGCTGATAGGAGGCCAGTATGGGATATTTTGTGCTCCACGCACGTGTCCAGTCAATTTCGTCAACAATAGATTCTATGCTGATCACGTCAAGATTCGGCTTGTTTTCACCAATCAGGTAATCATAGCTTATATTGTAAAGCTGGCTCAAGGATTTTATTTTAAATAGTTCCGGAACGGTCTGATCTGTCTCCCATTTACTGACTGTTTGCCGTGATACATTCAATTTTTCCGCAACCTCTTCCTGTGACAAACCTTCTTTTTTACGCAACTGAATTAGTTTTTCTCCCAATGACATAAGCTCACCGGCCTTTCTTCCCGCTTTAATCCAGATAGTAATATTATTCTACTTGAAATAAGTCCACTCATCCACCAAAGAAAGATGGAACTTTGTCAACTGAACTTAACATCAGAAAACTTTTCAGGATGCCATCAATCATCCGCGTTCAGTATAACATGAACGCTGTAAAAACAAAAGGACTTCAGCCATGGGGGTCAAGTCTTTCGGAACAGGCCTGTTTCCTCATGATTTTTAATCGGTTTTCCGGGGCTTTTTTCACGACAATTTTCGCGGCTGTGAATGTTTTAGAATGCAGCCAAGAAAGACTTTATGATTATCGTATAAAAAATTGCGCAATAAAACTGTAAATATATACAATTGACAAATCCGAAGGAAAATGTTAGCATCTACTTGTTGAACAACCAATGTGCATCAATCAACATGGTACATACGTCAACCCCAATCCATATTGTTGTTTCCTACAAAAGTCATTCAAAAAACAAATGAGGAGGTAAGCTGTTTCGGTATTCCCGGTATCACGAAAAAATAAAAAAGAGGAGTTATTGTAATGAAAAGAAAAATTATTTGTATGCTAATGGCAACTGCTATGATTTTGTCTATGGTTGCTTGTGGAAGCAACAGCAGCCCGACAACGGCGGCACCGGCGCAAACCGGTTCTGCAGCGGCTCAAGCTTCAAGCGCAGCGGCGGCAGGATCAACGAAGATTACAATGAAGGGTACTGACGGCAGTGTCACCGCCGAAAATTTTGGCTATAAAGTAACGCCGAAGAAGGAATACACCATTGCCGTTGTTACCAAGAGCGCGGCAATTCCGGTATGGGAATCGCACATTATAGCGGCAAAAAAGGCCGGAGCCGACCTTGGCGTTAAAATTTTGGATTATTCACCGAGCAAAGCGGACAATGTTGAAGAGCAAAAAAGAATTCTGGAAGATTTAATTACAACCGGTGTAGACGCGGTTGTTCTTGCCCCCGCAAATACAGAAGCGGTCAAGGGGCCGATCCAAGATCTGAATAATGCCGGAATTCCGGTAATTTATGATAATACAATGGGGCCGTCAGACGTTGATTATGTAACCTATGTCGGCGTAGACAATACGGAAGTCGGCACTATGATTGCGAAGGAAATGGGGAAAAGGCTTAACGGACAGGGAAAAGTCCTCGTTATGGAAGGCGTACCGGGACAGTCAACTTCCGATGAGAGAACAAAGGGCTGTGTTGATACTTTCCACAAAGAATTCCCGAATATTCAGGTGGAATCAGGCGTAACCAAGTGGCTGTTCGATGAAGGACGAAAACTTTCGGAAGATTATATCACCAAATGGGGAGACGGATTGAAAGCAATCGTTTCCGTTGGTGGAAATCAGGCGGAAGGAGCCGTTGAGGCAGTTGCTGCAGCCGGTAAGAAAGACCAGGTTCTGATCAATGGCTTTGATGTTCAGGAACCACAGTATGAAGCGGTTAATAACGGGTCCGAAATTTTTACGGTGTCACAGGGCGTTTACCAGCAGGCATATTTAAGCGTAGTGGCGGCCATTCATGCCCTGAACGGCGATGAAGTGCCTAAGCTGATTACCTGCCCCATTACGATTGTAACGAAAGATAATCTGGTGGCAATGGATGAAAGACCGGATACATTGAAGAAAAAGCAGCAGTAATTTATCGAAATCTTTTAAATCAAAAAGTTTTACATATAAAAATCGTCAGCTTATTCGTTTACAGCTTGTTGTGAAATCTCAGGCAATTCAGAACTTTTGTAATGAACAAAATGGATTAAGCATCAGGTTAACCTTGTCATGATTTTGCTTTTCATCTGTTGCTCCGATACGAAAGTGTCAGGCTTGTTAAACAAATCATATGATTCTTCACTCCGGCAGGCTTCGCCGCTCCTTGCAAATTTGAAAGGCGCCGGAGTGAAGACGGTTAACTTTCCGGTCAATCAGAACCTGCCTCCCGCTTCCCGGATGAAACCCCGGAACCGTAGAACTTTAAAATTTTCATGTGCTTTTTTATTATGACTTATATTTTTGCGTGAGTCGAAATTCACACCTACTTAACAAGTAATATTCAAGGTTAGATGTTTTCGGCATTAATAATGTAACTTAGTGGTATTACCTACACGTTGGACATCATATTTCATTATGATTACCATGAAACAGGAGAATAAATAACTTATGACAAATGATTATTTACTTGAAATGAAACATATCACAAAGACTTTTCCCGGCGTAAAGGCTTTGGATGATATCAATTTTACCTTGAAACCCGGCGAGGTACATATATTATTGGGTGAAAACGGAGCAGGAAAATCAACGCTTATGAAGATCCTGGCCGGGGCATATGTTCCGGATGAAGGAGAATTGTTTGTCGATGGTGAACAAATAACGCGTTTCAACCCGATTGCAGCGAAGAAAAAAGGAATAGGCATTATCTATCAGGAGTTTAATCTGATCCCGTATTTGAGCGTGGCCGAGAATATTTATATAGATAACATGCCGAAAGCGTACGGTCTGCTTGTTGACAAGAAAGAAATGCATAAACAGGCGGAAAAGATGCTCGGCGAAATGAAGATGAGCGTGGACACTCACGCGCTGGCAAGCTCGATTCCCGTTGCCCAGCAGCAGATGGTCGAAGTTGCGAAGGCCCTGACTCATGAACTGAAGATACTGATCATGGATGAGCCGACGGCTACGTTATCGGATGTTGAGATCAAGCAGCTGTTCGCGATGATCCGCACATTGACACAGCGTGGCATCGGAGTCATCTATATTTCCCACCGGTTACAGGAAATTTCCGAAATCGGTGACCGGATTACCATTCTCAGGGATGGGAAATACATTTGTACAAAAGATGTAAAGGATATTGCGATACAGGAAATCGTAAAACTGATGGTCGGCCGCGAAATCTCGAATCTTTATAAAAGGGATTATCAGCAGCCCGGTGAATTGGCATTGAAAGTGGAACATTTATATTCATCGAAAGAAAGGCTGAGCGATATCAATCTGGAGCTGCACCGGGGGGAAATTGTCGGTCTGGCCGGTTTGGTCGGCTCGGGCAGAACAGAACTGGCGAGAGCGATTTTTCATGTGGATCCCTACGAAAAAGGAGACATCTCACTTCTGGGGCAGGTTGTCGACAAAAAACAAAGCCCGCATGATGTTATTGAGAAGGGCTTGTCCCTGATTCCAGAGGACAGAAAAAGGCAGGGACTGTCGCTGGTTCTTTCCATCTCACAGAATATTGTTATGGCCAGCCTTGAAAAATTGAATCCAAAGAGTTGGATCAACTCGAAAGTGGAAAAAAAGGTTGTAGACGAATATATCAAAGAACTGAATATTATTACACCTTCCAGCAATCAGCTGGCGCAAAACCTGTCCGGCGGAAATCAGCAAAAGGTTGTATTGGCGAAATGGCTCTGCACAAAAGCAGATGTGATTATCTTTGACGAGCCTACCCGCGGAATCGATGTGGGCGCAAAAGGAGAGGTTTATTCCTTTATGAATGAACTCGTTAAGCAGGGGAAAGCCATTTTGATGATATCGTCCGAACTTCCGGAAATTATCGGAATGAGCGATCGGATTTATGTAATGCGTGACAGAAAAGTTGTAAAAGAGCTGAATGCAAGCGAGGCTACGCAGGAATTGATTATTTCTTATGCCATGGAAGGCGCTTTAGAAGAGGAGCGTAAAAATGCGTAAAGTAGAATTGACATTAAAGCGAATCCCCGCCGTTATCTGGTTTATTCTGATACTGATTGCCGCTTTTGGCATGATGTCCAGCCGCTATATTACTGTGAGAAATTTCCTGATTTTGTTACAGCAGGGCTCTGTCATGCTTGTCGTTGCTTCAGCGGCAACCTTCGTCATCATAAGCGGAGGGCTTGATCTGTCCCTTGGTGCAATCCTGACTATTTCGGGAGTAACGGTCGCAATGGCCATCAATGCCGGTGTGCCGATCATTATCGCCGTGCTGCTTGCTACCCTGACTGGGTTCCTTTGCGGGGCGATCAATGGATTCCTTATTTCTATTTGTAAAATGGAACCGTTCATTGTAACGCTGGGTACGCAGGGAATATTTTATGGATTTGCGCTGGCGCTGACAAATAAAGAAGGGGTTCATGTTGCAAACGAGTCGTTCGTGTTTTTCGGCAACCTGGTTGATAACGTTGTCCCCATGGCTGCAATCAGCTGCGCGGTTCTTTACATATTTGCAATTATCATTCAGGACCACACAAGGCTCGGCCGTTACCTGTTCGCAATCGGCGGCAATATTGAAGGCGCCCGGTTATCCGGGGTGAACACCAGATTCTGGAAATGGTTTGTTTATGCTTTTGCAGGGCTTTTAACAGGACTCGCGTCTGTTGTACTGGTTGCCAGACTTGAAGTAGCCGATCCTCTGGTAGGCTCTCAGTGGGAATTCGAAGCGATTGCAGCCGCAATCTTAGGCGGAACGAGTTTGGACATTGGAAAAGGCGATGTAAAGGGAACGATTGTGGGTGTCGCTTTGCTGACCGTCATACGCAGTGGATTAAATGTAATAAGAATTCCGTCTATGTGGCAGCCGGCCATTATTGGAACAATTATTATATTGGCGATTGTGTTCCAGGTAAGCATTACTGCAAGGGAGAGATTAGTACATGAATGAAGCGTCAAATAAAAAAGGAAAACGACTGACCGTTCAGCAGGTATCAATGATAAGCAGATTAGCGGTATTGCTGGTCATTTTATGCTTTGGTATCTTTATTGACAAATCTTTTATCAGCTTTAGAAATATCAGCAATAATCTTGCCAATGCAAGTATCTTGATTGTTTTAGGCATCGGGCAGACAGTGGCAATCATTACAAACGGCCCGGATCTTTCCGCCAGCTCTGTTATGACGATTTGCGCGGTTGTTGCGGCGATTTTAATGAAAAGTATGGGAGTTCCGTTCGTCATTGCCATTTTGGCCGCAGTCCTTCTCGGGGGCCTCCTGGGCGCTTTGAACGGGTACATGATTGCATATGTGGGAATTCCGTCTTTTGTCGCTACTTATGGCTTGCAGTGGGCTGTGTTTGGCTTCGCATATGTTATTTTGAACGGATACGTGCTGTATGGGTTTGAAGATTCATTTCGCTTTATCGGGAACGGTACCTTGTTCGGTTTTTTACAGATGCCGATTGTAATCATGATCATTTTTGTCATTCTGGGCACCCTGCTGCTGAAAAAGACCAATTTCGGTAGAATGTGTTTTTCTGTCGGGTCCAATCAGGAAGCGGCTGTAATGTCGGGAATTAATTCAAAGACAGTGATTGTAAAGGCGTTCGTATTAAGCGGCGTACTTTCCGCGCTGGCCGGTATCCTGTTTGTTTCAAGAATGAATGCGGTTCAGTCCGATATTGGGAATGCATACCTGCTGCCGGTTCTTGCAACAGTTTATATGGGGGGCACCAGTGCTTTAGGCGGCGAAGGCAGTATCTTTGGCACGGTCATCGGGGCGCTTGTTATCACCGTAGTAACAAATTGCCTGAATCTGCTTTCCGTTCCAAGTGAATGGAGAGACGCTATTATCGGGCTGCTGATTATTGTTACCGTCTTGGCGGATATCATGCTGAAACAGAGGGTAACAAACAGAAAGAAGGCAAGCGCATGAAATTTGTGACGAAAGATGAGGGAAAAAAGTATATTCCCGCAGGGCATGACGAATCTGTTTTTTCCCGGTCGCTTTTCAAAGGCGACGGTGACATGGACGTGCACGTTACCACTTTCCCGAAAGGGGCGGGCATGAAAGAGGAAGTGCATCCACAGGATGCCCATATCTTCTATGTGCTGGACGGAACAGTCTCCGTGCTGCAAAACAACGAAGTTCTGAAAAAGCTTCAAAAAGATGACGCGGTGTACATCCCGGCGGGAGAATATCACGAAATCAGGAATGAAACGGAAAAGGACGCCTCTTTTATCGTCATTACTTTTCCCCAGTAACATTTGTCGATAAAGATGATCAGCACAGTTCCTGCCCGTTTATTTATTATAATTTTTGAAAAGGATGAATAACATGCAAAAAGTACTGAGACCTTTTAAATTCGGATTAATGAAGGACGTCAATGATTTCAAACAAATCATGAGCGACGCTGGCACTCCTTTCCCCACCTCTGCAAACGTGGACGCGCTGAAACAGCCGATTAAAGTGAATGGAAAAATTGTTCCCAACAGAATGTGCATTCAGCCTGTCGAG
Organism: Bacillota bacterium; assembly: GCA_023391275.1. Lineage (GTDB taxonomy): Bacteria > Bacillota > Clostridia > Oscillospirales > Acutalibacteraceae > Caproiciproducens. The sequence continues at coordinate 36,688 of JAEWBE010000057.1, read as the reverse complement.
GGTTTTGACGGAACGGAGGACGGCAAACCGTCCGACTTGATTTTCAGACGCTATAAGCGGTATGCAAAGGGTGGAGCGGGACTCATCTGGTATGAATCCATCGCCATTTCCGAAGACGGCCGCTGCAATCCGCTGCAAATGAAAATCAGCGAAGAAAATTTATCTGAAATAAAGCGGCTCGTTGATGAGTCAAACCAGTATGCCATCGATGATTTTGGCAGAAAACCGTACAATGTCATTCAGCTGACGCATTCAGGCAGAAGAAGCAACAACAAAAAATGGGAATCAACGCCTTTGGCCGTTGCGGAAAACCCCTACATGGATGCTCATAATTCAATTGATGGAAGCGCCGGCAAAATTACGATTGCGACCGATGAAAAAATTGAAGAAATTGTCGAAGGCTTTATTCATGGTGCGGAACTTGCGGTCGAAGCCGGGTTTGACTCTGTGGATGTAAAAATCTGCCATGAGTATATTCTGCGTGAATTGCTTTCCGCTTTTACCCGTCCCGGGAAATACGGCGGGAGCTTTGAAAATCGTACCCGTGCGGTGTTTGACATTATTAAGGGAATTCGGCAGCGGTGCGGAGACAAGATTGATATTTGCGTTCGCTTAAACGCATATGATTGTATTCCGTATCCGTACGGCTGGGGAATGCGCAAAGAGGATGGAGTAATGGCTCCGGATTTGAGCGAGCCGATTAAACTGTGCAGGATGCTGGTTGACCAGGGCGTTGAGTTGATTAATTTATCAACCATGCTGCCGAGGTATCAGCCCTATGGCCGCGGATGCTTAGCGGAACATGAAGGCACCGAGATTAATCCGTACAAGGGTGTCTATGATCTTCTGGAAGCGACAAAAACGATTAAGGAAGCCGTACCCGGCGGAAAATTCGTAGCAACCGGCTTCTCCTGGTTTGAGCAGTTCGGCGGCGCTGTCGGTGCGGGCGGCGTCGAGCAGGGATGGTTTGACTTTGCGGGCTTTGGGCGCCAGGCGTTCGCTTATCCGGATTTTGCAAAAGATATCCTCAACGACGGGCAGATGCATCGCAGCAAATGCTGCCTTGCGTGCGACAAGTGCTATGACCTTATTCAAAAAGGGCATTGCGAGAGCGGCTGTGTGGTGCGTGACCAGGAAGTTTATTTGCCGCTGTATAAAAAATACGTTTTGGGAACAAAGAAAATATAAGGTGATTGCTATGAAATGGTATATTCCGGATTGTTACCTGGGTTCCGTCAGTAATGGGAACACCCTGACGCATGAAGCGGTTTGCGTCTTAAATCCCGGCGACACCGATGCCGACGTGAAGTTAACTTTATTATTTGAGGATCGGGCCGAGATGTCGGGTTTCTCCGCGGCCGTCGGTGCAAGGCGCACCAATCATATTCGTTTGGACAAAATAGTAAGTGAACAGGGCGAAGCAATTCCCAGGGATCTTCCCTATGCGATCGAAATTGATTGCGATGTTCCCATAAAGATACAGTATACTCGTGTGGATACATCACAAAAAGAATTGGCTTTAATGTCCGTCATGGTTTAATTGTAATCTGGAATCACAGAAAATAAGATTGGAGGCTTTTATGTGAAAAACATAAATAAAAGCTATGAGCTGGCAAAGGAGTATTATGCTCAGGCGGGAATCGATACGGATGAGGCGATCAAAATTGCGCTGAGTGTTCCGATTTCAATACACTGCTGGCAATTGGATGATTTGACCGGATTTGAGAATTTTGATATGAAGCTGTCCGGCGGAATCGCGGCAACGGGAAACGCGCCCGGAAAACCGAGAAATAAAGAAGAATACATAAATAATCTGGATCAGGCGCTGAATTCCATTCCCGGCTCCACAAAATTAGCTTTACATGCGGTATATCTGGACAATCACGGTCAAAATATTGACCGTGACCAGATTCTTCCGGAACACTTTTCCGGTTGGGTCGATTATGCGAAAAAGCGTAAAATCGGTTTGGACTTTAATCCAACCTATTTTTCTCATCCCATGGCGGAGTCCGGGTACACGCTTTCCAGCAGCGATAAGAGCGTTCGGGATTTCTGGATTGAACATGCCAAGCGCAGCCGTGACATCGGCGAGTACTTCGGCAGGGAGCTGGGCATTCCCTGTGTGACCAATCATTGGATACCGGACGGCGCCAAAGATATTACCGTTGACAAATTGGCGCCAAGGTTAAGGCTCGCTGATTCCCTGGATCAGATTCTTGCGAAAAAAATCGACAGAAAATACAATATTGATTCTTTGGAGAGCAAACTGTTCGGTATTGGCAGCGAAAGTTATGTGGTCGGTTCCCATGAATTTTACACGAATTACGTTTTAAGCAGAAAGAATTCGATTGTTTGTATGGATGCGGGGCATTTCCACCTTACGGAGGACGTTTCGGCTAAAATCTCATCGTACATTGCGTTCAATCAGGAGCTTATGCTTCACTTGAGCAGGCCGGTCCGCTGGGACAGTGATCACGTTATCATTGTGGATGATGCGCTTCAGAGTATTATGGAAGAGATTGTTCGCTGCCATGCGCTTGACAAAGTTCATATCGGACTTGACTTTTTCGATGCCAGCATTAACCGTGTGGCGGCAACCGTTATCGGCGGCCGGGATGCAAGAAAAGCCTTGTTGAAAGCATTGCTCGAACCGACAGAACAGCTGAAGAAGCTGGAGCTGGAAGGGAACCTGACAAAACGCCTGGCACTGCTGGAAGAAATCAAGACGTTTCCGTACGGAGCGGTGTGGGATCAGCTGTGTGAAACGGACGGAGTCCCTGACGGCAGCTGGATTAATAATCTATAACAGAATGAAGGTATTTGCATGGAAAAGCGTATTCAAATTGATCGTACCGATTTATCTGTTTGCCCGATTGGTTTAGGAACCGTTGGGGCCGGTCTGGATTGGGACGGAAAAGCGGCTGATGAGGTTTTTGAAACTTATTTGGAACTGGGCGGCAATTTAGTCGATTCCGCCCATGTTTACTCGGACTGGGTAGCGCCGGAGGTCGCGCGGAGCGAGCGGGTAATCGGGGACTGGCTCAGCAGAAGCGGCAAGCGCGAGCAAATCACGTTGATAACAAAAGGCGGTCATCCCAATATGGTGTGCGAAAAGCCCGATATGCATCACAGCAGAATGACCAGAAAAGACATGATTGAGGATTTGAACTCTTCTCTCAAAAATCTGCGGACAGATCATGTTGATATTTATTTTTATCATCGTGATGATGTTCATCAATCCGTTGAAGAACTGGTCGAGGTTATGGAAGACTTCGTCAAAGAAGGAAAAATCAGATATTACGGGTGTTCCAACTGGAAAACGGCAAGAATGAAGGCTGCGGACGATTATTGCAGAAAACAGGGTTACAGAGGCTTTATTGCCAACCAGGCATTGCTTAACATGGGCTTGAAATATATGAAACCAATGCTCGATGATACCATGGAAAGCTTTGACTCCGACATGCTGCATTATCATGAAACAACACCCTCCAATCTGGCTATGCCCTATATGGGTGTGTGCAGCGGATTTTTTCATTTGTACCTTGCTAACGGCGCCGAAGCGGTGAAAAACAGTCCGTATTATACAGAAGGCAATTTAAAGGTTGCCGATCGGGTTCGTGAATTGATGAATCAATATCACGCTTCCGTGTCGCAGGTGCTCTTGGGCTTTTTCACGCAGCAGGAATTTCAGTGCGCGCCTTTATACGGGCCGCAGACCATTGATCATTTAAAGGATGCAATGCACACGATGGACATTCCGTTTAAAAAGGCAGATTTTATTTTTTAAATTTTGAACTGACTGCTTTTTAGTGGAATTCACTCCCTGTTGCGATTGGCAGTATGAAGCGGAGCACGATTGCACTCAGTACAGCCGGGTTCGCTTCAGGGAGTATTCTGCTGTTTGGCATTGCGCAGTATGATTGACTGAAAAATCAGAAAATGCGGAGAGAGAAAGCGATGAAATACTATTTAGGGATTGACAACGGGGGCACCACAACCAAAGCCGGATTATACACGGCAGCCGGCAAGGAAATAGGGCTCGCATCCGTGCAGACAAAAATGATTACGCCGCACCCGGGTTTTACAGAGCGGGACATGGATGAAATGTGGGAGGCAAATTGCCAGGTTATTCGTGAAGTACTGCAAAAGACCGCCGTTGATCCAACAGATATTGCCGGTATTGCCTGCTGCGGCCACGGAAAAGGGCTGTACCTCTGGGGCAAGGATGGAAAACCGGCCCGGGCAGGCATCATTTCAACCGATAACCGCGCCTGGGAGTATCCGCTGAAATGGGAGAAGACCGGCGTCGCCGAAAAGGTATTTGAACGGTCCTGTCAGCACATCATGGCGTGCCAGCCGGTAGCGCTGCTCGCGTGGCTTCAGGATCATGAACCGCAGACCATGGATCAGATTCAGTGGGTTTTTGAATGCAAAGATTATGTGCGCTTTCGGCTGACCGGCGAAGCGTTTGCGGAAATCACCGACTATTCCGGCGCTAATCTTATCAATTTAAAAACGAAGCAGTACGATGACGAATTGCTGGAGCTGTTTGGTCTGAGCGGAATTCGTAACATGCTTCCCCCCCTGCGCAACTCCACGGACATTTGCGGGCATATTACGAAGGAAGTCGCCCAAAAAACAGGACTTGCTCAAGGGACACCGGTGGCCGCGGGCATGTTTGACATCGACGCCTGTGCCATTGCGGTCAATGTTGCGGATGAAGACCACATTTGTATGATTGCGGGCACGTGGAGCATTAATGAATATATCCGACGCGAAGCGGTTTTGGACGGCAGCGTGAAAATGAATTCTGTTTTCTGCATGCCCGATTATTATCTGATCGAAGAATCGAGCGCAACCTCTGCGGGAAATAATGAGTGGTTTATCAGAACCTTGCTGCCCGAGCTGAAGGAACAGGCGAAGGCACAGGGGGAAAACATTTTTTCTCTGATGGATCAGGAGGTTTTGTCCGTTCCCGCACAGGAATTCTGCCCGATTTTCACTCCGTTTTTAATGGGAAGCAATGTTCATCCAAATGCAAAAGCAAGTTTTGTCGGAATGAGCAATTATCACAAGCGCAAGCACCTGATGCGGAGCGTCTACGAAGGGATTGCATTCTGCCATAAATACCACCTTGACAAGCTGACCGCATCCCGCTTGACTCCGGCGAAAAGCATCCGCCTTGCGGGAGGAGTCGCGCATTCTGACATCTGGTCGCAGATGTTTGCGGATATCATGCAATATCCGGTAGAAATTGTCGATGTGGGCGAAACGGGTACGCTCGGCTGTGCCATCAACGTTGCGGTTGCTGTCGGGGATTATGAAAACTATACCGATGCCGCCCGGGAAATGATCACGATCCGCAAGACCCTGCAGCCCAATCCCGAAAACTTTGCGGCGTATACGGCCAAATATGATATGTATCAGCAGGTGCTGGCCGCATTGGACCCGATATGGGACAATATGCAAAAACTGATGGATTAATCGCATCCTTATCATCATAACTTAAAAGGAAAAAATAAAATGAATTTGAAAACCTTAAAACAGGCTGTTTTTGAAGCCAATAAAGAACTTCCGCAATATGGGCTGGTTACTTTTACCTGGGGCAACGTATCGGGAATTGATCGGGAGAATGGATTAGTAGTCATTAAACCCTCCGGAGTAGCTTATGATGCTATGAGCGCTGAAGATATGGTTGTCCTGGACTTAGACGGCAAAGTGGTGGAAGGGAAGCTGCACCCTTCTTCGGATACTCCGACACACCTTGAACTGTACAAGGCTTTCCCGTCAATCGGCGGAATTGTCCATACCCATTCCCGCTGGGCAACGATTTTTGCACAGTCGGGCATGAATATCCCCGCATTCGGAACGACCCATGCTGATGATTTTTACGGGGATATCCCATGTACCCGCAAAATGACGCCGACGGAAATACAGGGAGAATATGAAAAAGAAACAGGAAAAGTAATTGTTCAGTGCTTACAGGGCAGGAACCCGGATGAAATGCCAGCGGTGCTGGTTCACAGCCATGGACCGTTCGCCTGGGGAGCCGACGCGCTTCAGGCTGTTCATAATGCGGTCGTGCTGGAAGAGGCAGCCATGATGGCATGGCACACCTTGACTCTGAAGGGAAGCGCCGCCGAACCGATTCAGCAGGAGCTCCTTGATAAGCATTATTTGCGCAAGCATGGTGCGAACTCTTACTATGGGCAGGCAAAATGAGTGAGAATCGTTACAGACTGGGACTCTATGAGAAGTCAATGCCCAATTCACTGAATTGGAAACAAAAACTGGAAATCGCAAAAAAGAGCGGCTTTGATTTTGTAGAGCTCAGCATTGATGAAACAGATGAAAAATTGGACAGACTGAATATGACCGCCCAAGAGCGCGTCAATCTGGCTGCCGTTATGTCGGAGGCAGGAATTCGCTTTGAAACAATGTGCCTGAGCGGCCACAGAAAATATCCGTTGGGAAGCCCGGATGATGCGACACGTGCCCGCGGCCTTCAAATAATGGAAAAAGCGATTATTCTGGCGCGCGACCTTGGTATCCGAATGATTCAGATTGCAGGTTATGATGTTTATTATGAGGATTCGACCGAGCAGACCAGAGCCTTATTTGCCGGCAGTCTGCAGAAAAGTGTTCAGCTTGCCGCAAAATACGGCGTTTTACTTGCCTTTGAAACGATGGAGACGTTTTTTCTGAATACCGTCAAAAAAGCGATGTATTGGGTAAAGAAAAAAGACTCGCCGTATTTAATGATTTATCCCGATTCCGGTAACCTGATGAATGCGGCCGTTACGGAAGGAAAGGATGTTTTAGATGATATCGAAACAGGTCGGGGGCACCTTGCGGCGTTTCATCTGAAAGAAACGGTTCCGGGTAAATTCCGTGAAATTCCTTACGGAACGGGTCATGTAAATTTTGAGGCGATTATACAAAAATCGTACGAAATGGGAGTGCGTCGCTATACGGCGGAATTCTGGTATGTCGGTCAGGAAAATTGGATGCAGACAATTGCGGATTCACACAGCTTTTTATGTAAAAAATTTGCGGATGCCGGCTTGTAAAAAGATGGCGATTCTATAGTGTGCCTTTGCAGAGCATCAGGCTTGGCTCAGCTGCTTCGCCTATGGCGCCTGTAATCGGTTCGGCTGTTGTGCATGTGCGGAAAATTCGGCTTAAATTGTTCAATTAACTGAACATCTGATGATAAATCGGCCTGTTGCTGAGCAGGCCGGCCAAATTGAATTTTGGGGAGATAAGTAATATTTTTCATATTTGTATGCTGCCGTTTTTCGCTGGAAGATGTAAATTACATTTATATTAATTGACAAGCGAATCAACACTCAGTATACTAATCAATAAGTGGGTATATATCTTTTATTAAGTAGGAGGGCTGGGGATTTTTCCCGTGCAACCATATGGAAGAACATAAAACGCAACCTGATTTAAAAATTAAAAGAGTTAACATAGGGGAAGAAACATTCAATACTATTTTGAATATGATTTTGTCCAACAAGTGGAAGCAGGGGGACAAACTGCCTTCCGAAAATGAATTTCATGAAATGCTGGGTGTAAGCCGCCATACAATCCGTGTCGCACTTAACAACTTGAGCATGCTGGGTATTATTGTAACCAGACAGGGCGACGGCAACTATTTACAGAGCCTCGGCATCGGACTGTATATGGATCATCTTATGCCTTATGTTTTTGCTACCAATGATAATTACAAGACGATTCTGGAATTTCGGCAGGGTATCGAATCTGTTACGGCTTATTATGCGGCGGAGCACGCAACCGAGGAAGATGTTTCTTTGCTGAAAGATAAACTTGTTGTTTGTGACCAAAGCATTGGAAAACTTGACGACTACCTTATTAAGGACTTTGACTTCCATTTTGCCATAGCAAATATTTCGCAAAATGAAATGCTCATTCAGTCCATGTATATCGTTAAAAAATATTGCTTTTCACGATTCAATGAATATATTACGGACAGTATAGCCCATGACGGCTTAAAATATCATCCGCTTATCCTGGAGGCTATTCAGAATCATGAGCCGGAACTTGCAATGAGTTACATGAATAAGCATATCAAAAATATTTTAACAAAATTGGACCTCGACCATTAAGATGCCGGCGCTGTGGGGCAAATGCATTCGTTTCATGCTGTAATATAGGTTTCAATATAATTTTATAGATGTCCATTCGGGCCTGTTCAGGATTGCTATTAACGTCATCCTGAACAGGCTTTTGTAATACGAAAACTCCCGGCTATGCCGGGAGGTCAAAAAAGCTTAAGCGTTGAGTATAATAAAAAAACTCCTTTGATATAATGAAGCTGCGGCCTGCCAACTGCAACAAGACATATCAAAAGGAGGACATTCGACATGAGAACGAATGACATCCATATTAAAACCTCAATTTATATAAATCTATGTATTAATAATATGGTATTTACGTATTTTTAATATATTCTTTAATCTATTATAATATTGGTACGCATTTCAGTCAAATTGAACGGGAGGGTCTGCCATGGGCGTAATTGCTAAATCTCAGAATAAAAATTGGCTGGTAATAGTTTGTGTGGGAATCGGTACATTTTTATCTTCTTTAAACTCAAGCCTTACAAACACGATTTTACCCACAGTTGAGAATTCGCTTCAAATCCAGCTTGCCCAGTCCGAATGGATTGTTCTTATTTATCTTCTGATCCTGACTATAACGCTGGTGCCAATCGGCCGGCTTTCAGACCTTTTGGGACATAAAACGATTTTCCTTGCAGGTTTTGTGCTTTTTACATGCGCTGCCGTAGTCTGTGGATTATCGGCGAATTTTTGGTCTTTGTTTATGGGAAGAGCTTTTCTGGCTCTTGGCGGGGCCATGATCCTTTCCGTCGGACCGGCGATCATTACGACAACATTCCCAGCGGAGCAAAGGGGCAGGGTGCTTGGCTTGCAGGCTTTAATGACCTACATCGGTCTTTCACTGGGACCGGTCATAGGGGGGATCATGACGCAGCTTTGGGGATGGCAGTCCACCTTCTTTTTGACCGTTCCGTTTGGTGTCTGCGGCCTGTTGCTTGGCTTATGGGTTATTCCGAAGATCAAGCCGGAAATTAAAAACCCCCTTGACCATAAAGGCATGGTTTCGTTCATGATTGCTATGGCTGCATTTACTTTATTACCCAATTCGGCTTCCTTTACATATTACCGCACTGTGCTGCAGCTTTTTTTTGCCGCCGTTTTCATATTTTCATTCGGGCTGTTTCTTTATGCCGAACGTAAATCACAGACGCCCATGATTGATATTTCCCTGTTCCGTATCCGGAATTTTGGATTCGGTTCTCTTGGTGCTGCACTCAATTATCTTTGCTTTTTCCTGACGCTGTTTATAATACCGTTTTATTTTGATCGTATTTTACACAGCTCTGCTTTGACAACGGGGATTTATCTGGCTATAACCCCGCTCCTTATGACCGTTTGTTCCCCGATTGTGGGTTCTTTGTCCGACCGCGCAGGTTCGCGTCTATTCTCCATGCTGGGGATGCTTTTCAGCACGGTCAGTCTGCTTTTGTTCGAAATCATGACTCATGCAGCGGCCTCCCCGGCCTTTTCCCTGTTGATTCTCGGGCTGATTTTTGCAGGTTTGGGAACCGGAAATTTTGCAGCTCCGAATAACTCCGCCATATTAGGAGCCGCACCGCATTCCCAGCAGGGTGTGGCATCCGGTGTTCTGGCAACATTCCGTTATTTCGGTATGATAGCCGGCACGACAATTGGAGGCTCTCTGTTTGACGTAATAAGCATGCGCTTTAACCCTCGGGTTTACTCCGCGGAATCCATTTTCCTGAATTCATTTAGAATCGTCATGGCTATTGGTGTTGTCTTCGGCATTTTAGGCTTTTTCTGTGCGTACGCAATGTCCCCAAATGGACGTAATCAGAATCAGATATGACTGCATTAATGGTTTTTATGCACCTGGTCCGCCATATACAATCTTGAAGATGTCTTAAAGCAGATATTAACAGTTTTGAAATATAATCCAAATTAAGTAAAGAAATCTGAACCACGAGTGTTCAAATCCCTTTACTTGTTTTTGTTCTGGAAACTTAGGTGAATATAGATGTCACGATTCCCTCTGTTATGCTCATTTATCTTTGCTGAGAGTTTCTTTAATTTGCGGGATAGATAATCCGTCTGCTTTCAATTCCTTAATCCAAAGAATGCGTGCAACGGTTTCCTCCCTTTTATATCGGCGTGTCAGCTTCTCTTCTGCCTGTTCAAAGGGCAGCATACCTTCTTCTGTGTAAAATTTCAGTGTGCTGTAGCGACAATTCGTAAGCCGCACCAACTCACCTATGGATACGAAATCCGATGTTAATATGACTTCCATGAAACGTTGTCTAGACATGATTCAACTCCTTCATATTGGCCGTTTCGGAAGAAGACGTACACCATGGATTGGTACCCTGCTGTAAATGGCCTGCGGAATCGCCATGTAGACAATATTATCAATCTTGATAAGCGGAATCTGCCCCTCTTGCAATATTGTAAACGCATGACCATTTGACTCTAACCGAGTCCGCACATTGTCTAACCTTTTGTCTGCATTGGAGAACCATGCTTCTGTATCAATAAAAACAGATTGTGAACGTTCAAGCACCGGGAACGCAAAATTCACACCGCTTAAAAAAGGAGTTTTCATAATCTTTTTTTTCATATGAAGGAACCCTTTGACGGCTATTTCGACTCCCCGATGGATACGGATTGGAAACACTGCTTTTGCCAGTGAATCACTTTGATATAATTCACCCATTCTGGCAGCCACTTTTTCCAGCTCATTCTGTGAAAATAAGTCATGCATGCATCCGCTTTCACGAAGAAGCCAGAGCATACAGATTGCCTCGTCTGTTACCGCGCCGTCTTCCAGAATTTCTGCTCGAAAATTCTCTGTGATTCTTGCGTATTCCTGGACATTGCTGCGATATTCTCTGATCGTAACGCCGGAGCTATTATAATACAAGTCGCACCCTAACAGATTGGGGATTTCTTGAAGTAAGTCGGCTTCCTTTAGAGAATTTGCGATTGTGTGCTCAAATTTTATGAAACGGCTGTTGGAAAGCATAGAAGCCTTTTTCAACCACCATTTCAATTCGCCCCCTGCTTCCGGATTTTTGTGAAGCAGAAATTTTAAAATAATCTCCCGGTAAGGAATTATATTCGTTTGATCAAGCGCATCATTATGCAAAATTACTTTATCCTCAGTTTGTGTAAAAACACTGTCCAAGTAGGCATCTAAAATGACCGCAGCCGCCATGCAACGAAGGGCCACTTTCTTTACGGTAGTCATTTGAAGGCTATTCTGTGCATTTAACGCAATCATTGAAAAGTTTTGTGCTAACTTTAAATCCGTCATAACAATTCCTCCCCATTAATATTTTGTGTATATTATCTGCATCACTTACTACTTATTACTTACTACTTATATCATATTCAAATTACTTTGTCAAGTGATTGATATGTCGATTTTATTATTTATAATTTTGTAACCGTGCAATTCAGCAATTCAAACTACGACGGGATAGAGGCGGGTACCTTGAATGATATCGTGACTAAAATGAGCGGAGCTCTTCTTGGAGTTTTATCTTGAAACCCAATAAATATGCAAAACTAAAGGGACAATGACAGTTACGTCATTGTCCCTTTAGTTTTGGAAAGTTAGGTGAATATAGATGCTGCAATTTTTATAGATAGTTAGGATAATAAAAGAATTTGTGTGAGCACAGTATACGTGCGTATGATTGAAAAACAAGATCAGAGAGGGTAAATCATTTGGTGCATAAATCTCGAAGAAACAAACCCGCACTAGCATGTTGGTGCCAGTGCGGGTTTATGTTAAATATTTTCGCCGTTAGTTTCTATTACTTTCTTAAACCATTCAAAGCTTTTCTTTTTATATCTTTTCAGATCCCTCAGATCCGTCTCCGTACGGTTGACAAAAATGAACCCATAGCGTTTGCTCATTTCACCCTGGGAACTCAATATGTCTATCGGCCCCCATACCAGATAACCCATCAAGTCGATACCATCTTGAACGGCCAATTTGCATTGCTCGATATGTTTCCCCAAATAGTCAATGCGGTAATCATCATTCACGGTCATTTCACTGTTTAATTCCTCATGTACCCCTAAGCCGTTCTCAACAATGAAGAGAGGCAGTTCATATCGGTCTTTCAACTCATTCAGTACTAATCTCAAGCCAATGGGATCGATCGGCCAGGACCATTCGGATGCCTGCAGATATTCATTTTTTACCGCATAATACATATCTTCCTTCCCGAGCATTGTAAACAATTCGGGAACTCCCGGGCTATTTTCCGCCACAGCCTTTACCGCCATGCTCATATAATAGCTGAAGGCAATAAAATCCACTTTCGCAGATTTCAGTAAGTCCATATCCCCAGGAAGAATTTCCGGAGCAATCCCCTTTTTCTCCAGATAACTTGTAAGGTAGCTCGGATATTCCCCCTTCACGCACAGATCAAGGGTAAACTCACAGTTCAGCTTATTTGCTCTGAACGCTGCAAATACATCCTCAGGTTTAGAAGTGGCCGGATAAACTGGGGTGTAATTGATCATACAGGAGATTTTAGCATCTTTGCGACAAATCTTTTTACACAGGTGAACGGCCTTTGCATGCGCCATGATAACATTATGGTTAACCTGATAGGTGACCGCTTCGGGGTCAGCGCCCTTAAAATCGGTGATACCGTAGAAGGTTGAGGAGAAATTCATGGTTGCCGAATTCATTTCGTTGAACGTGATCCAATATTTTACCCGGTCGCCGAACCGCTCAAATACGACCTGACAATATCTCTCAAACAAATCCACAACTTTTCTGGAGGCAAAACCGTTGTACTTTTTCGCCAGATTAAGCGGCATCTCAAAGTGGTACAAAGTGATAACCGGTTCTATGCCGTTTTTTTGGAGCTCATCAATCAGGTCACTGTAAAAAGCAATCCCTTCTTCACTGACTTCGCCTTCCCCATCCGGAATGATGCGCGGCCACGAAATGCTGAAACGGAATGCGCTGAGACCCAATTCCTTGAACAAAGCAATGTCCTCTTTGTACCGGTGGTAAAAGTCTATTGCAACCTTCCAATCGGAGATGCCCTCCCGAATGGGCCTTGCGTCAACGATGGATTGGCCTTTTCCCCCTTCGTTCCAAGCGCCCTCGATCTGGAATGACGTTACAGCACCGCCCCACAGGAAATCATCAGAAAGATCTTTTTTTGTGTTACTCATTGTGAATTTCTCCTTTCAATTCGAACCTATTTATTGTCTTAAACAGACGGTGCGGTGGCAGAATCATTTTCTTTTTCAAGTTCTAATTTTTCTTCCTCCTGAACCGCTATCTTATCCATTACTCTAAAGAAGGGATAGTAGATTGCTGTGGACATCAGTAAAACTACGATACTGAGGATCAAACAACTGATGCCTCCGCACAGCAGCCCAGCTATTCCAAACGGGCAAAAGGCTATAGAAAGGGTTGGAACGGCGGCAAGGCCGATGCTAGTAGCAAAGTATGCTACGATAATAGAAAGCGTCGGCGCAAGAATAAAAGGAACTGCCATGATTGGATTCATCACGGCGGGCATACCAAAATGGAGCGGTTCCTGAATGCCAAATATGGCGGGAGGGAAAGCGATCTTTCCAAGAGCGCGGTACCGTTTGCTCTTTGCCCGGAAAGCCATAATGAACGCGAGCCCAAGATAATTTCCGGCACCGCCGATTTGAGTATAGAGTAGTAGAAAAGCCAGCCCTAAAATATGCGGCAGTGGCTTCCCTGCTTGAAAGGCTTGCAGATTTTCCGCATAGCCGGCCATCAAAATCGGCATCAACGGTGTCATGGCGACCATATCCCCATGCACACCCAGCATCCAGAGTATCCTGGAAACAAGGGTCACGATGATGATCGCCGGAAGAGTAAGTCCGAACTTTGTAAACGGCTGCTGCAGAACGGAATAGATCGTCTGGTGAATCGTCCCATAAGGCGTCAGACTAAACAGGAATCTGATAAAGAGGAAAAAGGCAGTTATAACCATGAAGGGAATAATAGACTCAAAAGATCTTGCGACCATTGGCGGGACACTTTCGGGCATCTTTATGGTGATTTTTCTATTTATAATAAAATTAAAAATAAGAGTTGAAATAATTGCGACGATGATTGCAGAGAAAAGGCCTTGGCTTCCTAACCAATTGGTTGGAATCACGTTGTTGACCGGAAGTACGTTATTCGCTTTATCGGTGATCGTCGTAGAAGACGGTGTCAAAAGGATAAAAGACGCAACAGATGCGACGCCTGCGCTTAAAGAATCTTTATCAAAACTCTTTGCCAAATGGTATGCGATCGAAAAAGCCGCCAAAAGAGCCATCAAATTTTGAGTAGCGTTGATTCCATACCCAAGAAGATCATATACAACAATTCCGTTTCTGCATTATTAGCAAATTTATGTTGCTATAATAACTGCTTGCCCCAAGGAGCACCAACAAGTCCCCAACTTTCTAATATAACATTTTTGCCACTTGATGAAAAAATCGGAGAATTTGTTCAGAAAAACAAGTGGCGCTATACGCGATATGCAGATGACTTAACATTTTCTGGTGAATTGAAAATAGGCATATTATTACGCTATGTGAATAAATTGATGTCTGAAAATGGTTTTGTGATAAATTCCCACAAAACAAGAGTTGCAAAGCAAAGCGCAAGGCAAGAGGTTACCGGGGTAGTGGTAAATAAGAATTTGCAAATTTCCAGAAATGCACGTCGGGATATTCGTCAACAGATTTATTATATTAAAAAATTCGGGTTGAATTCCCATTTGCAAATGATACAGGAGACAAGAAAAAATTATCTTTATCATTTACTAGGTCAAGCCAACCATGCTCTATTTATCAATCCTAAGGATCAAGAAATGTGTGAATATGTAAGTTATCTAAAATCTTTAATTATAATGAGCAAGAGTGATGTTAACTGAAAAAATCGCCTCCATAAGGGGCGATTTTTTATGTCTGCAAGGAGGTTTAACTCGCATGAAAAACGTTAAAACCATGCCTCAAATGACAAAGCCGAAAATAGTGGAAAAATCACAGGTCATACCCCGCGAGGCTCGCAGTATTCTCATAGAACAATACCGGGCAAGGCAATTGACAGGACAAAGCAATAACGAAAAACCAAACGAATATGCGACTGGTCAAGTGGAAAACACCGTGCATGGTGATGCCAACTATGCTGGAGATATAGTTCGGCGCAACATCGGCTTCCTGCATCGAAATATGCGCTGTGGTGAAATCACTCGACCTGATACAGCCCAAGCATGCGGGACAACCGGGAGCGGAGAGGGAACTACTTCAAATGTAACACAGCAATATTACAAACGAAAAACGACTGATAAAAATGCCCGGCCAAAACAGGCCGGGCATTTTTCTATCCCATCGCCGGAAAGCAGTCATATGTCAGAACGAGCAAAGAAAACCTATCAAATCAAAAAAGCAGAAGATTCTCAGATGAAAAAGCAGAGCATCCAGGATACCCTGGAACGTGCCAATGATAAACGATTGATGCAGTCTGCTGACTTTTCGGAAACAAAGTCCGCTTCATTTGCAAGACCCTCCGATAACGCTGTAAAAGAAGAGCCTTTTCTCCATTGGGAAAACAGGACTACACAACAGACCGGAAAATCAATCGTCGAAAAAGCAGGCATATTCAATCCAAAGACAAAGAATGTCACCGCTAGAACTGCACAGACTGTAAGAAAAAAAGCAGCACAAAAGAGGAGTGCTAAACAAGCGATCAAGCATGGTACACAGGCAGCTAAAGCCACAGCGCGTTTTGCTGTGCATGTTGGAAAGACTGTTGCCAAAGCTGCTACTGCATTGATCAAAGGGATAATCACCCTAATTGGTGGGGGAGGCGCCCTGCTGGTGATAATTATTATTGCAGTCGTTGGTGCGCTTGTTGCCTCTCCGTTCGGCATTTTCTTTTCCGGCGAGGATAAATCTGAAAAAGTGACACCCGTTTCAGAAATCGTGCAGCAGACCAATTCGGAATTCGCTTCCAAAATTGGAAAAATCATAGAAGATAACGGCAATATTGACAGCGTTAAGTATGAGTGTAGTGGTTGCGTGTCAAGTACTGTACCAAACAACTGGCCGGACATTGTAGCGGTATTTGCTGTCAAGACCAGCATGGACACGAAAAACGGTATGGACGTGGTTACAATGGATGCCGGGCGCGTCGCCATTCTGAAACAGACTTTTTGGGACATGAATTTGATAAGCAGTTATGTGGAAACCATAGAACATCACGAAAGCAAAATGGTGAACAACGGCGACAGCACCGCTTTCGAGGTGACGACAATCACTTATGAGCATATATTACATATCCAGATAACAGGCAAAACTGCCGAAAAACGGCCGGGGAACACAGCTTTACCCAAGACCAGCGTGACATGATGACTGAAATACTGGCCGACAACATGAAGCCTCAGATGCTTGCATTGCTGGGTATCAACGGCGATTCTAGCCTGACTCCGGAGGAATTGGAAAATCTGTATCACGATCTGCCTATAAGCAAGATTGGAGGTCAAATTGTTCAGCTTGCGCTTTCCAAATTTGGTGATCCGTACAGTATGCCGCTGGTTTGACAGGGCGATTATACCGATTGGAGTGTAGTGGCAGTGAGATTTCTACCGTTGCAATGAAATATTAATAGGTTCTCCTCTGGGCGTTCTATAGTTTCTGTGGGAGAATTTGGTGCAATCCTGATTTTCTTTGGTACATTTTGTGACACTTTCAACTTGCTCCAGGTCAGACTCAAATTAAAAAATGATGGCAGTCTTTAATTAAATCAATAAGAAAAAGTATATGTGCAAATAAATAGGGTGATTCAAAAATCTCTTTTAGCAAAACATGAATTATGGTATAACTCCATTCCGCTTTTTTTGCTGCAAGCTAGTCTTTTCTGCAATCATTAATTCTGATACGATATAGATAATCAATTTGGGAGTATTCAACAAAAAACTGAAAGGTTGAGGAAAAATGTCGGAAGAGATTTTATTTCTAAGCACACCTGTGGGATCTACCATTTGGGGAGACGGCAGTATCCTGAAGCGTTACCCGATACCTGTAGATGAAAAAGCGGACAAGAGCACAGTATCAAGTCTTTTAGCTTTCTCGGGGCACCCCTTAGCATCTAATGAAATCGTAAACGGCAAATACGCCGGAAAAAATTTGCACTATCTTTACAATACGGAGCCAGATTTATTCGGAAGTGAAAATGAACGAAGGTGGGAAATTATACCGATTCAAATCGGGGTTTGCCACGCAGCGGCAGATTTAAGTATTCAGGTTCACCCGAGGGAAGAGTACGCAATGAAATATGAAAATTCTCATGGGAAGGCTGAGTGCTGGTATATCGTCGATGTTGATAACGAACCTGCAAAAGTAGTACTTGGACATAATGCGAAAACGATAGAGCAGTTCGAGGACTATATAGCCAGAGACGCTTTCGATGAGTTGGTTCAGGAAAAGCCGGTTAAGAAGGGATCCTTTTTTAACTTGGAAGCGGGTACACTTCACGCTCTTCAAAAAGGGACAACATTTATCGAGGTATGCACATCATGCGTTTTGACATATCGCTTATATGATTACCACAGAAAAGATAGAGATGGTAAGGAGAGGAAAATAGACATTGACAAAGTAAAGGCGAACGTGTTGATACCTTACGAAGAAATGACTTACAATTTTGTTGACAGTGACTACGGAAATGTACATGAGCGGGAACTGACAGACAACCCGAACTTTTCTGTAAGAATTTTTGATGTTAACGGAAACGGGAAAGTTGTCAAGAAAAAGCCCTACTACGCTTGCTTTGTCGTGGAGGGCGAAGGCAAAATCAATGACATTCCCATTAAGGCGGGCGACAGTTATCTTCTGACAGCGAAAGTGAAAGAGTTCACCCTGGACGGAAACCTGAAAATTTTAGCGGCACACGGTTAATGCCTGTGCGAAACAATGGAAGGCTTGGTACCCTTATATATGAGAGGAGAATAACAATGCCAGACAAAAAGTTCATTTATGTTTGCTGTGGTGCGGGGAAACTAACCTCGTTTATGGCAGCGGAGGGAATTCGGAACGGCCTAAGGAAGCACGGCATAAAGGATGTAAAAATTGAACATGGAATGATAAGCGACATTCCGCGATATGAGAACAGAATTGATGTCCTCGTTTGTTCGACGGCCTATACTGCCAAGCATAATTTCCCGGTATTAAACGGATTGCCGTTTGTTGTTCAGGACCATGCGGGTGAAGAGAAAGTAATTGAAGAGTTAATAGATCTTTTAAAGGCCAATTAAAGCGGCTGTAGATTACAAGCGTGTTTTACAACAGCTAAATTGAAATAATGAAAAGAGGCATCAAAATGCAATATGTAATGGCAGCTGTAACTTGGATATTCACTTTACCATCTCCGGTATTAGTTGGGCTGATAATGGGAACGATTTGCTTGGTGTTTGGTGGTGGGATTAAGAATGCATTGCGAAGTGCCTGCCTTTTCGCAATTGGAATTACCGGTGTTAATCTGGTTATGAATTATTGCGTAGGACAGATGCAATCGATTTCAACGGCCCTCTCTCAAAGGTTAGGAATTTCTCTTAACGTTGTTGACGGAGGCTATGCAGTCGTTAACGGCTTAGCCCTTTATCCGGGAAATTTTATTTGTTTATTTTTAATTTTGATAATTAATGTTATTTTTATTTTGCTCAAATGGACAAATACCATGTGGAGCGATATTTCCAATACGTGGCATGGGGTCGTCATCGGGGCCTTTGTGTGGGCACAGACAGGAAATCTGGTTCTAAGTATCGTCGTCGGAACAGCCACATTAGTTTTTATGATGAAATTGGCAGACTGGACAGCTCCGACTTTTCAAAAGTTTAACAATATAGATAACGTAACAGTAATCGCAACTTCTGCCACGATTCCCGGGTTGTTTGCGTTTCTGGTCATGAAGGTGATTAACAGGATTCCAGGTCTTAACAAAATCCACGCTTCTTCAGAAGATATCAAAGAGAGATTCGGGATCTTTGGAGAGGTAATGGTCATTGGGATGATTATTGGCATCATACTGGGCGTCTTGGCAGGGTATCCTTTTGCCGGTGTATTGACAATTGGCGTTGTTATGTCGGCAACGATGACATTATTCCCCAAAATGGCGGCATTGCTGTGCGAAGGCATCGTACCAGTGTCAATGACAATTACTACCTTTATGAAAAAAAGATTTGGCGACAGAAAGCTGAATGTGGCATGTGACCCGGCTATCCTGCTGGGTGACCCCTCTGTTATGGCCACCTTTATTATCATGACCCCAATCTCTATTGCTATTTCTCTTTTGGTGCCTGGCGTTGCTTTTGTTCCTATCGCCAGTCTCGCGGGAATGCCCTATTGGATTGGCGGGGTCACTCCTTACACAAAAGGGAACGTTGTACATAACTAACTTCAAGGAGCGCTGCGGAATACAATGGATATATTGGGATTGTTTCAATTTTCTAAGTCTATCATAACATACCTCTGAATGTACTAAAGATAAGGTCACTAATGACACGCCTTCCAAGTATCGAAAACAACTTTAAACTATGTCAGTAAAAAAGCATCCCTGCCAAATAAAAAAAACGTGAGTTTCGGCGGGGTTGTTTCCATGCCTATACATTAAAATACCCTTCTAAGCTTTACGGTTTGGAGGGGTATTCGTGTTTACTGGGAATGCTCAAAGGCCGCTATTAAGTAGCGGTCTGGTGCAAACGAGCGAACATCATTTTACATTTCGCTTTTAGCAGTATTGAATTATTTAATAAGGGTCTATGCTTTGCAGCGGATAATTGCGGCTATGGTGACGCAGTTTTACATCATGTAATACGTATTTATGCAGCGTGTGATTTCTTTCCCATATCTATTCGCTGGAACGATGGAAAGAACAGATTGAATACGAATATTTTGAAGAAGAAATGCCGGACAAACTGCCGCTCATTGACAGTCTGCTTGGCATTATTTTAGAGTCCCAAACGGATAATCTGTTGCAGAATCTTCGATTGTTGGAGCAGATTGACTCTTGTGTGATAATGGAGTTTTTTGAAGAACTGCATGGCAAGTCTTTTGCAGGAGTTCGTAATTTTACCGCTTATCTTAAAAAAGTATTCTTGGAATTTCTAAAGAAAAGGAGTGCCGAACTGGTTGCGATCAGTTAAAAAGCTTCAGGAATTTTTACGCTTGTTTAGGCGCCACACAGCCGTCAATTTGCCCTTAAACTGCTTACGGCTGAAATTACCCCAGGTTGGGTAAAATTCAGCCACACAGGGGCACACGGCGGCTAGGTATACTCTGGTGTGGGGTGCGCTTTTTGACGCTCGTTTACAGAGTAGGCAAAAGTGGCAAAGCGCAGAGATTTCTGCATCAGTTATTTATGCGCGATGTCAGGCTTTTAGGGGTGCAGGGCTTAGCCCGCCGCACGACCTTGCAGCCGCTTGTGGCGCAAGGTCTAGTGCGTTATACCGCCAGCCGAATGTATCGCAAATTCTTCGATTTTACTAAGATTTCGGTGGAAACGAGGAAGCCGCGTTTTTACGTTTGCGGGCGGTATGTGAAGAAGCTGCCTTTTGCTGCAGAATTATTGTGAGAGGAGAGATTGGTTATGGCATACGCAATCTTACGCTTTGAAAAGAGGAGGGGCGGTCCTGCAACTGCCCTTGAAAAGCATCACGAACGGAAAAAAGAAAATTATGCAAGCAACCCCGACATTGATAAAACAAGGTCGGGGTTAAATTATCATTTGGTCGAACCGAAGCATAAATATTATGCTGAAATTCAGAGTCGCATTGAAGCAGCAAAATGTAAGGTGAGAAAGGACAGCATCCGCTTCATCGATACCATCGTCACCGCAAGCCCAGAATTTTTTGCACAGCACTCACAAGCAGATGCAAGAAAATATTTTGAGACAGCCCTGGACTTTTTGAAACAGGAGGTGGGGCAAAAAAATATCTTTTCAGCTGTAGTTCATATGGACGAACGTAATCCACACATGCATCTTTGTTTTGTACCGCTGACAAAAGACAAGCGGTTATCTGCAAAAGATATTATTGGAAACCGTAATAAGCTGGTGGAGTGGCAGGATAAGTTTTACGATTGCATGACAATGGAATTTCCGCAGCTTGAGCGCGGCGAGTCTGCCGCCGTGACGAAACGCAAGCACGTTCCGACTTGGCTGTTCAAGCAAGCGAACCGTTTGACCGAAGAAATGTCTGCTATTCAAAATGAAATTGAAAATATCGGCGCATTTAATTCCGGTAAGCAGAAAGAAAAGATTCTGAAGATGCTGCTTGAATGGTATCCACAAATCAATGCATTTGAGAGCAAACTTAAGCCTTACGAACAGCAGATTAAAATTCTTGAAGATAATCAGCAGGTAATCGAAAATCAATCTCGAAGCAAAGATGCCCGAGTTTATCATGCTGAACAACAAACACAAGACTTGAGCTATCAACTGCAAGAGTATCAAGAATTTGTTGATTCTATTCCTGAGAAGCTGCGAGACGAGTTGCTGCTTAAATATCAGGCTATGCAGCAACAGCAGGAACAAAACTATACACTTTAATAGATTGCTCCTGTGATCCTTAAGTTGAAAAATGTAAAATCCGCCTTGATGTTCTTTGGACTTAAGGGACAGCAGATATAAGTCCTTGTCTTGCGTCCTATATACCTAGCACGATTTCATTATCTAGCAACTTTGCTCGTTCGCGCCAATCTGGCATATGAACCGACAGAAAGTCTAGAAAATTCTTGTCGTGCCGTGGATAGAGAAAATGCGTTAGCTCATGTAAAATCACATATTCAATGCAGGGCGGGGGTGCTTTCAGTAAATAGTAGTTCAGGTTTATTTTGTTCATCTTTCTGCTGCAGCTCCCCCAAAGCGTTTGCATTTTAGCCACTTTCATGTTAGGCCGCTGAATATCGTGCTTCTGTACAATCGGATACAGATCATCCAGCCGTTCAAGCAAGTACTGCTTTGACGCTTTTTGCCACCAGTTGTTGTATTGCTTATCTACATCCGTCTGATTTTCCTTGTTCGGCGTGTAAAGTAGCAACTCACTGTCAGTTATTTCAACATATTTTCTGTTTGCTTGAATTACTTGTATGATGTATTGTCTGCCAAGGATACGTGTTGATACGCCAGATTGGATATGCTCCTCCTTTTCAACAGCTTTGGTTTTTTCAAAAGCGGTCAATTTTTCTTCCATCCATTTGGTTTTGGATGCCAAAAAGTTCTTTACCCAGTCGGGAGGCGTATTGTCAGGAACTGTGAGTTTAATTTCTTGTGATGGAAACACTTTTAGTCTTACCCGTCGTACCGACTTTTCAGTGACCTCCACTGTTTTCATTTTTCCAAAAAGCTCTATGCTATATTCCATATTTAATACCTTGCCATCGCGGTGCGCATTACATTTTCAAGCAATAAATCCAAATCACTAACGTGTATTTCAACACCCTGCTCATCTGCATAATCCCACAGCAGATCTTCTACAGCCTGATTCATTCTTTTGTGAATCATTGTGTTGCAGCGCCAATCCACATGTGCTAACTCTTTTATTGCGGTGTTAATATTTGCAGCCAGTTGGCCTACACACTCTTCGGCTTCCTCCTCTTTGGAGTTTTCACCTCGCAGTAAAGTATCGGAAATGACACCATAAAACGCTTTTGCGTCGCTATCATCATCAATGCAGGACGGATATGTGTTCCCTACAAATCCTTCGCGAAAGTCCTCAGCCAGCTTTTTGATCTGTGCCAAATAAGCAATATCATCCCTTGCTTGACGGTATTTTTCAAGCGTTTCCTTTATGCGTTCAGAAAATCTTTTATAAAGCAAGGGATCTTCATAGCGGCGTGCTTCCAATTCCGATACCAAACGAGTTTTGATATACGCTGCTTTTGCTTTTTGTCCATCAATTTCTTCCAACTGCTTATCCATGCCAGCTTTATCATTGATAGCAATTGGTTCCACAACCACTTCTACCGGTTCAGCGGTTACAAAACTGTTCAACAAATTTCGGATGCCATCTTCATATTTGCTAAAATCCACTTTCTCAGCATAGGTCTTCATCAGTGCCATGCGTAGCTTTTGGAAAAACAACAAGTCTTGTTTGTACTTCTGCATATGCTCAAATCCAACTGCTTGATATAAAGAAAAGCTGCTCATGGCTAATTCCATCAGTTTCGAGAACTCTGCTAACAGACCATAAAATGTTTTTCGCTTTTCTTTAGCGATTTCTTCATCATCATCTTCAAAAAACGCTTGCCATGCATTGGGGTTGGATTGGTCAAATGTACTGCCTTCAAAAAACTGCAACAGTTTCTCGTTTGCCGCGGTCAACTTTTCTTTCTCTTCATTGGCGGTAAAAATGGAATCCGCCAGATCGGCGGCATCATAACCGCTAAGGCCCGACTCATCGTCGCCATACATATCCATTGCAGTATTTAAGTTTGCGAACAAGCCCCAATAGTCTACAATCAATCCAAAGCTTTTACCAGGGTAGATGCGGTTTACACGCGCGATTGCCTGCAACAAAGTATGTTCTTTTAATTGCTTATCCACATACAGCACTGCCAAAGGCGGTGCGTCAAAACCTGTAAGAAGCATCGTGCAAACCACAACGATATCTACATCTTCGCCACCGTTGATATTTCCCTTGATG
The DNA here is from genome assembly GCA_023391275.1 of Bacillota bacterium. GTDB lineage: Bacteria > Bacillota > Clostridia > Oscillospirales > Acutalibacteraceae > Caproiciproducens. Next base: position 12,885 of record JAEWBE010000057.1, on the reverse strand, counting down.
TATTCCTCGTATTTATCATAGTCCTGCCCGAATTTAGGCTCAACTTCTGTTTTAAAAAAATTCCGGATTTTATCTTTTTCACTAGTTGAGAGCGGTTTATCCTCTCCATCGCTTTCATTTTCGGAACAGATCAATGCGGCTGCTTTTGCCCCGCCAAGTGCATTGATTGCATGTGCCAAATCAATTGCCTCTGCACGTGATGATGCGGCCACCATGGCTTTGTAACCATGGGAGCGGCAATAGGATAGATAGTGTTCATGAATGTCAAAAGCCAACATGGAAATGCGAGCACTGGTCTGTGCAATGGGTCTAAAACGGCTCCATTTTTGCCGCATATCTTCGCGCTGCTCTTCGTTGAGTGGTTCCAGAATGTATTTCAAGTAATCATCAATTTTTTCTTTGGGCTCTTTTTGAGGCACGATGCGTCCTTCGTACACCAGCGGTACAATTACTTTGTCACGGATGCCATCTTCAAATTTGTACGCTTCTCCGATCAGCGGGCCAAACTTTTTATAGGTATTTTTTTTGTCCTTTTTAAGAAGCGGCGTACCGGTAAAGCCAATTTTTACGGCATTGGGCAGTACTTCATTCATCATGTTGTGCAGTTCGCCGCCCTGCGAACGATGACTTTCGTCAATCAGCAGGAAGATGTTTTCTTCTGTTATTTTCGTTCTGCTTTTGGCTGCACTCATAAACTTATTGATCGTGGTCGTAATAATGCGCACGCCATTGGTCTTGAGCAGGTTTATCAGGCCAGTACCCGTGTTCGCATTGCTCGGCTCCATGCCGGTGTGAATAAAGTTGTCTTTCAGCTGCTTAATTAGGTTCAGCCGATCACACACTAATACAAAGCGCGAGCCTTTTATGGTATCGTCTGCCGTGATCCTTTTTACTAGCATCACCATGGTCAGCGATTTGCCGCTGCCCTGTGTATGCCAAATCACACCGCCTCGACAACCTTTTCCATCTTCGCCTTTAATGCGGCGCATGGTATTTTCCACGCCAAAATATTGCTGATAGCGTGCTATTTTTTTAATATTATTATCATATAAAATATAAAATCGAATTATATTCAGCAAGCGTTCCTTGCTGAGCATAGATACGATGTATTTGTCTTGTTCAATGATAGGTGCACTGGGCGCGTATCGCTTAGCACCATCTTCCTGCCATCTTTTGTTGTCCTTGCCATTCTCGTGCCAGTGGCAAAAAAATTCCTGTGGGGTATGGTCGGTAGCATATTTCACTTCATTAGGGTTCATTGCTACCACAATCTGCACAAATTTGAACAGCTGCGGAATATAATCTGGCTGCCAGTTTCGTATATTCTGTTTGACGCCCTCTTCTACGTCTACGCCGGATTTTTTGCATTCGATCACTACCAATGGAATGCCATTGACCAGCAGCACAATATCCGGACGGGCAAACTTCCCATTTTGTCGCTCTACTGAAAATTCATCTGTTACCTGCCAGATGTTTTTTTCCGGATGTTCCCAATCAATGTAGTTAAGGTCAAACGACTGCAAACCGCCGTCAAACAGCTTTTCCTCACAGCTTTTGCCAAAGATCAGGCTGTCGTAGATGCTTTTGCTGGCATAGGCTGGTCCCCTTTCCAATACAACATCTAAATCGTCAATGGCCATGTTAATGCTGCGCTCCGAGAATGGAACCATTCTACCACTGTATTGGTAGGACTGCGAGGCTAAAAACTCGCGCATCACGTCCGGAAATAGTACTTTGGATAACCGTCCACGCTTTTTCTCGGCCTCTGCGCGAGGCACATAGCTGTAGCCCATGTTTTGCAGCTGCTGGATTGCTCTGTTCTGCGACTCCGGGCGCTCATTAAATATGGTGTGATCTGGCATAACATTCTCTCCTTAAGCAGATTTAGCAGAGCCGTTTCCGGCTCTGCCTTGCTGCTGCGAATTACTTGGAATCTTTGGGCGGACACGGGTCGTTGCCGTGACTATCTGAACTTTGGATTTTTCCGTCCATGCCGTGAATTAGAAATTCTGTACCCTGATGAATACTGATTTCTCGTCCGGCGTCAATCGCTTCTTGCTTTGTGTCATAATGGCCGCTGGCGCGTTCACCGCCGCCGCGCTTAACATCCCACCCGCCATCGGGGTTATGGACTACATGATGCGTATCTCTTGGCATAATACTCCTCCTCAATATGTCGGAAGGTTTTCGAGGTTATCCCTCTTGGTGGAATTTTTGTCTGTCCGAATATACTTCACACCATCGATTTTTACCACATTGACTGTGGCCCCTTTATAATACTTGCCATCGTTTCTCTTGACAGCAGTCATAACGGTTTGACCGTTTTCTATATTAGCTACAACTGTGCTTCGGAGTTTTTCAGACCCATCGTAGGTTTTGACCTTCTCAATAAAAGTGGTATCATCACTATTTTTGTAGTGAACGGCAATAATGTAATAATCTGCTTCCATGATTTAATTCCTTTCTATTGTTGTAAAATAAATTATTATGTGATAAATTAACAGCATGTCTTTTTTCGCATAGAGCGGTTAACCTGTACCAGCAGGCTAATTGCTCTTTTTCTTTACAGTCATATTTATCGTCGCCTTCTTCGCAATGATTGTATATAAAGCCCGTAAATAGAGCTTATACCCGTACAAGACCCGTCAGTAAAAGCTGCGTGAGGCCTTCCTTTTTCTCTTTCCACGCGGCAAGCTCCTGCTCAAGCAGGTTGATTTCTTTGTCGGCGGTTGAAAGTATGCTAGCAATTCTTTCCTGTTCTTCAATCGGCGGGAGGTAGACGACAAGTCCACCAATAAGATCTAAGTTCAACCCACCACGAGCTTCATCGCCGGACGACAATTTCCGTAGCTCCATATATCTGCTTTCTAAATTCCAGAACATATACTCAGTACTAAACTTATTGCATGGCAAGATTGCTGCAATAGATTGATTTGTACAAAGAGGTACGTGGTTGATAGCAACTGTTCCTCGCGTTTTTCCCTGCCCTGCCAACCCAACTAATACACAATTTTTTGGGAGCATCTTCGTCCCGGAATTCTTCAATCCGTTCTCGCTGATTCGCCCTTTGACTTCATACACTTGTTTTAGATTCAGTTCACCTGAACTCATCCAGCGGATATCCCCATTCCAATAATTTTGTTCTTTTGTTGACGGTGTAGCTCCTGCACATATGGTCGTTAGCTTTCCTATTGTAGCTTTTACCCAAGTCGCTTGCCTTTTCAACAATTTCTGCATCATCCATTTTTTCTGCTTGCGCTTTTCGTCCAGCAGTTCTTGTTTCAGCGCAATCACCTTATCGCATTGCGCTAGTATTTTAATGATTTTTTGTTGTTCTGCATCTGAAGGAAATGCAATATGCCCTCGTATAACGTCATCGTTGTTAACCTTCATATCATTTTTTGCACCACGTTTCACCAATGGTTTTAAATAATTATTAAGGTAGCGGTCAATGCAAAAATACTGGTTAAGATATTGTGCAGTGTACGGCTTTTGGCAATGATACACTGCGTAAAGAGTGGAAACAATGCCTGGGTTTCCACAATTCAATTTGATTATGCCATATGGATTTTCTTTTAGTGGGCTTTTTGTGTACACCAAGTCACCCGTTTCAACAACGTGATAATTGTCAACAGAAGCACCAGCATATGAACGTCCCATGAAAACAATTTGATTCACAACACCACTTTCACCTGAAACAGACAGGACATCACCCTTGCTGTATTTTTTATTAAAGTTCCTCTCTTTGTTTTCAAAAAGCACTGTATTAAGAGGAAGGAGTTCCCAATCATTTGGGAAAATAAAGCTTTTATTCCGCTGATACCCTTTGGGTACTTCTCCACGCCGTACCTGTTCAATGCGCTGTTTAATTGTATCTTTCATTCATTCGGCTCCTGCTTTTTGTTCAGCTTTTTCTGCTCTTGTTCGCGTTCGATTTGTTTGACGCTTTTCTTCGGTGTGGGAAGATTTTCCGGCATAGTGCCGCCAAGTTCCTTAATGGTCTGGCGAACCTTTTTGCCCACTTGATAGTGAGTGTCATATGCCGCTTGCTTGCCTGTTATATTCTCCCGACGGATTTTATCGTCAGTTTGCGTGGCGCGGAATAGATTGGCCGCCAGCTCGGTACTGCCCATATGATCCAATATCTTCTGACTCTTTTTCAGCCCTTTACGCGCATGAATCTCTTTTACACCGAGTCCGCCATACAAGCCTTGATAGCCCTTGTTCTGAAAAATGGCATAATCTCTCGGGTCTTCGATTCCAGCCATCTGAGCTGCTTCCGCAAGCGATTTATTATGCGCAATCATTTCATTCCGAATGGCAAGGCGCTTTTGCTCTTCCGTCAGTTGATCATAGTCTTCAATCAGTTCTCGCTGGCGTGTTTTAACAGCAAAATATGTCTGCCCCAGAGCAATGACCTCTTTTCGAGGGTCACCATTTTGAACAATTAAGTAACAGGCATAACGGGAAAGCTGATAATCAGGTATCGATTTTTCTGCCATTTTGGGCATTTGGATCGTTTTGCTGACATCAGCAAAATGATCGTCTACATCGTTTCCGCTGTTAATGCAAGCTATTTTTGCTTTGTCAATCACGCTTTCAAAATTGCGCCACTGCGTGTATTCTAAAACTGATTGCAGCTCTCTGGCATACCAAAACTCGATTCCATCATCGTTGATATGCTTTATATTCTCAAAGGTTTGGTCACTGTATTTTTGTAAGTCGTTCATAAGCCAAGCTCCTTCAGATATTCTGCCATCTGTGCCTCTACCGTGACCAACTCTGTCTTGATGCGCGCAATGTTTGTTTGCACCTCGTCAATGTCTACCAACTCTTCTTCTTCAAACGTATCCACATAACGTGGAATATTGAGATTGAATTCGTTGCCTTTGATTTCATCAAAACTGGCTTTGTGGGCAAATTTGTCTTTGTCCTCTCGGGCATAATAGGCATCTAGAATTGCTTGGATATCCTTTTCTTCCAGTTTATTTTGATTCTTGTCCTTTTTATAGCGGAGGTTTCCGTCCGCGTCTTTTCCAGAAGCATCAATAAACAGCACATCGTCTGTGGCGCGGTTTTTCTTGAACACCAAAATGCAAGCCGGAATGCTGGTTCCGAAAAACAAATTGGCGGGCAATCCGATCACGGCATCCAGCAAATTTTTTTCAATCACAGTTTGGCGTATGCGTCCTTCGGATGCTCCCCGAAACAATACGCCATGTGGTACTACCGCTGCCATGCGTCCGTTATTTTTCAGGCTATGAATCATGTGCAGTAAAAAGGCCCAGTCGCCTTTGCTGGTCGGAGGTACACCCCAGTCAAAGCGGTGGTATGGGTCAAGGTTTGCCGTCATGGTAAACTTTTTTTTGTTATCAGCTTCGTTTTCCTGCGAAGCACCTGGATTAAACCCCTCAGCCCACTTGTCCTGTGAGAATGGCATATTGGCCACAATTACATCGAACTGCTTTAAATTGCCGTCTGAGTCAAGGTGAAGTGGATTTGATAAGGAATCACCCCAAGCAATGTTAGCTCCATGAATATTGTGGATAAAAAGGTTCATACGTGCCATAGACCAGGACGAACCGTTCATTTCCTGCCCATAAATTGCTACCTTTTGTACGTCTGCTTGTTTTGCCGTGCGTATTAGTAGGGATGCAGAGCCACAGGTAGGATCATAGATTGCTTCGTCGTTGCGCGGTTTGGTTAAGCGAGCCATCAGCTCGGACACCATTGTAGGGGTGAAGAAATTGCCCGCTTTTTTTCCGGCCTCTGCCGCAAACTCTCCAATCATATATTCATATGCATCGCCAATGATATCGGCTGGCTCCTTACCGACCCTAGTTTCAATATGGGAAGGCATCAAATCCAGTGGCTCAAAATCTTCCAACAAAGTGCGTAACTTAGTGTTCTTTTGCTGTGAATTTCCTAACATGGTTTCACTGTTGAAGTCGATACTACGGAACACTGCGCGCAGCTCCGAGTTATGGTCTTCAATTCCACGCAATGCAAAGTTGATTTTCTCACCTATTTTTACGTCAAATCGATTTTCATATAAAGTTCTGAATCGTTCATCGTCCGACAGCACAAAGGGAAGCCTCGCTTTTGCACGTTCAATCCTTATTTCATTATCACCGTACTTTTCATGTAAGGCTTGCACCTGCTCCTCGTGTGTATCATCTAAGTATTTCAGGAACAGCATGGACAAGACAAAATCTTTATAGTTTGCGGCGTCAATAGTCCCGCGAAACGTACCGGCTGCTTTCCATAATGTACTCTTAATATTTTCAAATGTGGTTTTTGTCGTCATTCTATTTTCCTCCGTAATTTAACAGTTTGTCGGCTGCTATCGCCAATAACCGATCGTTTTCATATATATACTGCGAAAGCAATTGTTTGCGCCTTTTGCTAAGCATCCAGTAGTTGCCAAGTATCGCTTGCTTGTCCATAGCCAAAAGCGGTATGGTAATACCCATCAATTTTTTTGCCGAAATCGCTTTAATAGCTACCATGCTGCCAATCAGATGTTCTATCTGTGAAAGCACACCTGCTTGTTCAAATAAACACGCAAGGTATGGCGCATAAATTTCTGTGCTGGGTCTGATGATAAACAAATTTTGTGAAATCAGTGTTGGCTCTGGTAGCGATACAACCACAAACGGGTATTTGGGATTGAGTCTTTTGATAACAATATCGTTCAAAGCTAACTTCTGGCTGTTTGGTACCGGGATATCCTTATATATTTTTGAGAACTCGCCAGTGTCTCCATTTTCATCAAAGCTATTCGGTTGTAAATAGCGGTACTCATACTGTCCACGTCCCGTGGTTTTATCTTCAACAGTTCCTGAAATAATTTCGGCAACCTCACACAACTTCGCTTCTGTGATTCTCATGTTATCCACCTCAACTTTTAAAAGTATTGTAACACGCGCATTCAAGTATGTCAATATTTTATTGTGTTAATGATTAACATTTAAATTATTATGATATTTATTCCCGCGTCCATACTTACCTATGAACGGATAATTAGCTGCTTTTACCGCCAGTTAAGTTATATTACGACTCTTTATTCCTCTCACGAAATGCTCGCACATTATATTGGTTGCGGCATTTTGCTGAACAAAACTCGCTGCGTGAATTGGAGTTATAGTATGCATTTCCGCAGTGCTTGCACATTTTTAGAGGTGAAGTCTTATCGGTAATTGCAAGGGCATAGAGGGTTTCAATAGCAGTGTTCAGACTGTCAGTTTCCCAAACTATATCAGGATGAGCGGTGCCTGTAAGCTTAAAACTGATACCATTATTATAAAATGAAACTGCTCGGTTTCTCATAACGGCTTTTTCATCGGCAGTAAATTCATCTTTGTCCCAGTTTAAATAACAGAAAAAATGAGTATAAAGGCTTATTAGTACCGCCGAGAGCCACAATACAGGTTCTCCATATCCTTTATTGAATACAAAATCAAAAACATCTTCACGTCCCATCGAGAAAGCAATCGGTGCAGAATTTTCCTTTTTGAGCGGATAGAAATAGTTGAGATAATTTTCGCGATTCATTACTTTGCCACCCATAAGTTCTCCATTTTTACCGAGATATACCTGCTCTTCTAAATTAAAATCAGTGTCTTGCGGCAGATAAGTCATCCAGCCAAGCAAACCGTATTTCCGCGCAAAGTCGATACACTGCTTGTCCACAAAATTGGTATCACTTTGGTTGTCCTGTATCGACTGGCCCATGTTAAGCGCGTCAGTGATAAGCTCCGTGCCGCAATCCAGAGGATTATAAATCATAATGGTTGCATCATCTGTTGGAAGCAAGTAGCGTACACCTTTGCTCTCAACAATTTTATAATCTGACCAGCGTACCCACATGGCGTTGACATTCTGAAACATTTCTTTGATATCCATAGCCTTTTTCCTCACATCTTACTATTATGTATTCGGTACAGCATATTGCATTTGTAATATGCTGTACCGTTTTTTGTTTATGCTGCACTTTTTGGATAAATTCTGTTTGCAATTTTCCATCCTATCAAGAACGGCCAGAATAGCATTCCAACAAGAATCATCGCTGACATGGCTACATCAATCTCACCCGACGTGCTCTTTAATATTCCCAATGCTTTTTGAATAGTTTGGATTGCTTTTTGTCGGTGCTTTCGGACGTTGCGATCTGTAGTAAATCTCATTTCAGCGATTTCCGCGGTTGTGTACTGCCGGATGATGTTTAAAAACAGTACTTCTTTTTGGCAATCTGTAAGATTTTTAATCGCCCGGCTGACGATTTCATCTGTTACCAATTGATGCAGATCCCCTGCTTTACTGCCAAAGATAATGTCGATCCGGTCCTCGTTACAGCTTAGATTTAGCATCTTTGCCGCTGGAAAGCGATTGTCATTCTCAGCTTTTTGATCAACCATTGAGATATCCATGTCGTCCCGCTTTTCCTTGTGCCGGCGATTGTTGTTCCGTTCTACCCGGTCAAGTTCTGCGACAATCTCATTCCATTTGTCCTGTTCTGTTAACATTTCAATTTTCAAATAAAAATCCTTCCTTTCAAGGTTCCGTTTTTTATTCCATCACCGTCTATATATTAGATGGTGTAATATATGTAATGTATATTAACTATTACACATATAATTTACACCCGCCAGAAAAGTTTGTCAATAGCCAAATAAAAGTTGATAGACGTTAGATAAACAAACGGTTGCAATCATGGAAGGAGGAAGGTATTTGAGAAACGATACGATGACGGTAGGTGAGGTGCAGTGGTTTATGTTTCGCGATTATCCGGATGTGGTAGATGTGGATACCATGAGGAAAATGTTAGGTGATATCGGAAGAAAACTGGCCTATCGCTTGCTTAGTGAAGGAAAAATCGAGGGCCTAAAGATTGGGCGCGCTTATAAGATTCCGAAAATTAACATCATTTCTTATCTCCGTTCTCAGCAAAAGAATATCTAACACACAAGTTGAATCGGTGGTTTGACCTATGGTAATATACAGACGTCAATGACAGACGTCCGGTTCTGTACCAGTTTATAAGGAGGAAATTATGGTTACAGGAAGTCTGCAGGAACGCAATGGAATATATCACATGGCATTAAATCTCTATGTAAACGGAAAACGAAAGGTAAAGTGGATCAGTACGGGGCTGCCGGTTAAAGGCAACAAACGTAGGGCAGAAGAGATGCTTACCGAAGCAAAGTTGGAATACGAGCAAAAACAAAAAGCAAAGAGAGAGCATAAAGGCGTTGACATTTTGGTATCCGATTATATCAAACGCTGGCTGCAAATCGTCAAGCCAACTATTGCACGATCGACCTTTGAAAGTTATGAAAACATGTTTAACGCCCGTATCGATAAGCATTTTCGCGATTTGGGAGTTACTTTGGATGACTTGGAGCCGCAGCACATTGAAGAGCTTTACCAAAAAATTTATGCGGAAGGATACACCACAAATACGGTGATCCATTACCATGCGGTCATTCGCAAGGCGTTACAAGCAGCACTCAAGCAAGGAATGATTCTAAGAAACCCCGCCGATATGCTTGATCGTCCCAAGAAAAATCAATACATTTCCAGCTACTACACTTCAGAACAGGTAAAAACACTGTTTGAAGCCAGTGAGGAAGATCCCTTGCATTTGGTTATTATCCTCGGCTCCTTTTATGGTCTGCGCCGCAGCGAGGTGCTGGGACTTCGGTGGAGTGCAATTGATTTTGAGAAGAAAACACTTGTTATCAACCATAAGGTCACCGAGGCAAAGGTGGACGGAAAGTTCGAGACGTTTGCGGAGGACAAGCTGAAAACAGCTTCCAGTTACCGCACTTTGCCACTGATTCCACAGGTGGAACCGTTGCTGCTGGAAGCGAAAGAACGGCAAAAGGTTTTTCAGAGGATGTTGAAAAAATCCTACTGCAAGGACTATCTGGACTATGTTTGTGTGGACCAGCAGGGTGTCTTATATCGCCCAAATTATGTTACGGAACACTTTATCTGGTTCCTGAAAAAATTCAATCTGCCAAAGATTCGTTTTCACGATTTGCGGCACAGCTGTGCGAGTATGCTGGTAGCGGCTGGTGTTCCCATGAAACAGATACAGGAATGGATGGGGCACAGCGATTTCAATACAACCGCAAATATTTACTCTCATTTGGATTTCAACTCAAAGTTACAGTCGGCAAAGGCTATTGGAGAACTGCTGGGCGGAACTGTACCGGAAACTGAATCAAAAATCCCCTCGGCAGAAACCACTGCGATTACCTGAAAAAAAGCGCCATCTAACAGAAAAATGGGCATTCTGTTAGATACACAGAATGCCCATAAATGGCGGAGACGGTGGGATTCGAACCCACGGAACCTTGCGGTTCAACTGATTTCGAGTCAGTCCCGTTATGACCACTTCGATACGTCTCCATATATCAAATTGTTAGATAAAATCAAAAATACGCAAGTGTATGCAAGTGTTAGATATCTGTTAGATGAGGCCTAAAATTCATCTAACAGGAAGTCCGAAAAATGCAATTGCAATGCGGGTTTGAAGGGTAAGCAAGGAAACTCGACCAATTCGATTTCGAGTCAGGCCCGTTATGACCACTTCGATACGCTTCCGTGTAATCAGTCTTCTGCTTTTCAGCGGATAACATGATTTCAAATGCCATATCTTTAGAAGAAAAGTACAAGCAGTACGAAATACATGCTTATTTATTGTAAATAGTAAAGACCGAAATGTCAAGTACTTTCTTGGAATTCCAAAGCGTAACCGAAATATTATGCTGAGAAGGCGTGATATTGTGCCATAGGGGCGCAGCGTAACATATAATGCTTTGGAGACAACTTATAAAAACAGGTGATAAATATGCCAATTACTACCAGGGAGCTCTTAGCAAAAATGATTAAATGCGAAGCAGGCGGAGAAGGTGACAACGGGATGCGCGCGGTTGCCAGTATCATCATGAACCGTGCCAATGTGCCGAACGGAGAATTTGCCCGTGTCAGCCAGGGCGGGGATGTACGCAGAATTATGGAACAGCCGGGGCAGTTTGACTGCATGAGGACGACACTCGGCGGTGTATATAATGCCCAGAATGTATACAATATGGACCCTGATGAAGTGCATTATGCCATTGCCGACTGGGCGCTCGCCAACAATATTTTTTCCGGCGTCGGGAATTGTCTGTTCTACTTTAATCCGTACAACCCGCAGTGCCCTTCCTATTTTCCGGCAGGAGGGGCCGGCGTCATCTACAACCGCATTAACCAGCATTGCTTTTACGCCCCCACATCAAAATACGCGTCAACATGAGTTGAGGAGGAATTTCAAGTATGGATCAATATAATCCTGCCATGGGCGGCTGTGGCTGCGGGGGCGGTTCCCCCGCGACCCCCATGCTGCTTGCGGCACAGAATAGTTTCGGCAACAGTTACGCAAGTCCAGCTTCCGGTATCCCTATGCAGCCAGTGAGTGGCGCTTCCATGCCGGCCGGGAGCAAGGTGCCATCCCTTGAGGATGTCGCCAACTACAACTATATGAGCCCTGCGCAGCAGGAACAGCAGCGGCAGCAGCTTGAGCAGGGCGGAGCAACGCTGGCTCCGGGCATGCCGGGCTATCCACGCCTCGGCGGGCAGACACAGCCCATGATGCAGATGGCCCCAGCAGCCGCGCCTGCACCTGTGGCACTTACCCCTACCGCCGCGCAGGCCGGGGCAATTTCAGGGGACAGTCTGCAATATTTAAACGGATTTCTTCGCACGCAGATTGGCCGCCCGGTGCTGGTGACTTTCCTGATCGGGACCAATACGCTGACGGACCGGTCGGGAATCCTTCTGGGAGTCGGCATTAATTATATCCTGATTAATGAGACTCAAACCGACGACGTGCTGGCCTGCGATTTTTACAATATCAAATTCGTTCGGTTTTACTATTGAGAAAAAGAGGAATGCCCGGATATTCAGGCATTCCTCTTTTGATAACTCCGGACCGGCGGCCGGATGATTTTCGAATTCAAACAATGGGAATCTTTTTATCCCTGCGCATCAACAGTCTGTGCCGCGGCGGCCTCGGGGGGCAGTTCTACAGCCGGTGCTTTCCCAATATTGCCGACTTCCCCGGAAATTTCACATTTGGATACATTGACCGTGATTCCGCTGCCGTCAATATTTTTAAAGATCTGATTCACTGCTTCGGTCGCGTCCAGTTCAATACGGATTATTTCACCGGTTTCCTCGTCAATGTAGCAATAGCCGTAAATATCATCCGCGCTGTCAAGCAGGGTTTGCACAATTGTCAACGAACCCTGTCCCATGCCGGTCGCGGTTACAATGTTTTCCAGTGTGCTGCGAAGCACTTCACTTTGAAACGTAAGTTCCAGTTTGTGCACCTTTTTTGAATTGAGGGTTGTTTCGCGCACATATTTCTGCCCTTTTACACTGCCGAGCAGCCGGAAAATATCCACCTGCCGGAGCGGAGTGGTGTCGATGTTTCCCGCGGAGGTTTTTTGCCAGCCGCTGCCGGAGTTGGAATAAAACCAGACGCCGTTTCCATCGGTTACTGTGTAGGAAGTGCTGCTGCCCGGGGTTTTCCCCAGCAGCGAAGTCTGGGTGGATTTTAAAGAAAACGGCTTTGCCTGGTAAACAATTTCGTTTCCGGTCTGAAAAATATTCTGCTTCGAGTTCGCAGTAAATTCAAGTTTGCTGCTGAACGCAGCGGTACAGCTTTGAATCGCGTTCGCGTTGGTTAATGCTTCCCGCATCAGCACGTCCGCATCCGCCTTTTTTTGACAGGCGGCAAGGGAACATATCATCAGTATTATTAAAAGAAGACCCGCTGTTTTCCTGCATTTCATATTAATCCACCGTTTCTCCGTTCATGAATAAGTTTAAAAC
>JAEWBE010000060.1 GCA_023391275.1 Bacillota bacterium | reverse complement strand
CCGGAAGTAAAACTGTTTTTGAACTGCATGGTTCGGTTCACCGCAATTATTGCAGACGCTGCCATAAATTATACGATGCGCAATACATGCTCCACAGCAAGGGAATTCCAATGTGTGAGTGCGGAGGAACCATCAAGCCCGATGTGGTACTGTACGAGGAAGGGCTGAATTCACGCACGCTGGACGGCGCGGTGGAGGCCATTGAACGGGCGGATATGCTGATCATCGGTGGTACGTCGCTTGCTGTTTACCCGGCCGCCAGCCTGGTCAATTATTACAGCGGAAGCCGGCTTGTATTGATCAACCGCACCAGTACGCCGCAGGACAGAAATGCGAATCTGGTGATTAACGCCAGCATCGGCGAGGTGCTGAGCCGGATTCATCCGTAATATCATTCACATAAAAACACACAGGCGAAAGCCTGTGTGTTTTTATGTGTTCTATTTAATTGCCGCGTTATAAATTTTATTCAGTTCCTCGTACTGAGGGGAAACAATCATGCTGATATAATTGCCGTCCTGCCTGACCTCACACTTTTTGAGCATCGCATATTCCTCAGGCAGATAGTCTTTCATTTCAACTTCCTTCTGCTTATAGCGCTCGTCCAGTTTTCCTTTAATCCGTTTTGCCGCGTCCGCGTCCTTGCCTTCCAGAATGATGATTTCATCCCCTTTGATTCCGGTGGAATCTACATGGGCTGCAAACTGTTTGACATCAGCGGTTTCTATTCCGTAGTTTGGCATTAAATCCTCTTGGGATAAATCCATCATTTCGGTATTGGTGAGTTTCGCTTTCATATCGGTCATCACTTTGCCTAAATCAGCCTGCTTTGTAGCGGAGCCGCCGCATGCGGCAAATGAAAAAAGCATCAGGATGCACAGCAGAAAAAGAAAGGATTTTTTCATTGCATTTCCTCCGTTATGATTTCACAGTATGCGTTAAAATATAATTAATCCAGATTTCGCAGGCCTTATCCGTAAAATGAATGCCGAGAATATCCGGGTCGCTGCAATATTCTAAAGGAAGGTTTCCATCTTTATCGCGCATCACGGAAGCAACGTCGATAAAATAATAGCCCTTTTCTTTGCACATTTTACTCAGTGCGCTGTCATAAACTTCAAGATTGTGGTTGTTGAGCACCTTCATTTGCTTCTCTTTTATCATGGGAGTGGAGGATTGTACAAAAATAAGCGCGTTGGGGGATTTTGCCTTGATATTGGATAGAAGCTTGGCCATGTTTTGAACGGAACCGTCAATACCGTACAGCGCAATGTCGTTGGTGCCAAGCATAATATAAACTTTTTTTGCGCCCATTGCCGCAACATTGTCTTCAAGCAGCGCTTTTTTTCCATTGTAAGACGGATGAATGGAGGAACCGCTCAGCGGCTGAAGGGCATTGCCGCTTCCCATACTGCCCGCGGCTAAAAACTGCGCTTTGCCGAAAATGTCCGGATCGGTTTTCCGCTTCGCAGTAACATAATTTTTTAACTTTAGTGAAACCGAATCGCCGATAAACACCGCGTCGTCAAGGTAACTCTGGTCAGCTTTAGCGCTTTCGGCAATCCCTTCTGCCGGCTCCACGGAAGAAACTTCGTCCTGTGAACCGGCCGCTTGGGAAACTGCCGCGCTTGCGGCGGCGGATACAGCGCTCTGCGCGGAGCTTTGCACAGCAGATGAAACCTGCTGTGAGGAAGCAGAAGATGCGGCTTCCGTTCTGCCGCAGCCGCTAAAAGCGATAAGTCCGGAAACAAGCAGGATGAACGCGGTATTGCGGCAATATCCAGAATTCATACTTTTCACCCTTTAATTGATATAGTATCAACAGTATAGCATATATAGTCCTATATCACAAGATTTGTAACAAAATATGACAGGTGTGCGGGTGACTTTCTTTGATTGAATATTTGGGCATATTGTGGTATTATAAATAAAATTTACCTTGGAGGCGGTGGCATGGAAATTCAGGAGAAGAAGAAGCTGATGCGAACTTCGCTTGGAGTGGAAGAACCGGATTTGGTACTGAAATATGCCGATATCGTTGACGTGTTTACCGAAAAACTGTTTACAGCCGATATCGCCATAAGGGACGGATATATTGTGGGGGTGGGCGCTTACCATGGCGCACGTGAAATCAATATGACCGGAAAGATCATTGTTCCCGGATTTATCGATTCGCACGTTCATATTGAGTCCTCTATGGTCGCGCCGAGCATGTTCGCGGGGAAGGTTTTGCCGTGCGGAACCACCACCGTGATTGCCGACCCGCATGAAATTGCCAATGTTGCCGGTCTGGAAGGAATCCGGTATATCATCAAAGACAGTGAGAACTGCAAGCTGAATGTTTATTTTGTTCTGCCCTCCTGTGTGCCGCTGAATGAGTTCGACCACAATGGGGGCGTGTTCGGAACGGAACAGATGAAACAGTTGATCAATGACCCGCGTGTTGTCGGTTTGGGCGAGGTCATGAATTACGAGGCCATTGTGGCGTGCGATCAGAATCTTCTTGAAAAAATTGAGCTTTTGCAGCCTAAAACAATCGACGGCCATTCCCCGGGTCTTGCCGGGAAAAAATTGCAGGCTTACCGCTTTGCCGGGGTGGAAACAGATCATGAGTGCTGTGATTATCCATCCGCACTGGAAAGGCTGCGTGCTGGCTTTATTGTGCAAATCAGGGAAGGCTCGGCGGCGCGAAATCTTACCGGAATTATTTCCGGCGCGCTCAAAGACGGAATCAGCATGGATCGTTGTGTGTTTTGCACCGACGATGTACATTTGGCCGATGTTTCAACCAAGGGACACATTAATCATAACATAAAAATGGCAATTGATTTGGGAATGGATCCGATCAAGGCAATTAAATTGGCTACGCTCAATGCTGCCCGCGCCTATCATCTTAAAGACCTTGGCGCCGTGGCTCCGGGCTGCAGGGCGGACCTGGTTGTACTGGACAGCCTGCGTGATATTTCCATTGTGGATGTTTATAAAGATGGGGTGTCCATTCGCGGAATGGAAGTTCCTGCCGCCACAGCCGGAGTGGCTCAGAAAATCGCCTGCAGCGTTCACATACCGCAGCTTGCGCAGGATTGCCTTGCGTTGAAAGTTCATGGAGAGTTTCCTGTAATTGAAGTTATTCCCGGGCAAATCGTGACCAGAAAACGCAAAATGTTTTTGCCGCAAAGAAACGGAATTTTTACTGCCAGGAACGATCTGCTTAAAATTGCGGTGGTGCAGCGGCACGACGGCTCCGGCAGGATCGGGCTGGGTGTCGTGAAAGGCTTTGGGCTAAAAAACGGTGCGGTTGCTTCCACGGTCGCACATGACGCGCACAACCTGATTGTGATTGGCGATAATGACTCAGACATGCTCGCGGCAATTGAGGAACTGAAGGCCTGCGGCGGCGGTTATACTGTTGTCAGCGGGGGTAAAGTAGTGAAAACACTGCCGCTTCCCATCGCCGGCCTCTTTACCGACGACCGCAATATTGATATTATCTGTGAACTGAGCGATATGGCCATCGCAGCGCACGCCATGGGCGTACCGGAAAACATCGATGTGTTTCTGAACCTGTCGTTTATGGCTCTGCCGGTTATTCCCGAAATACGGATTACCGATCTTGGCCTGTTTGACGTGCTGCAGAATAAGTTTATATAGCCGGATTTATTTCAATATTACATATAAAATGGACGACGCCGACTCGGTGCCGTCCATTTTTGCGTCCGTTATTTTTCTACCTGAATTCGAAACTTGCGCATTCTGTTTTTGATTCCGTATCAGGGAATTGTTCTTCCGGACTTACACGGATATGGTCTGCGCTGCACCGTTCGTTTTGGTTAAAGGTACAGTTTCTTGCGTCGCAGCTTATTTGCAGTGACGTGTTGGGGAAGGAGTACCCGGTGGAATTTTGCGCGCCGGCTGTTGCGTCCACAAACGAGGAACAGCAGGTTTGCTCGGAAGCGCAGGCGGAAGGCCCGTTCACGTGGATATCCGGCCGGCAGCATAAGTTGTCTTTATTATTGGCACAATTGAATACGCTGCATTCTAAATTTGTCATGGCAAGCACCTCTTTTAAAAGAAATCCTTATAGTTTGTGCCTGCTTTGCCGAATTTATTCAAAACTGTGGCTCATATGTCTGCGAATCGGGTAACAAATGGCGTATGCCGCAACACCGCCGATTACGGCTTCCGGAATTCCGCTGGTCAAAACGGTGAGCCCGATCAATCCAAGCAATGCATTAAAGCTTTGACCGATTACCGAAGCGTAACTTTGACCGAAAAACACATAAATCCCGCCTAAAACCAGGAAGGTGTTCGTCAGGCTGCCCAGTATGCCGCTCAGGCCATAAGCAAAAACAGACTTCCAGCGCAACTTTGTAAACAGACGGAAACAGGCGCCCGTGACCGCACCGACCAATATTCTCGGCACAAAACAAATCACAAGGCTCCAAAAATTACCGTGAACGGCGCCAACCGAATAAAACGGAGTGAACACGAAGGCAATTGGACTTGGCGGAGTGAAGGTCCACACGCAAAAGCTGAACAGACCGGCGAAAAATCCCATGGCAGTGCCTGCGCCGGTGCCAAGCATAATTGCTGTTATAATCACCGGCACCATGCCGAGGGTAGCTACAATCGGGCCGAATGCGGGCAAAGATCCAAGGGGAGTGAAGCATACAATTGCTTCAATCGCCAGCAGCATCGCAAATTGTGCGAGGAATAAAGTGCCCCTGTTAACCGATGCTTTCATTAGAAATAGTCCTCCTCGTTAATTATTTATCAATTAATACATTATTAATAATATATTATAAAAAGGCAATAGTATATTTCTGATTTTTAATTATAATACGGGAGGACTATATTTATTTCGCTGGAATCACTTGGAATGTTCCAGTGCGGAGGCAGACTCACCTTCTCACGATTGCCTTTCGTGCAAGCAGATACGCGAGAACAGCAAAAAATGCCGTGCCAAGGAGCATGCTTATCATACCGATATACGGATTATGACCGCTGGTGATCCCCAGCGCAGCGTTTGCGGCGCTCCGAAAGAATGCACCGATTTTTCCCTGAAAAAAATGATCGTCAAGCACCTGGATTCCATTCATAAGCACCACAGGCACCGCAATCGAAACTGTGATTTTCAATGCTCTGTTCATACGGTAATACAATATGGTGATAAAGAAGCCGATCATGGAAAGGATAAAATATAAAAAGACAAGCCACATGAAATTTTCGAAAAGGACTTGAAGCGTTAAAGCGGGACTCGCCATCGGAACATTAGCATTTGCCGGGTACCCGAAACGCGTGCCGTAGATTTTCAGGAACATTGGAGAATAGACGGTTAAGTGCGTAAAGATCAAAGCGTTAATGCTGTCAATCAAAGCGAAAATAACCGACAGAATTCCAAGTGCCGCTGCGGTGCTGCAAAACTGGGTTCTGCGCGATACCCCGTTTGCCGAAAAGAATTTGAAATTCTCCTTAAAAGAATTCAGACCGACAATAAAGATGGTGACTGCTGTAACCGTTTCCACCCCGTTGCTCGACCCGATACGGACGGCCAAATAGTTCGAAGCGGCTATCAGAAGCATCACAAGGTAGATGCAAAGATACATGATGATAATTACATGCCTGTAATCGCGCAGCAGATATTTTATCGGGGTTTTCATCCGCAATTGATTCATTTCTGTTCCTCCTGTGCGTTGGTAAGCTGAATAAACAGCTTTTGTAAATCGAGCTTACTGGCTTCAAGGCCGCTGGGCAAATTGTCGCAGCGCCCCATGAGGTAAGCAGTTTTTAAGCCGCCGAGCGTGTCGCTACCGAGCATCTGTTTGCCCTTGATATACGCATCCACTGCGCCTGCAGGCCCACTCACCGTGAAGCCAAGCGCCAGCACGTTCTGAACTTCATCATCCATAATGAGCGTTCCGTTTTTAATAATGATCACATGGTCGATGATTCCCGCAACTTCTTCAATCAGATGGGTTGAAAGGATGAACGTGCGCGGATGTTTACTGAAATTCAGAATCAGTTCCTTGTAAAACAGTTCGCGATGGTTGGCATCAAGGCCAAGAACCGGTTCGTCGAAAATTA
Source organism: Bacillota bacterium (assembly GCA_023391275.1). GTDB lineage: Bacteria > Bacillota > Clostridia > Oscillospirales > Acutalibacteraceae > Caproiciproducens. The sequence continues at coordinate 34,056 of JAEWBE010000060.1, read as the reverse complement.
CAATTTCCGCGCCGCAGGATAAAGCAACAATGATTTTAAAAATGGAAGAGTATCCGGTTGAGAGGTTTGTAATTTTTAAATCTGGCTTCAATTCAAATTTTTTACACAAATCATTTGCATACGCTGTATCGAATTCTGGATAAAACTCCGCACTCCAGCGGAACGCTTCCCTGACCCGCATCCTTTCAGGGTAGAAGTTCATCTCCGTCATACAGTACATTTTTGAAAGCACCCGGTCGTTTTCAAGCGCCCGCTCTCCTTCTACCAGAATTTCACCGCTGTCGGGGAACAGTTTGCCTGTAATCAGATTCAGAAGCGTGGTCTTGCCCGCGCCGTTACGTCCCAGCAAACCATAAATGTGGTTTTCCTCTAAATAAAGCGTTATGTTTTTAAGCGCTGTTACATCGCCGAAGGTCTTGGTTATATTTCTGATTTCAATCTTGCTCATCGCCGTAGCCCCTCTCTATCATTTTCAGAATTTCATCCCTGCTCAGGTTCAGCTTTTTCGCCTCGCTGAAAAGGGTGCGCACAAAACTGTCATAAAAGTCTTCTTTGCGCTTACCGAGGATTATCGTTTTTGCTCCGGGAGAAACAAACATTCCAAGACCTCGCTTTTTGTAAAGAATGCCGCTGTCTGCCAGCAGGCTGACTCCTTTTAGCGCGGTTGCCGGATTAATCTTGTAATTGACCGAAAATTCGGTCGTACTCGGAATCTGTCCATCCTCTTCAAACGCGCCCGAAAGAATGGCATCTTCGATTTTCTCCGCTATTTGCAGGTAGATGGGTTTTTCCTCCGCAAAAGTCATCACTTCACCTCCAACTTAATTAGTTAGTTACTTATGTAATTAACTATACAACGCATATTATATCCTGTCAAGAGGTTCTTTGCTATTGGGTAAAGAATACTTTCATAAGCGCTTTGTTGTTTCAGACTTTTTGGCTGTGGACCGGCTTTCTGAATGAAGGGGATAAGGCGTTTTTCAATCACGAAAGTACAAAAAACCGCATGTTCTGTTAAAACATGCGGTTTCATATTAATTCTGTGCTTTTGCCGGCTGCGGTTCAACAGGGGCAACAATGCTTTTGTTTTTCCATTTTCCCGTCTTGTAATAGGCAAAGGAAATGAGCAAACCCAAAAACCAGCCGAATGCATAGGAATAATAAATATATTCCTTGCCCCAAACGCCTGCAATCCAGTACGCGACGGGGACTCTGGCAAACCACAGGGACACGAACGTTGCAATTGTCGGCACAATCATTTCGCCCGCGCCTCTCAGTACGGCATTCAGAATAAATAAAAGCGCAAGCAGCAGGTAGAAGGGCAGAACACTGTTCAGGTAAGCCACGCCGGAACTGATGACTTCCGGATTTTGGCTGAACAGACGCATGATAAAAGCGTTGAACGGGTAAATTGCCCCTGCGATGACGAAGCTTGAAACCATCGAAAGCACAAGCCCCGCTTTGGTGCCGGCCTTCACCCGCTCCAAACGGGAAGCACCGACATTTTGCCCCACGTAAGTGGTTACGGCGGTGGCGAAACTTTGAATCGGCATAAACGCGAAGGAATCAATTTTATTCGCGCCGTTAAATCCCGCCATAAAAGCGGAGCCGTAAGAATTTACCAGCGCCTGCATCATCATGATTCCGACGGAGAAAAGCGCCTGTTGAATACCGGAAGGAATGCCCAGCTTCATCGCTTTCCCAAAAAGGACTTTATTAAATTTAAACTTAAAAACTTGAATATGTATAAAGGAATAATGCCTGTTGATGAAAAAAATACCGAAAATCCAGGAACAAAACTGAGCGATGACGGTGGCGAAAGCCACACCGAACACCCCCCAGCCGAATGCAATGGTGAAAAGAAGATCCAGAATGATATTGACAATTGTTGCAATTAAGAGGAAAAGAAGGGAGGTGCGGCTGTCGCCCAAACCCTGCAGGATACCCGAATTGATATTGAACCCCAGGTTGCTGATCATTCCCGCGAAAATCACGATAATATAGATTTTGGCCATGGCCAGTGTACCGTCATCCGGAACATTCATCAGCCGCAGCAAAGCGTCGCTGCCTAAAATGCCAATGATTGAAAGCGGTATCGAGCCGATCATCATGGACGTATAAATGGTATTAATGGTATTCTCAATATTCTCCATATCCCTTGCGCCGTAATATTGTGAAATCATAATCGTGGCGCCGAGGCCTATTCCAATGAACAAAGAACTTAGCATAAAGATGATCGGGAAGCCCGTGCCCACGGCGGCCAAAGCTTTTTCTCCCACAAAATTGCCGACCACAATACTGTCGACCGTATTGTAAAGCTGCTGAAAAACATTTCCGATTAAAAGGGGGACGGAGAATATTAAAATGAGCCTGTATGGGTTCCCAAAGGTCATATCCGTAACGCCGGACATTGGTTTTTTCACAAAATGATACTCCTTTATACACGATTTTTCCGATGCTTCCCTGATTGCCGAAAGGTCAGCGATCATAGATCGAAGAGAATTCGGCGCATATAAAATTACTTTACAGCATTACGGAATATTTGTCAAATAATCCCCATGAACATGAAACCTTCTTGACAATAAATGAGACGCACACTATACTTTTGATGTAATATGTGTGCATTGTGAGGCGCCAAAGATGCTGACAAGAAGCGAACTGATTGATTACTGCCTGACTTTTCCCGGAGCGTATGAAGATTACCCGTTCGATGAGGATTCCGCCGCGGCCGGCGCCTGGACGGTGATGCGCAGCAGTGTGAATCATAAAAGCTTTGCGCTTATTTTTGAGCGAAATGGTTTTATCAATATTAATTTGAAGTGCGAGCCAATGTACGCCGATCTGCTGCGGAGCATTTATCCCAGCGTAATCCCGGCCTATCATATGAACAAGGTGCATTGGAACGGCGTGATCCTTGACGGCAGTATTCCCGAAAGTGAAGTACTTGCATGGATCGGCCAAAGCTATGATTTAATTAAGCCGAAATCAAAAGGGAAAAATAAGTTATGAATTACGCTTGACATTTTCCTTCATTTTGCATATAATAACTGACAAAGAGAATAGTAAACCACAAACCGATGATTAAGAGTAGTAGGCAGGCGTATCATTCACCCAGAGAGCCGCAGGCGGTGCGATTGCGGCGGAGTGTGGCAGGCTGAATGGACTTATGAGGGCAAAACGAAAAGCGGATGCTCAGTAGTTTTTGACGGGAACTTCACCCGTTATCAAGGAAGCGTACATAAACAGAAAGTGTATGGAACAAGAGGACGATTATATCGTCAATTTGGGTGGTACCGCAGGAGTGAATGCTCTTGTCCCTGTTTTGCAGGGGCGAGGGCTTTTTTTATTTTCTCAATCAAATTCGAAGTTAAGGAGTTGGTGTTTATGACGGATGGCTGGTGGCGATGGCAATGGACCAATCAGGTAAAACAAGTTCGAAAAATAAACTGCTTAACTTTTAGGAGGAATTTATAATGAAAAATACAATGAAAAAAATTACGGCTGCCGTTACAGCTATTATCATGACAGTTTCCTTTGCGGCCTGTTCGTCCGGTGCGGCGTCTTCTTCTTCCACAGCGGCTTCTGAAGCGGCTTCCGCCGCTTCCGCAGCGCAAAGTCAGGCTGCGAAGAGTTTTAAAATCGGCGTCATTCAGTACGCGCCCCATCCCTCGCTTGACAATTGCTTCAAGGGCTTTAAAGCCGGTCTGGAGGAAGCTGGCCTGAAAGAGGGCGACAATCTTACCATTGATTTTCAGAACGCGCAGGGCGACAATTCCAACGGCGATTTGATTGCCAAAAATATGGTTTCCAAAAAATATGACCTGATTATGGGTATTGCGACTCCTGCGGCGATGTCCGCCTACAGCGCGGCGAAAAGCACCGATATCCCGGTTGTATTCACAGCGGTCTCCGACGCAGTTGCCGCCGGAATCGTCAAATCCAACGATAAACCGGATACCAACTGCACCGGTTCTTCCGACGTGCTGCCGCTGGAACAGCAGATCAAGATGATCCGCGCGTTTCTGCCCAATGCGAAAAAAATCGGCATTCTGTACACCACCAGCGAGCCGAACTCCGTTTCCCAGCTGAAGCAGTTCAAAGAGCTTGCCCCGAAGTATAATTTTGAAGTGGTTGATGTTGGCGTGACCAATGCCTCAGAGGTAGCCGCGGCTGCCGCGACGGTTGTATCAAAAGGGGTTGACTGCATCAACAATTTCACCGATAATAATGTTGTAAATAATCTTTCCACCGTTCTCCAGGCGGCAAATGCGAAGAAAATCCCGGTTTTCGGTTCGGAAGAGGAGCAGGTGAAAAACGGCTGTCTCGCTTCCCAAAGCATCGATTATGTTGTGCTCGGCAAGGAAACCGGTAAAATGGCGGCTAAAATTCTCAATGGGGAAGCCAAAGCCGCCGAAACCCCGGTTTATATGGTAAAGGACTGCACTCCGGTTTACAACAAAGCGGTTATGGAATCCTTTGGCCTGTCCCTGCCTTCCGAATATTCCAACGCCGCCGCAGTGACCAAATAACAGAAAGCTGGTAATTTCCGCATGGATATCGTTCTCGGTTTAATACAGAATATCCTCGAGGAAGGATTCATTTACGGCATTATGGCCGTGGGTGTTTACATTACCTATCAGGTGCTGGGTTTCCCCGACCTGTCGGTGGACGGAACTTTTCCGCTTGGTGCGTGCGTTACTGGGGCGCTGATTACCGCGGGGGTAAACCCCTGGCTGGCTTGCCTTGCCGCATTCGCGTGTGGTGCGGCCGCAGGCTGTGTGACCGGGCTCCTGCATGTAAAGCTCCGGATTACGGATCTGCTTTCGGGAATTCTTGTGATGACCGGCATGTGGAGCATTAATCTGGTTATTACCAACGGAAGCGCAGTGCTGCCGTTCTATAACAAACCCACCATTTTCACCTCCGGCCCTGCGGGAGTTCTGTCTGGGAGCATTTCAAAATACCGTGTTGTGATTCTTGTTGCAATCAGCTGTATCATTGTAAAGCTTCTGATTGATCTTTATCTTAAAACCAGGTCGGGCCTTCTGCTGCGTGCCTCGGGTGATAACCCGCAGTATGTCACCTCCCTTGGCAAGGACCCCGGCACCATGAAAATCATCGGTCTTGCAATCGGAAACGGCTGCACTGCTCTTGCGGGCTGCATTCTGGCACAGCAGGCGGAATCCGCCAATGTTTCCAGCGGAACCGGTATGGTAGTTATGGCGCTCGCATCGGTAATTATCGGAATCAATCTTTTTAAAAAAGTCAAATTCGTCAAAGCAACCACGGCGGTCGTTTTTGGCGCAATCGCTTATAAGACCTGTCTTGTGATTGCAATGCAGTTAGGACTGCCCACCAATTTCCTGAAACTTTTAATGGCTGTGCTGTTCACGATTGCGCTCGTGTCAAATAATCTGTTTGCAGGCAGGAGGAAAAGACAAAATGTCAACCCAACTCAAATCTGAAACAGGCCAAAATTTTGTCAGCCTGCGGCATATTTATAAAACCTTTAATCCTGATTCGGTGAATGAGGTGATTCTGTTCACCGATTTTAACATGGAGATTGAAAAAGGGCAGTTCGTTTCTGTTGTGGGCAGCAACGGCTCCGGGAAAACCACCATACTGAACCTTCTGTGCGGCAGCATTCCTGTCGACAGCGGCAATGTCTTTGTCAATGGTAAGGAAATCAGTAGGCTGAAGGAATTCGAGCGGGCTCACTTTATCGGCCGTGTGTTTCAGGACCCTTCAAAGGGTACCTGCCCGGAACTGACCATTCTTGAAAATATGGCCCTTGCGGATAACAAAGGCGGGGCCTTTGGCCTTCATATCGGCGTTAATAAAAAGCGCACCGATTACTACCGCACCCAGTTGGAACTTTTAAAGCTTGGACTGGAAGATAAGCTGAATCTTTCGGTTGCCAGCCTTTCCGGCGGCCAGCGGCAGGCGCTGGCGCTGCTGATTGCTGCAATGACACCGCTTGACCTTTTGATTCTGGATGAGCACACCGCAGCGCTCGACCCGCGCTCCAGCGAAAATGTAATGGAGCTTACCGAGCGTATTGTACGGGAGAAAAAGCTGACGACACTGATGGTAACGCATAATCTGAAATTCGCCATCCATTACGGTGACCGCCTGGTGATGATGCACCGGGGCGGTATTGTCATCGATGCGGCAGGCGGGGAGAAGTCTGCGCTTCATACAAAGGATTTAACAGAAAAATTCAACGAGATCAGCATAGAAGACGGAAATTAATTCATACGGAACGATTTAGGCACTCAAACAGGCGCGTCATTCATTATGACGCGCCTGTTTTTTAAGGAAGACAGGGATTTTTTATTTGGGTGGACTTTTACCGTCAAGTCTTGTAATTATTTGCCATTCAGGATAAACTATAATTTATCGGGAAATTCGGTCAGGGCTGTTTTTCCATTCAATCGGGTATGGTACGATGTCTTTGCAAATGATTGATCAGGAGGTTGTTATATGAGCGCAATCAAAGATTTTTTCGTCAAACTCGTTGCGAAAGATCACAAATCCCCTAATATCTCGCTCAGCTTTTTCAAATACATAGGCCCGGGGCTGCTTGTAACAGTTGGATTTATCGACCCGGGCAACTGGGCGTCCAATTTCGCGGCAGGTTCGCAGTTTGGGTACAAGCTGCTCTGGGTTGTAACAATTTCGACCGTCATGCTGATTTTGCTCCAGCATAACGTGGCGCATTTGGGCATCGTTACAGGCGATTGCCTTGCAGAAGCGGCGTCAAAATATATCAGTAAAAAAATAAGCGTGCCGGTTCTGATCAGCGGCATGCTGGCCTGCGTTTCCACCGCGCTTGCAGAATTGCTCGGCGGCGCGATTGCGCTGAACATGCTTTTTCGAATTCCGCTCAAACTTGCTTCCCTCATTATGTTTTTCGCCGTGGCCGCCATGCTGTTCAGCAACTCATATAAGAAGATTGAAAAAATCATTATTGGATTTGTTTCCATCATCGGGTTATCCTTTTTGTATGAATTGCTGTTGGTTCCCATCCACTGGAGTTCCGCCGCGAAAGGCTGGGTGGTTCCGTCCTTTCCGGCAAATTCCGCGTTGGTTATCATGAGCGTACTTGGCGCGGTCGTTATGCCGCATAATTTGTATCTGCATTCGGAAATCATCCAGAGCCGTCAATTTAACCTGCAGGACAAATCCGTACTGGAGGAACAACTGAAATACGAGTTTAAAGACACCCTGTTTTCCATGATCGTTGGCTGGGCAATCAACAGTGCCATGATTCTGCTGGCTGCCGCAACTTTTTTTGAACAGCACATCACGGTGCAGGAGCTTGCTCAGGCGCACGAGTTGATGACTCCCCTCATCGGCGGAGCTTCCGCGGTTATTTTTGCCATCGCACTGCTTTTTGCAGGATTTTCCTCGTCCATTACCGCGGGAATGACGGGGGGGATTATCTGGGCGGGAGTTTTTGAAGAGTCTTACAGTATTCACGACAAACATACCAAAACCGGGGTTCTGGCGACGCTGATCCTTGCGGTCATCGTGATTTTGTTTATTCAGGATCCGTTTCAGGGCCTGCTCATTTCGCAGATGCTCCTCAGTATTCAGCTGCCGGTCACCATTTTTCTCCAGCTTTATCTGACCTCTTCCCGTAAGGTAATGGGGGAATACCGAAATACGCGTTTGAATAATATTTTACTTTGGAGTACGGGCGTTCTGGTTACCGTGCTGAATGTTTATCTGCTCGTCGATACTGTTTTTTAAAAGCTTGCCCACACTCTGCCCGAAGCCCTTTGAGTCAGGAGCTTTGTATTGCAAAACGGAAACATGCTAATAATATAGTCCGATATAGTTCTACGGGAGGAATCTATGGAAAAAGTATATGAATTTGATGCGGAAATCAAAAAGGTTCCGGAGCTTGACGGCGCGTATATTGAAATTCCGTTCGACGTAAAGGCGGAATTCGGCAGAGGCAGAGTTCCTGTGACGGCTACTTTTGACGGGGAGCCGTATGACGGCAGCCTGGTGCGCATGAAAACACCCTGCCATATTCTTGGAATCCGAAAAGATATTCGTGCCAAAATCGGGAAGCAGCCCGGGGATACGGTTCATGTTACGATTATGGAAAGAGCTGCCGGCAAGTAAAAGAGGCGAAGATGCAGGAATGCAACAGGCCGGGAGCGGCTGGCTCCCGGCCCATTCTGTCACTGGTATTTTCTGACTCCTTCAATATGCAAATATCGTATCCGGTCATACTGATAGCTGCTCAGCGGCCTCATAAAGGCGTCAAAGGTGTGCGCCGCCACAAAGATTTCCTGCGGAAGGATTCTGACAACAACGGGGGTGTGGTAGAAACGGCCGCTCGCGTCACCAAGCTGAACCACATCGCCTGTTTCCAGCCGGCTTCTGTCCGTTTCAACCGCATGGGGGCCCGGACCCATGTTTGTGGTGATGAAATTATACAGAAACTGTACTCCGCTCCATGCCGCCGACCGTTTTTCGCTGCTGATAAAAAACCAGCCCAGGGTGGGGGTGTAATTCATTACCCGGCTTCCGGCAAAAATACATTGCGAAGCAAAGTTGGTACAGTCGCCCCCCATGCCTTGAAAATCAAGATAAGACGGATTTCTTGCCATAGCCCATTTTTTCGCGTATTCATACGCGCTGTGCCTGTCGTACGGAACTTCGACCAGCATCGCTGTGCCCCCTTGTTATTCGTTTCATATCTAAATCATTTTATTACGGGATGCCGCCCATTGTGACATAAAAATTACTTTAAGACATTTCATTTCCGTGATATAATACTTTTAAATTGATTACAATTCAATAAGGCTTGATTGCTTTGATTGAGCATAAAGAATAGATAGGGAGTACTTTATGGGATGTTTCGGTAATTTGGTATGGTTTATTTTTGGCGGATTGGTAATGGGGCTTAGTTGGATACTGGTAGGAATATTGTGGTGTGCTACGATTGTGGGAATTCCTGTCGGAGTCCAATGCTTTAAATTTGCACAGCTTGCCTTTTTTCCTTTCGGAAGGGAAGTTTATTACGGCGGCGGGATCGGCTCGCTGCTTTTTAATATGGTATGGCTGATTTTCGGCGGCTTTGCCCTTGCGCTGGAAGCGGCGGTCGTTGGCGGCCTGTTCTGCATTACGATTATTGGAATTCCCTTTGGGGTGCAGTGCTTTAAAATAGCCAAGCTGGCGCTCATGCCGTTCGGCGCGTCCATTCAATAGGAACGGAATTGATTTCTGTAAAAATCATAAAAATCCAACAGCGCCGCGCAGCGGCGATTTGGGGAAATAAGGGGAATAACCACTATGAACGGACAGATAAGAAACAATATTAAAATCGGCGCACTGGTGGATATCGTGCTGAAAAAGGATCAGCCCACTGGAAAACTGACGCGTGGCCACGTGAAACGCATCCTGACTAACAGTCCCACTCATCCGCATGGCATTAAGGTTATGCTGACGGAAGATGATATGGTGGGCAGGGTGCAGATGCTTGTGGATTCATCCACCGAAAAATAAAGAGACAGAAGGATATTATATGAATCAGACAGACGCAATTTATCCGGAAAATGCAAAGGAACGGTATGCGCTTTTGAAAGCGCAGCTTAAGGCGATGCTGGAAGGAGAATCCCATGTTGTAGCCAATCTTGCAAACGCGTCCGCGCTGCTCGCCTGTGCGCTGCGTGACATCAATTGGGTTGGATTCTACCTCAAGTGCGGGGACGAATTGCTGCTGGGGCCGTTTCAGGGGAAGCCCGCCTGCGTACATATCCCCTTGGGCAAAGGGGTCTGCGGAACGGCGGCATTCCTGAATAAAACCCAGTTGGTCAGGGATGTTCATCAGTTCCCGGGGCATATTGCCTGCGACTGTGACTCCGCTTCCGAAATTGTGGCGCCTCTGCGGGCACAGGGCGGGGTTGTTGGCGTTCTGGATATCGACAGCCCGTCCGTCGGCCGTTTCAATGACGAAGATGCCGGCGAACTGGAGCAAATCGCCATGCTGATTGAAACCGCCTGCAATTGGCCCGAATGGGATTTCAAGTAGCAGCAGTGGCGGGATAATTCGAAGAAGTGGCATTTGTCGGATGACGGGAGGATTGACATGACGGGAATTCTATCGGATCTGTTATTCTTAATTGGTCTTATTTTTTTTGTGTTTTTTTTCTATTCCCTGTCAAAGCAGAGGAACCGGTTTGCTGCACTGTTTTCGATTATGTGCCTGACAGTTGCCATCTATGTAATCGGATACGGGTTCGAGCTTCGCGCTCAAACCGTGGATGAAATCAAATTTTTTCTTAAGATGGAATACTTTGGTTCCCCGTTCATGACTGCTTTTTGGCTGCTGTTCGCCTATAAGTTTCGGTTTAACAGAACCCCTTCCCTGAAAATTCATATTCTGGTTTTTCTGATCCCGCTGCTGACTCTTTTTTTCAGCGTGACAAATGAATATCACCACTTGTTATACACAAGCGTTTCCGCTGTGCAGTATGACGGGTTTATCATTGCCCGTCTTGTAAAAGGACCCTGGTACTATGTGTATGTAACTTATTCTTACGGGGTGCTGCTGCTGGGAATTGCCGTTTTTTATTTGGCGTGGCGCCAAACGCAGTATAAAACCAAAACGCAGGCATTTTGGATGTTGTTTGGCTCGATCTGGCCCGGATTGTTTGATCTTATCTACCTGTTCGGATTTTCGCCCTATGGCTTGGATATTGCTCCTTTTGCTTTTAGTATTTTGGCAGCCTGCTATTTTAACGCACTGTTTCGCTACGACTTCCTTGATTTGAAAGATATTATCAGAAGCGTTACTTTTTCTGAAATCAATGAAGGGATTATAGTAATTGACGACCGATATCGATTGATTGATTTTAATCGGGCGGCCCGGGAGTTCTTCTCATGGCTGGAAGATAAAAATATCGGATTGGAGCTGTCTTCTTTTCCGGAAGGCAAAACCATACTGGAACAGAAAAATAACCTTTTTGAAATAGAAATTAAAACAGGGAATATCAGAAGATATTGTGAATTTCGCGTTACCCCTTTGAGGGAAGGCAAGGTGCTTGGCTATACTTACTTTGTCCGCGATATCTCCGAGCAGAAAAAGATGATGCAGGAACTGAACAGGATGGCCAGTTATGATCCGCTTACTCAGGTTTACAACCGCAGAAGGCTGTTGGAAGAAGCGGAGAAGGAGTTGCTGCGGGCAAAACGGCACTACAGGTGCTTTTCCGTGCTCATGATGGATCTTGACCATTTTAAGAATGTTAATGACCAGTATGGTCATTTGGCCGGGGATGAAGTGATTCGATCAGTGATTCAGTCCTGCAGGGAAATAATTCGCGCGACCGATATCATCGGAAGATACGGAGGCGAAGAATTTATCATTGTTCTGTCTGAAACAGGCTGGGAAAACGCCTGTCAAATCGCCGAATGTATACGGGAATTGATCGCGGGGCTGGAAGTGCCGTTTCATGGGGAGATCATCAGGATTACGGTAAGCATCGGGGTCGTGGCTGTACTGGGAAGCAATGATAAAATCAGTATTCGTGACATTATAAACAAGGCGGATCAGGCTTTATATCAGGCAAAAAATAACGGAAGAAATCAAGTGGTTGGTCTGCGGTGAAATTTAATAATAAAAAGGAGCGAGAGGAATGCGCCTGTTTATCGCTGTAAATTTTGATGATGAAATTAAAAACGGTCTTTGCGAAATCATGCAGCAGCTTCAGGCACGCGCATCACACGGAAACTTTACCCGGCGTGAAAACCTTCATCTGACGCTTGCTTTTCTGGGGGAAACCGGCAAGCCTGACCCAGTGAAACGGGCAATGAATAGGGTAAGTGCCGCGCCGTTTCCGCTGTCCATTGCAGGGCTTGGCAAATTCCGGCGCGAAGGCGGCGACCTTTTTTGGGTGGGCGTGGAGAGTAATGATGCGCTCAACGCGGTGCACAGCCGCCTTTGGGCGGAACTTTCCCAAGAAGGATTTGTGCCTGAAAACCGTGCATTTAAGCCCCACCTTACACTTGGCCGTGAAGTGCTTGTAAAAGATTTTGACAGCAACGAATTTGCGAAAACGATTGCCCCCATGCGTATGAATGTCACGAAGCTCAGCCTGATGAAATCGGAGCGGCTGGAGGGCCGACTGACTTACACCGAAATTTATTCCAGGCAATTAGAAAATGCGGTTAAGTTAAACTGAACCTGTCAAAATAAAAACGGAACATCTGCCCGGTCAATTGGCCGGCCGGGCCTGCAGGACTGGCTGCAAGCCGCCGTCTGTCAACCGGACGAAATATTCCGCTCAAATGTTATTAAGAGTCTCTTAGCTTTGCCACATAAGACTGCATTTCGTCGAAGGAGCGCACGTCGCTGGCCTCGATTTTTTGCTGAATGTCTGCCGGAAGCGAATGAAAATATTCATAACTTGATAAATCCTGATCTAATAAATCAGATAAACATAAATGAATGGTTTCTGACATAAAATCACCTCACCATAGTTTGTGAGGAACCGGTGCAAATACAGAAGGAAAATCGTGGCAGCGTTCCTTTTTGTTATTCGGTTTTATCGTGCGAACTGAATTTCAAATAGAAATACCTGCCTGCCTGAGCAAGTGCGCCCACTCCGAGCCCAATACCCATCCAGAGGAACAGGGACATAAATCCGGCAAGATCCTCCCACCCGCTGAGGCTGCTCCAAAACGCACGGTACATTTCCAAAAAACCGATTAGGAGACCGGCCAGGAAACAAACAGCGGCAATGTTGAATTTTAAAAGATACAGTGTGGAGGCAATCGCTCCAAAAATCAGAGAGACAATCCCATACGCGATTACGTTTCGCGCCAAAATCTGGCTGCTCAATACGAATTTAACGCCGACAAAAAGTGCGATGAACGACAACGCTGTTACCGATATCCAAATAATCCAGAAGTTTCGTTTTTTTTCCTTCATATAAATGCCTCCTTTTTATGGCAGATTCCCTGTTTGTCCTAGTCTCTGTACTCCAATATTCCCATTTCGGCAATAATTTAGACGTGCCGCACAGGGGAAAATGGTAAAAACAGAAGTGTTTAATTTTTTCATGACTTTTGTCATTCATGAATCCGGATGATTTGCAAATTTCCGGTTGAATTTTTCAAGCTCATTATAAAAAATACCGTGGCCTCTTAAATAGATTGTGCAACTCTGAATCTTTGATTTCTTGATTAGAGATAAACACGAATTCATATGGGCATATACCTCCGGAATAATTTTACGCATGCGCCGACCGGGGTAGAAGAAAATCAATTCAATTCTACGGCACATCGCCCTTGACAGAAATTTCACGTTGATTTATACTTTGCTTTGATTGGGAAAAAGGCGGAATTTTAATGGATCGATTTCAAATTTCGCTGTGAATTTGCAAATGAATGGAGAATGTGGTTCATGTTAGCTTCCGTCCTTTCTGTGGTGGAAAGGGTTTTAATCCTTTTCGTTATGATTTTCGTCGGTTATCTCTGTGGTAAAATGGGTGCGATAACAAAGCGCGGGGCCCAGCAGCTTACCTCAATTTTGTTTTACGTCGTTACGCCTACCCTGATTATTTCATCCCTGCAAAGCATGATCGGACAAGTGAGCCTGAAAAGCCTTTTAACGGAAGGCGGTCTGGCTATTCTTTTTATGGGAATCGGTATTCTTACGGGAATGCTGTTTTTTCGGAAAAGGCCGGATGAAAGGAAAAAGGTTCTTCGGTTTGCGGCGGTCTATTCCAACTGCGGGTTTATGGGACTTCCGCTTGTAGAGGGTGTTTTAGGTAAAACCGGGGTGGCATATGCCTCTATGTTTATCGTTGTGTTCAACGTTTTCGTCTGGACGCATGGTTACGCCAGCATGACGGGTGACCGTCGGTTCAGCTGGAAGCGGATTATCACAAATCCCGGTTTGACCGGCTTTGTAATTGGGATTCCGCTCTTTGCGTTTTCTATTCGCCTGCCGGCCCTTCTGCTGGTTCCGATCGATTCCTTTGCTTCCATGAATACTCCGCTTGCCATGATCGTCATTGGCAATTTTATCGCACGGGTAAATTTGAAGGAACTCTTTCAGGATGCGGATATCTACCTGCTTTCGGCAATACGGCTGTTGCTGATTCCGCTGATCTGTTTTGCCATTATTCTTCCCCTCGGGCTGGATAAAGCTGTGGCCACTACCGCGCTGATTCTATGCTCGGCTCCTACGGCGGCGAATACGGCGATGTTTGCCGCGCAGTTTAACGGCGACGCGAAGCTGGCCTCCAAGGTGGTTGCGTTTACCACTCTTTTTTCCATGCTTACGATGCCTGTATTTATTGTGCTTTCCAAATTCTTGTAGTTCATTAAAATACATCAGCCGTATATTATTTTACATAAGACAAACCGCCATATGGGAAAGCTCCCGTATGGCGGTTTGTAATTTCAGAAATTGCTTGTTTCAGGACTACACTTTTTCAAAGTGGCCATCCATATCTGCAATTTCCGCGTCCACGTTTTCCAAATAGCACAAACCCATGGTAAGCCCGGTCTCTTTGTTATAAATTTTTGTTAATGACGGCATTGTTTCAAAAGCCTGTGCCAGAGCCGCTTCGCTGTCATCCATAACGACGGTGCCTTTAATTCGGATCCATTCGCCCTTTGGGCTCGCGGTGCAAACTTCAACATTCGGGTTTGCCAGCAGTTGTTTGTAAGAAGCCTTGTGCTTGCCCATTCCGAAGTAGAGTTTTCCTTCCCTCTCCATAAAAAATCCGAATGGGCGTACGCGGGGTTTGTCTCCCTCCACCGTGGCAAAATAAAAAGTGGGGTTTTCCTTTAAAAACGCAAGAATTTTTTCCATACAGCAGCCTCGTTTTCAGAATATATTTCGTATTTACATCCTTATTTTAATATGATACAATTAAATATACAAGTACAATTTTTATTCATATTAAGTATCTTATACCATACTATAGGAGATTCGTAATGGAAAAGCAGGATCAAGCAAAGGATTTATTCGGGGAATGCCCAGTATGCACGGTGCAGAAAATCATTTCAGGAAAATGGTCCATTCTGGTTTTGTATTATTTGAGCAGCGGTACTATGCGCTTTGGCGAGCTTCACCGTATGATGCCCGCACTGACACAGGCGACTTTAACAAAACAGCTGCGCAGTCTGGAGGAGTTCGGGCTGATTGTGCGCACGGTGTACCCGCAGGTTCCGCCCAAGGTGGAATATTCATTAAGTGAAATCGGGGAAAAGTTTATGCCGGTGCGGGACGCCATTTATCAGTGGGGCGAGGAGTACAAGGAATATCTCCGTGAAACTTCCAAATAACAGAGGAAAGATTGTTTTATTTTAAGAATTGAGGTGTCTGATTTGGAAATGAAGCAGGGTTGGCTTCGTGCAATTGATGTAAGAACTTCACGGAGAAAGTATCAGGAAAAGCAGATCGAGCCGATGAAGGCGCAGCAGATTCGCTCCCTGGTCGAAAAGTGCAATGCGGAGAGCGGGCTGCATATCCGTTTTGTTGAAGACGGAACGGAATTGTTCCGCAGCTTTACAGGCAGTTACGGAATGTTTCGGGGTGTACAGTCTTACTTTGCTTTGACCGGGGACGAAAGCATATCCCATTTTCAGGAGAAAGCCGGCTATTACGGCGAGCTGATTGTTCTGGAATGCACTGATCTGGGTTTGGGTACCTGCTGGGTGTCCGGCACGTATGATAAAACAGAATGCCGAAGGCAGATTCATCTTGGCGACGGGGAAGAACTGGCCTGTGTTATTCCCGTTGGCTATGTCAATCAGGAGAAAAGCATAAAGGAAAAGGTAATTTCCCTCACGGGAAGAAAAACGAAAAAATTTGAGGAATTTATCGCCCCCTCCACAGGGCTGCCGGATTGGGCGGTGAAAGGTGTGGAAGCGGTCGGAAAGGCTCCTTCGGCTATGAATCAACAGCCCGTACGTTTTTCTTATGAAGGCGGAGCGGTGAAAGCTTTTGTGAAAGATCCCACCTCCCATCAGGGAATTGATCTTGGAATCGCGCAGGCGCATTTTGAGCTTGGCGCCCGGAGCGCAGGCTCGCAGGGCAAGTGGATTCTGCAAAACGACGCATATATTTTTCAGTAAGCATCAGGTACATTAAGATAAATTAAAAACAGTTGGTAACGGAAATTCCGGTCTGCCGACTGTTTTTTTGTTTTCACATATCTTCATACGATCTCCATAACGGTTTGTTATGATACCGTCAAAGGAGTGATTCAATTGAAAAAGAAACAGACACGGGGCATTTTAATTGCACTTGCTGTTGTAGTTGTCCTCACCGCGGGATTTTTTATTTTAAAAAATTCCTTTACTGCAAAACAAAACGAAAACGGAACAAGTCAGGCAGCTCAAACAGGCGAACCAGCCGCCCCTGCCACAGGCGATCTGGTAATTCAAAAAAGTACGATAACATCCACGGCGACCTTTATCCCGTATCAGGCGGGCGACACGAAAATGGAGGTTATCGCAGTTAAGGCTTCGGACGGTACCGTTCGAACCGCGTTTAACACCTGTCAGGTCTGCTACAGTTCCGGCAGAGGGTATTATAAACTGGAAAGCGATACGCTAGTTTGCCAAAACTGCGGCAACCGTTTTTCAGCCGATCAGGTGGAACAGCAAAAGGGCGGGTGCAATCCGGTCGGTATTACCAAGGAATATAAAACAGAGGATGAAAAGCAGATCACGATGAGCAAAGACTTTTTTGAGGAAGCAAAAGCCATCTTTGCAAACTGGAAAAAATAACGCAGGCTAAAGATAACAGCTTCCGGTTTTATACGGTTTACCACTGCCTGAACTCAAATTTTATTGATGAGGAGAATTCCAATGGAACAGAACAGAAGAAAAGTAATTCTTTCCGTCGGCGGCATGAGCTGCTCCGGCTGCGAGCTGCGGATCGAAAATAAATTGAATAATCTTGGGGGCATTCTGGAAGTCTCCGCAAGCTTTTCAAAGGGTACGGTGCGTGTGGTGTATGAACCGGACAGGATCAGCCTGAAAAAAATCAAGGATGCAATCATTGATCTTGATTATACGATTGAAGAAAGCGGTTCAACACCGGCCAAATCAGCAAAACAGGACACACGCACGGAAAAAGCGGAAAGTTCTTCAAGCGTTTTTGGAATTCTGCTGATTTTGGCAGCCGGATACCTTTTGATTCAGCATACAGTGGGGTTCAATTTTCTGAATTTTATCCCGCAGATTAATCAAAACATGAGTTACGGTATCCTGTTTGTGGTCGGACTGCTTACCTCGGTTCATTGCCTCGCCATGTGCGGGGGAATTAACCTCTCTCAGTGCGTCGCCTATCAGTCGGGCGAAACAAACCCGAGCGCCGCAAAAAGAATGATGCCCAGCCTGTTATACAATGCGGGCCGTGTGCTTTCCTACACTGTAATCGGCGGTATTGTGGGAGCAATCGGCTCGGTAATCAGTTTTTCAGGAATGGCAAGGGGCATTGTCACCATCGGGTCGGGCGTGTTTATGGTCGTGATGGGACTGAATATGCTTCATGCCTTTCCGTGGCTCCGCAAATTGAATATTCGCATGCCGAAATTCATTGGGCAAAAATTATATTCGGGGAAAACCAATCGCGGGCCTTTCTTTGTCGGCCTTCTGAACGGCCTGATGCCCTGCGGGCCGTTGCAAGCCATGCAGCTTTACGCACTGGGCACCGGCAGTTTCCTCACGGGTGCGCTTTCCATGCTGTTGTTCAGCCTTGGAACAGTCCCGCTGATGTTCACATTCGGTGCGGTCAGTTCCTTTTTGAGCGGGAAATTCACGCATAAAATGATGCAGGTCAGCGCTGTGCTGGTTTTGGTTTTGGGTGTTGTTATGATGAGCAGGGGCTTCAGCCTTTCGGGGATACAAATCGGCGGCGCCGCTCCGGGCGCGTCCCAAAATGTTGCGAAGGTTTCGGGCAATGTGCAGGAAATTACAACATCATTTACTTCGGGTTATTACGTTCCCATCACCGTGAAAAAGGGCGTCCCCGTAAAGTGGACCATTCACGTGACCGAATCGGATTTGAACGGATGCAACAATCCCGTGACGATCCCGAAATACAATATTCAGAAGCAGCTTGTGCCCGGCGATAACGTCATTGAATTCACGCCGCAGGATACGGGGACCATTCCATACAGCTGCTGGATGGGCATGATTCGCAGCACCATTACGGTGGTGGACAGCGACTCTGCCCTTTCCGCGGCGGCGGCAGCGGGTGCGGCAGGCGGCGCGGCACCGGTTCCCCAGCAGCAGCCCAACTGCTGCGCCCCGGCATAAGCCTTTTGGCAAATAATGCAATTGTCCCTGTTACGGTGAATCCGTCCTCTGTTACAGGAAATAATAGAACAGAATGATTTGACGGGTATAAAGATGAAGAATGGAGTGTAAAACAAGTGCAAGAAAAAGTATATCGTGTTACAGGCATGTCCTGCGCTTCCTGCGCCGCGCACGCACAAAAGGCCGCGGCAAAGCTGGACGGTGTGGCAGACTGTGATGTAAATATTGCAACCGAAAAGATGCGGGTTCGCTACGATGAAAATAAGGTTGATTTTCCGCTTTTGCAAAAATCGGTGGAAGACGCCGGCTACGGACTTGAAGAAGAACAGGCCGCGAAACACGCGGAACTTGCCATTGAAGGGATGACCTGCGCTTCCTGCACGGCGGCGGTGGAACGCGCGGTGAAAAAACTGAACGGAATCCAGTCGGTTCAGGTTAACCTCGCCACCAACAGGGGCAGCTTCGACTATGATCCCGCCGTGCTGAAGCTTTCACAAATCAAAGCGGCGATTTCCGGTGCCGGCTACACGCCGAAGGAAATTGAACTGGGTGCTTCCCGTGACGCGGAAGAAGAGAGGCGCGGCCGCGAACTGAACCGGATGAAAATGCGGTTAATTACAGCGGCGGTGTTTGCGCTGCCGGAACTTTACATTGCCATGTCCCACATGATTCCCCAGTTGGGGCTTTACCTTCCGTCTTTTATGAGTCCGCATAATTTTCCGTTTGTTTTTGCGGCGGTTCAGTTTTTACTGACTGTCCCGGTGATTCTGGCTGGCAGCCGCTTTTTCCGTATCGGGCTCAAATCACTGCTGAAAGGCGCCCCGAATATGGATACGCTGGTTGCAATCGGAACGGGCAGTGCTTTTCTTTACAGTACCTTTGCCATGGTTGTGATTTATCTGGGGGATTTCTCCTACGCGAAATCTCTTTATTTTGAATCGGCCGCCGTGGTAATTACTCTGGTCATGCTCGGTAAATATTTGGAGGCGGTCAGCAAAGGGAAAACCTCCGAAGCTATTAAAAAGCTGATGAGCCTCGCGCCAAAGACTGCTGTTATCATCAAAAACGGCACCGAAGTGGAAGTGCCTGTGGAAGAGGTCGAGGTCGGCGATATTGTTCTGGTTCGCCCGGGCACATCCATTCCCGTGGACGGAGTTGTGACGGAAGGCGTATCCTCGGTGGATGAATCAATGCTTACCGGCGAAAGCCTTCCGGTGGAAAAGCAGCCGGAGGCCCCGGTTACCGGTGGCAGCATGAACGGGGAAGGCCTGATTCGTTTTCGCGTGACAAGGGTCGGAACAGACACCGCCCTGTCCAAAATCATTCGGCTTGTGGAAGACGCGCAAAGCAAAAAAGCGCCGATTGCCAAGCTGGCGGATATTGTTTCCGGGTACTTTGTGCCGGTCGTCATCGGCATTGCATTCATCACAGCAATTGCGTGGGCGCTGGCGGGAAAAGATTTTAACTTCGTACTCACCAGCTTTGTTTCCGTCATGGTAATTGCCTGCCCCTGCGCGCTGGGGCTTGCGACCCCGACCGCCATTATGGTTGGAACCGGCAAGGGGGCCGAGCTCGGCGTGCTGATCAAGGGCGGGGAAGCACTTGAAACGGCACATAAAATCAATACGGTCGTGCTTGATAAAACGGGTACGATTACCGAAGGCAAGCCGGAATTAACCGATGTTAAAACGTATTCCGGACTTAAAGAAAACGAACTGCTCCGCCTTGGTGCGTCCGCTGAACGCGGTTCCGAACACCCAATCGCCCGGGCAATCGTGGAGGGAGCCAACAGGCAGGGAATTTCCCTGCTTGATCCGGAAGAGTTCAAAGCCGTGCCGGGGCGCGGAATTGACGCATTTGTGCAGGGCAAACGGGTACTCGCGGGCAACATAAAGCTGATGCGGGAAAACGGCATTGATGTTTCAGACGCGGAAAAGGATGCGGCGGATTTTGCGGTAAGGGGAAGAACCTTAATGTATGTTGCGGTGGACGGTGCGCTTGCCGGCCTGATGGCGGCAGCTGATACGGTCAAACCAACCAGCAAACAGGCCATTCAAAAACTGAAGCACCTTGGCATTGAGGTTGTTATGATTACAGGCGATAATGCCAGCACTGCCGCGGCGATTGCACAGGAGGTTGAGATTGACCGGGTATTGTCCGACGTGCTGCCGCAGGATAAATCCGGTGAAGTGAAAAAGCTTCAGCAGAGCGGTAAAAAAGTCGCCATGGTGGGGGACGGCATCAACGATGCTCCTGCTTTGGTGCAGGCGGATATCGGCATGGCAATCGGCACCGGAACCGACGTGGCGGTGGAATCGGCCGATATTGTACTGATGCGGGGCGACCTGAACGAAGTCCCCGTCGCAATCGGCCTGAGCCGTGCGACCATCCGCAATATCAAGCAGAATCTTTTCTGGGCGTTTGTCTATAACCTTGCGGGTATTCCGCTGGCTGCCGGTGTGTTTTACCTCTTCGGCGGCCCGCTGCTCGATCCCATTTTCGCGGGAGCAGCCATGGCGCTCAGCTCCGTATCCGTTGTATCCAATGCGCTCAGGCTGAAGCGGTTTAAAGTAAAATAGTGGAGGAAGAACACATGAAAAAAGCAATTACGGCACTTTTGGCGCTTGTTCTCGCCACAGCACTTTTTGCGGGCTGTGCATCAACCGATGTAGTGCTGAAATACAGTCAAAAATCTTTTCAGGATATTTTGTCGGCGAATCCGTCCATTGTGACGGAAGATCAGGATAACAACTATGTCCTTACCGTGGATAAGGAAACCCTGCTCAAAATCAGCAAGGACTATTCCATTTCCGATCAGGAAGATATTGTCCTGTCTACCCCTCTGCAGCCGTTTGTAAAAGCCGGGCTGGATGTTACCAAGCTGGGCAGCGGTTACAAGACGGATGACGCCAGCCTGTACCTGGTTACAGATTTCGGCAAAGGCTCCGGCAAAGCGACCACCCCGGAACAGGCGCTGTTTGAGAGCGTGAAGGATAACCGTTCGACGCTTTCCTATCATGAAGAGCTGGGGCATTACGGCATCGCGCTCAATGGCGGTAAATTTGAATTTGCAAAGGATTACAAAACAAACGACAAGGATCTTGTTTTTGCCATAGCGGCAAAACCTCTGCGTGACATCGGTGTGAATGTGGAGAAGATTGACGGCTGGGCGTTTAAAACAATGAAAGATGAGACAGGAAAAGACGTTGACCTGCTTTTAAAACCATATAATTTAGAGTAAAATAGAACTATGACCTGAATGGATGGAAAGGGGAAGTGGGAATGGCGAACAGAACGATTTTGGTGGTGGATGATGAACCGAAGATCACGGAGGTTGTAAAATCTTATCTTGAGAAAAGCGGGTATCATCCGGTGTGCGCTTATGACGGCCCCGGCGCGCTTGCCCTGTTTGACCAATGCTTCCCCGACTTGGTCGTTCTTGACCTGATGCTTCCGGGTATTTCAGGCGAGGATGTCTGCCGCACCATCCGGAAAAAGTCAAGAGTTCCCATTATTATGCTTACGGCCAAAACAGGCGAGGAGAACATGCTTGAGGGGCTTGGAATCGGCGCGGACGACTACATGACCAAACCTTTCAGTCCCCGGCTGCTGATGGCGAAGATCGAAGCGGTCCTGCGCCGTGTTTCAGCTGACGCTGTTCCGCTTTCCAATGCGCTGGTTTTCAACGACGGCGATCTGGTGATTGACAATCTGCGCCATGAGGTGCGGAAAAAGGGGGAACATGTGGCACTGACCCCAAATGAGTACAATATTTTATTTACGATGGCGAAGTACCCCACCAAGGCTTTCACAAGGGACGAGCTGATTACCCATGCGCTGGGCGAAACGTACGACGGCTTTGACCGTGTAATTGACACACATATCAAAAATTTAAGGCAGAAAATCGAGGACGATTCGAAAAACCCTAAATATATTCTTACGGTTCACAGCGTGGGGTATTCATTCGGCGGCAGATAGCGCAAGCAGAAGAATCGTTTTTCCGTACGCAGCGGAAATTGGAGGACAACATGAAAAAATATTCTTTAAAGTTAAAACTTTCGCTGTCCTACGCCGTGGTCGCTCTGCTGCTGGTTGCCTCAGTCAGCCTGATTTCCAATCTGTTTTTCAGGAGCCAGTTCGAGCAGTACATGATCCGCCAGCAGGAAGCAAAAAATGAAGAAATCGTCTCCCAAATCGCACAGCAGTATGCCAAAAATCCCGCGGCGAGCCGCGAGCAGGCGCTGGAAACCATCGGCGTCGGCGCTTTGGAACGGGGAGTTATTGTGAAAGTTGCCGACCTGTCCGGTACCGTTTTATGGGACGCCACTGTGCACAACAACGGCTTCTGCCGCCAGATGCTTGAAAATATGGCGGCGGAAATGCAGAACCGTTCCCCAAATTTTAAAGGCGCTTATGAAGAAAAAACATATCCTTTGCTGGTCGGAGTTTCAAAAGAAGGCACGGTCAGTGTTGGGTATTACGGCCCGTTTTACTACAGCGCGAATGACGCCGATTTCATCAATACATTAAATCAGGTGCTCATCGGAGTTGGGCTGGGTTCCCTGCTGCTTGCCATCCTGATTGGCGTCTATATGGCGCGGCGGATCAGTGACCCAATTGCAAGGGCGATCAGTGCGGCTGAAAATATTGCCAGAGGAAACTTTCAGGATAAAATTCATACGTCGTCCAATACGCTGGAACTGGACAGACTGACTGCATCCATTAACAGCCTGTCGTACGAGCTTGAAAATCAGGAGGCGCTCAGGAAGCGCCTTACAACAGATATTGCACATGAACTCCGTACTCCCCTCGCGGCCTTGCAGGGCAACATGGAAGCCCTGATTGACGGAATTTGGGAACCGGAGAAAAAGCGGTTCGAAAGCTGCCATGAGGAAATTCTGCGCCTGACCCGGCTGGTATCCGATTTGGAGCGCCTTGCGCAGTTGGAGAATGAAAATACCGCTTTGAATTTGACCCTTGTTGATTTAAAGGAACTGGCGGATAAAGCAGTAAAAAATTTTGAGGGTGAAATCGTTAAAAAACAAATCCGCTTATCTGTTTCTGCAAAGTCCGTTGTTCTGGAAGCGGACGCGGATAAATTAAGCAGGGTGTTTGTGAATTTGATTTCCAACAGCCTGAAGTATACGCCCGACGGCGGAAAAATCGACTTGAACCTTTTTAAAGACGGGGATGCGGCGGTTATCGAGTTATCTGACAGCGGGATGGGAATCTCGAAAGAGGATCTGCCGTTTATCTTTGAACGCTTTTACCGTACGGATAAATCCAGAGACAGCCGGTCGGGCGGCGCGGGAATCGGCCTTACCATCGTCAAAAAAATTGTTGAAATCCATCACGGGAAAATTTCGGCGGAAAGCGAAATCAATCAGGGCACGAAATTTGTAATTATTTTGCCGATTCACTTTTCCAAAACAGTATAACAACCGGGACTGCTGTGAAAACGGGAGAATGAATCAGATTGATCAACCATCACTTGCGGAAAAATTTTTCCTGCATTATAATTGAAAAAACGGCAGATCCTATTTGAAGCCTGTCAGGGAAAAAATTTATACAATCTGATCGGGCCGTTTTAAATGAGTTCGCCGTGAGCGGCAAAACGGAGGGAAATATGGCGGAAATTTATTTGGCAGGGGGCTGCTTTTGGGGAACCGAAAAATATTTGGGGGAAATTCACGGAGTTCTTTCCACCGATGTGGGTTACGCCAATGGAAAGACCGCGAATCCCAGTTATGAGGATGTGTGCCACAGGAATACCGGTCATGCGGAAACGGTGCATGTAGTCTATGATCCCCAAAAGGTTACGCTTGCCTTTTTATTGGAACTTTATTATCAGGCGATTAATCCGATTTCAGTCAATCGTCAGGGCGGCGACACCGGCAGCCAGTACCGTACCGGAATCTACTATGTAAACCCCGACGACGAGCCGATAATCCGCAGCTCGATTCAGCAGCTGCAGCGGCAGTATGAACAGCCGATTGCCATCGAAGTAAAGCCTCTCGAAAATTATTATCCTGCGGAGGAGTACCACCAAAAATATCTCGATAAAAACCCGAACGGATATTGCCATATCGGCAGGGAGAAATTCAGGCAGGCGGCGCAGGCAATTGTTGACCCAACCCGGTACGCGGTTCCGGCAGAGGAAAAGCTGAAGGGTGATTTATCACAGATTCAATATGACGTTACGCAGAACAGCGCGACAGAGCCGCCGTTCCATAATGAATATTGGAATCATTTTGCAAAAGGCATTTATGTGGATGTTACAACAGGGGAACCCCTGTTCCTGTCCTCGGATAAATTTGAATCCGGCTGTGGCTGGCCAAGCTTTTCCAAACCGGTTGACCCCAATGTGGCCCTTCAAAAGGAAGACCGTTCCCATGACATGAATCGTACGGAAGTACGCAGCCGTGTGGGCAACGCTCACTTGGGCCACGTCTTTCCGGACGGTCCGCAGGAACTGGGCGGCCAGCGTTACTGTATTAACAGTGCGGCTCTGCGGTTTATCCCTGTTGATGAGATGGAAGCGCAGGGATACGGGGACTTGATTCCCTATGTTAAATGAATACTTGATCTCAGGCGCCGTGGTTGCACGGCGCCTTTTTGTATTTAATCAGGCCCGGATACATCATTTTACAATTAAATTTTATGTTTTAGAGGATGAAATATAATTCTAAATAAAAATGTAATTTTATGTAATAATATGGAATAAGTGGTATAATAAATAAATTGTTATTATCAAGCAATATAGAAGATAAGATTTCAAGTTGAATTATATTTTTTACGGGAAATAGTGCTCAGTCCCAATTAAGGGACAAATAATATGATATAGTGGCATCATAATATATTTAGGAATGAGGCGTTTGTCAATGTATATTGCCCATCTGCGTGAAACCGGCGAAGAGCAAAGCGTGAAAGAGCACCTTGAAGGGGCTGCCGAATTGTGCGAGGAATTTGCAAAACCGTTCGGCTTTGAAAAACTGGCTTTTTGGTGTGGAATTTCGCACGATGTGGGAAAGTACTCCGACAGATTTCAGGCATATATTAAGGGAAAGAACGATCATGTCGACCATTCCACCGCAGGAGCGCAGATGATCAGTCAGCGGTTTCCATGCGGAAGTTTGCTTGCTTATTGTGTCGCGGGGCATCACTCCGGGTTGCCCAATGGAGGAAGCCAGGCGGACATGGAGGAGGAGTCTTCCTTGTGGGCCAGAATGAAAAGGACGGTTGAGCCGTATCAGTCTTATCGCGACGAATTTGATTTCGATCAATACCCGGTGCCGCAGAAAATTCCAATCGTTCCGGTGGACAATGCCGGTTTTTCTGTTTCCTTTGCGGTTCGTATGCTGTTTTCTTGCCTTGTGGATGCGGATTTTTTGGATACTGAAAAGTTTATGTCCATGGGAAAAATTCAGCGGAGTAATTTTGCCTCTATTGCAAAGCTGAGTGAATTGCTTGACCGCAAATTGCTGCAATTTGAAAATCCGGCAAGCGAAATAAATCAAAAAAGGACGCAGATTTTACAGCAATGCATTCAAAAGGCCGAACAGGACAGAAATCTGTTTACCCTTACCGTGCCGACGGGCGGGGGAAAAACATTTGCTTCACTTGCGTTTGCTCTGAAGCATGCGCGCAGAAATAAAATGGACAGAATCATTTATGTCATCCCCTACACCAGCATCATTGAACAGAACGCTGCAGAATTTAAGAAGGTTTTAGGGGATGTTAATGTTCTGGAACACCATTCAAACTTTGACTTCAGTCAATTGAATGATGAAGAGGTCGGGCTGCGGCAGAAGCTCGCCAGTGAAAACTGGGATGTGCCGGTCGTGGTGACCACCAATGTTCAGTTTTTTGAGAGCCTTTTCGCAAGCCGGGTTTCACGATGCCGGAAATTACATAACATTGCGAACAGCGTAATCATATTTGACGAAGCGCAGATGCTGCCTGTTGATTATTTAAGGCCCTGTGTTTACGCAATTGCCGAGTTGGTAAAAAACTACCGGTGTACGGCGGTTCTTTGCAGCGCGACTCAGCCGGCGCTGCAGAAGGTGTTCCCGAAAGGCATGGCTTCCGCTGAAATTGTTGACGGAACCAATCAGCTGTATGAATTTTTCAAACGAACGGAAATTGTGAAGCGCGGCGGCCTGACCAATGAGATGCTCGCGGAGGAAATCAATGCCCTCAATGCCGTCCTCTGTATTGTGAATACGAAAAAACATGCGAAGGACTTATTTAAACTGCTGAAGGGGGAGGGAGATTTTCATTTGTCGGCGCTTATGTGCCCAAGGCACCGAAGCAAAGTTATTTCGCAGATTAAACAGCGGCTTGTAAAAGGGTTGCCCTGCCGGGTCGTTTCCACACAAATCATCGAGGCCGGAGTTGATGTGGATTTTCCGGTTTTATATCGTTCCATGGCGGGTTTGGATGAAATTATTCAGGCGGCAGGCAGATGCAACCGGGAAGGCAAAGGGTCTTCTCTGGGTCTGGTTCATCTTTTCACACCGGAAGAGGATTATACCAGACGTATGCCGGCATCCTTAAAACGGCCGATCAGCGTAACAGAGGAAATTATGCGCAATTACGACGATATCATGTCGCCGCAGGCTATCAAAGCCTTTTTTTCGGAGTTGTATCAATATGAAGGCGGGTTGGATGCAAAGGGAATCATGGATATGTTGAAACGCTGTGAAAAGACGGGCAGCATTCCGTTTCGGGATATTGAACAGGAATTTCAGCTGATAGAAAACAACACCAAAACTGTTATTATCCCCTATGATGCGAAAGCGGAAGAATTAATCCAACAGCTTCAATTTGCCGAGAGTCCAAAGGGTGCTTTACGCGCATTGCAGCCTTATACCGTCAGTGTTTATGAATATCAGTATGCCGCTTTATTAAAAAGCTCTGTCATAAAGCCGATTTTTGAGGAAACGGCGGTTCTTGCCGATGCGGCTCAATACTCGCCCGATACGGGGCTCAATACCGTGCTGCAAACCGGGGAGGCTATCTTCCTGTAAAACATAGGGGTTCACCTGAGCGTGAGAAAATTAAAAAATAAATAAGAAAGTGAGATGTTGGCATGGGATACGGAATTCGGCTGGACGTAGAGGGGCCATATGCCCTTTTTACGCGTCCGGAATTTAAAGCGGAACGGGTAAGCTACGATGTTATCACCCCTTCGGCGGCCAGGGGGATACTGGAGGCGATCCTTTTTAAGCCGGCAATCAGGTGGATTATAGATAAAATCTATGTTTATAATCCAATCACATTTACCAATATACGAAGAAATGAGGTGAGCACAAAAATTCTGGCTCCCAGCGTAAAACGGGCAATGCTCAGCGGGGACAGGCAATTATACCTTAATACGGCAAAAGACAGGCAGCTGCGCGCCTCCATGATTTTAAAGGATGTCCATTACTGCATTGAAGCGCACTTTGAAATGACGGACAAGGCCGGTGAACGGGATAGCGAAGAAAAATTTTACGCAATGGCAACGCGCAGGATGCGAAACGGAGAAACATTCCACCATCCTTATTTCGGATGCAGGGAGTTCCCGGTTTCATTCCGTCTGGCGGAGGAGGATTTTGTTCCACCGGAACAAAAGGGCGAAAAAGATTTCGGCTGGATGCTTTACGATATGGATTACTCCGACATGCGCAGTATCAAGCCTGTGTTTTTTCGGGCAGTTATGAAAGACGGCGTGATTGACCTTGCCAACGCAGAAATCAGGAGGTGATCTGATGATTTTACAGGCGTTAGAGCGGTATTACAGCATACTCAGCAGCGATGAGGAAAGCGGAATCGCCCCCCTGGGCTACAGTTCGGCAAATGTTTCCTACGCGCTTACGCTATCTGCCGACGGGGCACTGCAAGGGATCATTCCGCTTCGGCAAACGGTGCAGCGAGGCAAGAAAACGGTTGAGGTTCCACAGGCCATGCTGATCCCCGAACAAAGTAAAAGATCCGTTGGAATCAGGGCCAATTTTCTGTGTGATAATTCTTCCTACGTATTTGGAATCGACAACAAAGGGAAACCTGAACGCGCAAAGCAGTGCTTTGAAGCGTTTCAACAGCTTCATGAACAGGTTTTAGACGGTGTTTCCTGTGACGAAGCGTCGGCTATCGTCAATTTTGTTCAGAAGTGGGACTGTGACAAAGCGGCGGAAAATTCAGTGCTGGCCCCATATCTTGAAGAAATTTCAAAGGGAGCCAATCTTGTATTCAAACTGGACGGCGGCGGGTACTTACATAAAAATCCGGAGATGAAAAGGGCATGGGAAAATTACATCAGTAGTGCGGAGAATTCCGGCGAAAAAATGCAGTGCCTGGTGACCGGGGAAATCTGTGAAATTGCAAGGCTCCACCCCAATCTGAAAGGGGTTCGGGGCGCGCAGGCGATGGGTGCGGCCATCGTTTCCTTTAATGCGAAAGCCTATGAGTCCTACGGGCGGGACGATGGGCAGGGACTTAACGCTCCGGTGGGGAAGTATGCCGCTTTTGCTTACGGCACCGCCTTGAATTATCTTCTCGCGAATCCAAATAACCGATTTAGCATAGGGGATACCACGGTGGTATTTTGGGCGGAAACGTCCAATCCGCAGTATAATGCATTCTTTTCCATGTTTTTAAATCCTCCCGATGAGGGGAAGAAAGACGATAACACACTGCGCAGGGATGAAAAAACTGAAATCCTTGTAAGAGACTACATGAAGAAAATGGCGTCAGGACTGCCGGCGCAGCCATTTGAGGGCGCCGATGAAAATGTCGGTTTTTATATTTTAGGGTTATCGCCTAACGCGGCCAGACTTTCCGTTCGTTTCTTTATCCGGGATAATTTCGGCGGATTTTTGAAAAAAGTCACACAGCATTATGAGAATATGCGCGTTCAAAAACAGTTTGCAGGTGAGCGGGAGACGATTCCGCCTTGGAAGCTGCTTTCGGAAACCGTTTCACCGAATGCAAAAGAAAAAACGGCCTCGCCGCTGCTTGAAGGCGCCGTGATGCGCAGTATTTTAACCGGGGCAGCGTATCCCGCAATCCTGTACCAGACTTTATTACTGCGGGTAAAGGCGGAGCGGGAAGTAACCTATGGAAAAGCGGCGGGCATCAAAGCCTGCCTGACAAGAAAGGATCTATTTAAGGAGGTTTTATCAGTGGCGTTGAATGAGCAAAGTGACAACAAAGCGTATGTTCTGGGCAGACTGTTTGCAGTTTTGGAAAAAGCGCAGGAGGAAGCAAACGGGAGTTCAACTATGAAGGACCGATTTTTCACTTCCGCCTGTGCCACACCCGGCAGCGTTTTTCCAACCTTGTTGAAGCTGTCGGGCCACCATGTTTCCAAAGCAGAATACGGGCTCAGGTTCGAAAAAATGACCGGAGATTTGCTGGGGCGTTTGAATGTGGAGAAAACGCCATTTCCTGCGCACCTTACGCTTGAAGAACAGGGGCTTTTTATTCTTGGATATTATCAGCAGCGGACAAGCTTTTTTACAAAACATTAATTTGAAGGGAAGTAATCAAGATGAGTGAAGCAATTAAAAACCGTTACGAGTTTACAATCCTGTTTGACGTGGAAAACGGCAACCCAAACGGCGACCCGGACGCGGGCAATATGCCGCGGATCGACCCTGAGACAAACTACGGAATTGTTACGGATGTCTGCCTGAAACGCAAAATCCGAAATTATGTGGAAACGGTAAAAGAAGATGAAAAAGGTTATAAAATCTACATAAAAGATAATGTTGCGCTCAATACCAGCGATAAAACAGCGCTTGATTATTTTGGCGTCGATGCCGCGAAGGCACAGGACAGCAAAAGTGACATTGATACGAAAATCCGTGATTTTATGTGTGAAAATTTTTATGACATCCGTACTTTCGGCGCGGTCATGACCACCTTTGTAAAGGCAAAGCTGAACTGTGGGCAGGTTCGGGGGCCGGTTCAGCTTGGGTTCGCACGCAGCATCGACCCCATTGTCCCGCAGGAGGTGACCATCACACGCGTAGCAATTACAACGGAGGAAGACGCGAAGAAAAAAGAAACGGAAATGGGCAGAAAATACATTGTGCCCTATGCGCTTTATAAAGCGGAAGGCTATGTGTCTGCCAATCTGGCACAAAAGGTGACCAAATTTTCCGAGGATGATTTGGCGCTTTTGTGGGAAGCCATTATCAATATGTTTGAATATGACCATTCTGCCGCACGGGGGAAAATGGCGGTGCGCGAGCTGATCGTTTTCAAGCACGACACGGCTTTGGGCAATACGCAGTCGTACAAGCTTTTTGATACGGTGTCCGTAAAAAAGAAGCTGGAGGGAACAGTCCCTAGGACATACGGTGATTATTTGGTCACGATCGATGAGCAGGCGATTCCGGCCGGCGTGACCATGATCAGAATGATATAACCCATGGAATACAACGAAGAAGATTTTCTGAGCCTTTCCGGCATTCAGCATTTTGCTTTTTGCAGACGGCAGTGGGCGCTGATCCATATTGAGCAGTGCTGGCAGGAGAATTTGCGTACGGTGGAAGGGGAATATCTTCATGATAAGGCGCACGATCCGTACTTTGCGGAAAAGCGCGGAGATGTCATCATCTCCAGAGGAATGCCGGTTTTTTCGAGGATACTTGGCATTAACGGAGCATGCGATATTGTAGAATTCCATCGATCTCCCCATGGAGTTTCTATATTTGGCCGGGACGGGCTGTGGATTCCTGTCCCAGTCGAATATAAACACGGCGGCCCGAAGGAGAACGACTGCGATAACCTTCAGCTTTGTGCGCAGGCAATGTGTCTGGAAGAGATGCTTGCATGCGAAATCAAAGAAGGTTATCTGTTTTATGGGGAAACCAACCATCGTGCAAAGGTGAAACTGGATGATGAACTCCGCGAAAAGGTGAAAGAAATGCTTCTTGAAATGCATGAATTGTACCAAAGGCGTTACACGCCGAAGGTTCAGCCCACAAAAAGCTGCAGAGCCTGTTCCCTTGCGGAGTTTTGCATGCCGAAGCTGTGCAGGAATAAATCCGTATCACGTTATATTCATGATTCCGTGCAGGAGGTGACAACGTGCGAAAACTCCTGAATACGCTGTATGTTACCTCTCCTGACGCATATCTGTCACTGGACGGTGAGAATATTGTAGTTTTAAAGGAGGAAGCAGAGGCAGCCCGACTGCCTCTGCATAACCTTGAAAGCATTGTTACTTTTGGCTATACCGGAGCCAGCCCGGCCCTGATGGGAGCGTGCGCGAAGCACAGCATTGCACTGAGTTTTATGACACAGAGCGGCCATTTTCTGGCACGGGTTGTCGGCGAAGTAAGGGGAAATGTTACCCTGCGCAAGCAGCAGTATGCAATTTCTCAAAGTGAGGATGAAAGCACACAAATTGCCCGAAATTTTATTATCGGCAAACTGTATAATTCCAGATGGATGATTGAAAGAGCAACAAGGGATCATGCGCTGTGCGTTGATGTGGATAAAATCAAACTGGCGTCCCAAAACCTTTCCGATTCACTGAAACTCGTAATGCAGAGTCAAACTCTGGATCGGCTGCGCGGATACGAGGGAGAGGCCGCTACGCAATATTTCGGGGTTCTGAATGACCTTATTTTACAGCAAAAAGATTCCTTCTGCTTTATCGGCCGCAATAAACGTCCGCCTCTGGATAATACAAATGCGCTGCTGTCCTTTGCCTATACCCTGCTTGCACATGACGCGGCGGCCGCTCTGGAAACGGTTGGACTTGATCCCTATGTGGGATTTATGCACCGTGACCGCCCGGGAAGAATTTCGCTGGCGCTGGATTTAATGGAGGAATTCCGCTCTGTTTATGCAGATCGTTTTGTACTGTCTCTTATAAATAAACGAATCATTCATGGCGGCGGATTCCTCAAAAAAGAAGACGGAGCCGTCCTTATGGACGATGACACAAGAAAAGCGGTCTTGGCGGCTTGGCAGTCTAAGAAACAGGAAGTAATCACCCATCCGTTCCTCGGGGAGAAAATTGAATGGGGACTTGCACCTTATGTGCAGGCAATGCTCTTGGCACGGTCCATTCGCGGCGATCTGGATGAGTATCCTCCATTTCTGTGGAAATAATTTTTAAAAGGGGAAAATCGAATGCTTGTCCTGATAACATATGATGTGAATACCGAGACTGCCGCGGGGAAGAAACGGCTTCGTAAAGTAGCGAAGGTATGTGTCAATTACGGGCAGCGCGTACAAAATTCCGTGTTTGAGTGTGTGCTGGACTCAGCTAAATGCAGGGAAGTTCAGTATAAGCTGGAAGCGCTCATTGATAAGGAGCATGACAGCCTGCGGTTTTATTATTTAGGAAACAATTACAAAAACAGAGTTGAACACATTGGCGCAAAACCGTCGTATGACGTTGAAGGACTTTTGATGGTTTAAGTGCGAGTGGCAAGTGCACATTGAATCGACGGGAGATTCGCACTGATATAATAGTCTTATAATATCCCAAAAGAAATATTATTGATGCTAATTACATAAAGTTCACCTTTATAGGGAAACTTTCAGCCCGAATTCGGTAAAACAACGGAAGAGGAACCCATGTCTTGTCTAATTTTGCTGTCGCACCCCTCGTGGGTGCGTGGATTGAAATATGAGGGGAGAGAGTAGGCAATTTCAAATTACGCGTCGCACCCCTCGTGGGTGCGTGGATTGAAATACCTGAAATGCCTTATTGTCCTTGTTGTGAATTTGTCGCACCCCTCGTGGGTGCGTGGATTGAAATCTAACGTCGTTATCCATATTTTTCGGTTTTGGGTCGCACCCCTCGTGGGTGCGTGGATTGAAATCTTGTTACTATATCGCTTCTGGTGTTTTACATAGTCGCACCCCTCGTGGGTGCGTGGATTGAAATCTTTTGATTCTGCGTGTGATCTGATAATTTCTTTGTCGCACCCCTCGTGGGTGCGTGGATTGAAATATAACAATCCAGTTGACAACGGCAAGTGCAAGCGTCGCACCCCTCGTGGGTGCGTGGATTGAAATCTTATTGAGGGAAATAAATCGATTGAAATGAATGGTCGCACCCCTCGTGGGTGCGTGGATTGAAATTGAATGGTTGGGATCTCTCGGAAGGCTTGGTTGGGTCGCACCCCTCGTGGGTGCGTGGATTGAAATCGTGCTTTTCTATGGTAAAAAAATAACCTCCTTGGGTCGCACCCCTCGTGGGTGCGTGGATTGAAATCGGTCAGGATTTTCAAGAACAACATTGTACTCGTGTCGCACCCCTCGTGGGTGCGTGGATTGAAATTATGCTGACCGTTCGGATACACTTTAGCTTTCGGTCGCACCCCTCGTGGGTGCGTGGATTGAAATTAAACGGTTGGGATCTCTCGGAAGGCTTGGTTGGGTCGCACCCCTCGTGGGTGCGTGGATTGAAATATAAAATCAAATGGATAGCTTACAGGACGCCGAAGTCGCACCCCTCGTGGGTGCGTGGATTGAAATCAGTAATCCGAATCAATACCCGGCAATGTTGGAGCAGGTCGCACCCCTCGTGGGTGCGTGGATTGAAATACTAAGAACTAAGCGGCATATTAAAAAAGGAGTGGTCGCACCCCTCGTGGGTGCGTGGATTGAAATTGTGTATTACCTCAATCAATCAGATCACCCCCACCGTCGCACCCCTCGTGGGTGCGTGGATTGAAATAAAACGGCAACGGCTTATTAATTAATTGGCTTTCGTCGCACCCCTCGTGGGTGCGTGGA
>JAEWBE010000050.1 GCA_023391275.1 Bacillota bacterium | reverse complement strand
TCACGCAAATCCAATATATACTTAATATCAATCTGCTCTTTGGCGCGTTTGGCTATATTATCGGTGTGCTCGGTCAAAACCTCTACCACTCCCGAGCCAACTACGCCGTAGCCCATAACGGCTATTTCTACCATATGATACACCCCTTAATTATTCTACTCATCCTGCAAAAAAATGCTATAAACACTTTAACAGTTTACCACGTTTCAGTGTAACATTCAACTCTAATTTAAACAGAATGCAGACACCAAAAACGGCATCTGCATCTTCGCTCCGTCCGGATTTATTACTCGGGACCGATGGAATGTGTGGTCGGTTCCGAATTCTGCGGACTTGAACTTGCCTCGGAAGAGGGGCGGGACTCAACAGCCGAAGAGGGAACGTGGGTTTCCGCGGATTCCTGCGGAATTTCGGACGATTCGTTCTGACTGGAAATGTTTGAAGAAGCAGACTGGCTCGACGCTCCAACTCCCGAAACAGCGGAAGAACTTGAACCGGCATGAAGCCCGTCGCACACCGCCGGCATCTTGTTTTTATCATACCAGCCGGTTCTTGTATCCTTGTCGGTTTCCGGATTAGCCAGCAAACCGGTCACTGTACAGTAGGAGGCTGAGACAACATTCGGATCATAGGTAAATTTAATCTTTTCCTTATTTTTTAAATACTGAGTCATAATGCTCTTCCAGACTGACTTGGAGTACCCTTGCTCCACTGTGGACAAAGAGGTCGGCGTAGAGTAACCGGTCCAGATACCCGCCACGGCATAGGGCGTTCCGCCGACAAACCAACTGTCTTTATTTTCATTAGTGGTACCGGTTTTACCGAATACTTCCCAGCCGCTGATGGCGGCGCCGCGACCGGTACCGTTTGTTCCGGTAATGACATCGTTTAAAAGATGATGCATTACGGAAGCGGTAACGGAGCTGATCGCCTGTTTGGAAATTTCTTTCCGATTATCTAAAATTACATTTCCGTCGTGGTCGTCCACATGATAAAAAGTATAGGGCTTATAATATTTACCGCCATTTGCAAACATCTGATAGCCCGCCGTCATTTCACGAACGGTAACGCCTTCGCTGAGACCGCCGATTGCCATTGGCGCGCGGTTGTTATCCGCCGGAAGCAGACTGGTAAAATCAAGTTTTTCTTTTAAAAAGGTAAAACTGGTGTTTGGTGTAATCGCATTGCCGGTTTGCGCCGCGGCGGCATTAAGCGAACGCTCCAATGCAAACTCGATTGGTACCATTCCCCAATATTTTCCGCTTGTATTGCCCGGGCCCCAGTTTTTCGGGCCGGCACTTCCGTCGCTGAACCAGTTCGGCAGCGGATTATCATTTACAAGGGCAGAATAATAATATTTACCGGATTGAATCGCCGGGCCGTAAACAGCCAGCGGCTTGATGGTGGAACCGGGCTGGCGTTTGGCGTCGGTCGCGTTGCTCCAGATACGGTTGCTTGTTTTTGCGCCCCGGCCGCCCACCGTCGCAAGCACCCGGCCGGAATAATCCATCGCCAGATACCCGGCCTGCAGCTTTTTACTGTTCCCAAACGCAGTATCGGATTTAAAAGTATTTTCCGCAATCGACTGCAGACTGGTATCCATGGCGGCATAAATTTTTAGACCGTCATGGTAGATCATATCGACAGCCTTATCGCTGGAACAGTTATAAGCCGCCATCAGTCCGTTTTTTACATCCTCAAACAGGCTGTCGACGTACCAGTTCCAGATCGGAACATTGTCTACTACGTTGTCCGCCTGCCTGCCTACAAATTTCATATGTTCCGATTCCGTCATTGCCGCCTTAAATTCAGCATCGGTAATCTTACCCTGATCATGCATTTCCGTCAAAACTGTTTGCTGGCGCACCTTATTCTGTTCGGGATGAACCAGAGGAGAGTACTTTGTCGGATTTTGGGTAATTCCTGCAATCGCGGCACACTCGGCAATATCGCAATCCTGTATATTTTTATCAAAATACAGATTTGCCGCGGCCTGTACCCCGTTGCAGCCGCTGCCAAAGGGAACCACATTCAGGTAAGCAGCCAGAATTTCCTCTTTGGAGTATTGTTTTTCCAAGTTGAGGGCACGAAAAATTTCTTTCACTTTTCTGGTAAGGCTCACATCATTTTCGCCTGTTACGTTTTTTATAAGCTGCTGCGTAATCGTTGAACCGCCATAGCTGCCGCCCTGATAAAACAACTGGGTCACGGCGCCAAACGTTCTGCGCCAATCCACACCCTTATGTTCCCAGTAACGCTTGTCCTCAATCGCAACAATTGCATCTTTCATTGTTTGGGGGATTTTATCGTAGTCCACCCATACCCTGTTTTCGACGCTATAGAGGCTTTGATCCTTTACCGGGTTTGCGCTGTCATCGTTCGGCCCATTTACATAAATAAAGCTGGTGTAATTTAGCTGAAGCTTGTGCAAGTCATAATTCATTGATTCATCTTTCATGCTGAGAATAAATGAAACCAATGAAACGGAGACGATGATACCGGTAATGATAAGGATGGTAAAAAAAGTAAGAAAAGCTTTAAAAGCGATCTTTCCAACCGACTTTATTGTTGTAACCGCAGAGTCCTTTTCTCTGTTTTTTGAACCGCCATACTTATTAATATCGGTTTTTCTCATCGAATGCCACCTCCCTGATGGTTTATTCTGTATAAATCTGTCCCAAAACTGAATAAATTACCAAAATTTTCAAATAATAACACCGAGGTGATATCGTTTGAAAAGACTTATTGTGGTGCTGCTGGCTGTACTTGCATTCATTGTGATATTGCTGTATTTAGGATATCCGCGAAAACAAACAAATCCCGCGCCGGAATCCTCAAGCTCAAATATATTGTATAATTCTACAGCAATTACGCCGTCAAGTCAAGAAAGCAGCGAAATTAACGCGATGGCAAGCAAAACCGATATTTATACGGTAAAGGAGTATGAAGGCAAAATAGGTGTGTTTTATAACCAGGAAAATGTACCCTACCAGGAAATCGACGTTGACGTGGCCTCGCTGCCCGAAGCAGACCAGGCGCTTTTGAAGGAAGGAATTACGGTTTACAGCACGGAGAAGCTGAACAGTATTATAGAAGATTATGAAAGTTGAACGCTAAAAAAACAAAAGGAGCGCCACGCCTTGCGGCATGACGCTCGAACTGCAGAAAGCTTATTTCAGGCCTTCCTCGTAACTTTGAATCATCTTTTTGACCATCTGGCCGCCGACTGATCCGGCTTCTCTAGATGTCAAATCTCCGTTGTAACCCTGCTTTAAGTTTACGCCGACTTCAGAAGCGGCTTCCATCTTAAACTTATCAAGACCGGTGCGAGCCTCGGGAACTACATGTTTACTACTCGAAGACATAAATACAACACTCCTTAAAATAATTTTATTGATACAATTGATTTGCGTTTGCAATTGTATTTTGCGTACCGGGAGTGTGTTTTATGAGTGTTAATTTTTTCATGCTAAATGATGTAACCGCCGGAAGAATCAATGCCTGAAATTAACAAAACAGCGCAGACCGCCAGAATTCGGTGCGGCCCAAGCTCGGAAGACAGAGTGACCGTAAAATCATGTGGTTCCAAAATAGACCCTTCAACCGTAATAATGCTGCGCTGAAGGCTCAAGGCAGCATTGGTCTCGTCAAGGCCGGCGATGCTGATAGTATCTTTGGGACTTGTTCCACAGGTAATCGCCGCCGCGTCCGTACCCTGCAGCATGGCTGCCGCATGCAAATTTTTTGCTTCAAGCACGCAGGAAAATCCGCCGGGCACACAAATTTGATCCGACGAATCAAAACTGTTCTTAAACAGCAGAATGCCGTTCTCCAATTCGATATACGGAATTTTTTCACAGTCAAAAATTGAGAATTCCGGTGTTTCACCACCAAAGCAGGCAAGGCGCTGCGGGCTGTAATACCGCACCTTTCCATATCTGGCCAGGGCGGGCAGCAGGGCGTCGCTGATAGAGGTATCGCTTGCTTTTCCACATAAAATAATGTTTGTCATTTTTTTACTTCGCTCTCCCAAATGATAAAAACATTATTTGCTTTAACATCGGAAATATGTAGATTTAAAAAACTTATTGAGCAATAAAATCGTTCAGATAGTCGCGCAGGCGCGCGGCCATCTGCACATCAAGCTGTATGCTGAGCGGGCATGTTTC
The DNA here is from genome assembly GCA_023391275.1 of Bacillota bacterium. Lineage (GTDB taxonomy): Bacteria > Bacillota > Clostridia > Oscillospirales > Acutalibacteraceae > Caproiciproducens. The sequence continues at coordinate 1,538 of JAEWBE010000050.1, read as the reverse complement.
AAGACCGTTTTCCTGCCCCGCAGTATGAATCCACATCGAAAAATATTTTTCATTGGAATTAATATCCATTACTGTTTTATTGCTTACACGAACCGCTCTTGTGCATTTGCGGATATCCATTATTCTGGCCATACGAGCACTCCTTCATTCCGTTATGATACAGCTCTATGATACTCTATAAATATCACGTTTTCAACGCCGTTAATTTTTTATTTGCATACCCGAACGATCCACCGAATAATGGTCCTTATAAATCAGCTGAGAAACCGGTACAATCGAATAGCCCTGTGTTTGCAGCGTCCCAAGTATATCGGGCAGCGCGGTCACGGTATTCAGCGCGCCGTTATGGAAAAGAACAATGGAACCCGGCTTCACCTGGGAGGTCACGCGTTCCGCAATTTGCCCGGGCGTCGGATTTTTCCAGTCAAAACTGTCAATATCCCACATGACGCAATACATTTGCATAGATTGCGCTGCTTCAACCAGATTGCTGCTGCAGTCCCCGTAAGGCGGACGAAACAAGGCGGGGCTGATGCCCGTAATCTTTTGAATTTTCCGATTGCAATCCATAATCTGCGCCTGCATTTCCGCACGGGAAAGCTTGGGCATGTGAGGATGTGTATTTGACTGATTACAGACCTCATGGCCCGCGGCCGCAATTGATTTTACAGAGCCCGGATATTTATCCACCCATGCGCCCACTACAAAAAAAGACGCCTTCACACTGTATCTTCTTAAAACTTCGATCAGTTTTTCCGTTTCCCGGTCGTCCCAGTCCGTGTCAAAAGAAATCGCTATTTTTTTTTCATCTGTTTTCACGCTGCAAATCGGATTGAGCTGCTTCATTTCAGACGCCGTAATTGCCGTTACTCCCTGCAGCGTGATAAAGACTGCAAGTACGCCGGCAACAAAGCAGCAAAGCCCGGTCAATAACCTTTGCCTGGTCAAAATCAGAAATTTCATGATAAAACAGCCCCCTCAACAAATATATGCATCCATGGGGCAGTTCCTGTTATGGCAAGAATATCTTTTCCCATTACAGAAAAATTCTGTAGACAGCCACATTTTTTAATTCCAGTTTCCTAGGTATCCTATAACATACCTGGTATTGAAAATTAACGTACTTGTTTTTTCTAAACAGAAAAGTATAATGGCTATGCTAGGTTTTATCTGAAAAAACAGAAGTCTTGTTCATTTCAGATACGGCCTGGGCTTAATTGTCAGAGTGAAGGGTATTAGTACAGAAAATCATTAAAATATAAAAGGAGATTAATGCAATGGAAACTCTAAAAACGACACTCATGCGTAAATCAACACGGGGCTATCAGCCAAAGCAGATTTCAGACAAGGAATTGGACACGGTACTTTGCGCGGGCTGTGCGGCCCCGGTCGGCATGGGCGCTTACGAAAATGTTCACCTGACTGTAATTCAAAGCGCTTCCTTGCTGGATAAAATTACGAAGGCAGCCGCTCAGACATTTGGGAACCCGAATGCGAAGCCTTTTTACGGTGCCCCGACCGTCGTGATTGTCTCCGGT
>JAEWBE010000006.1 GCA_023391275.1 Bacillota bacterium | reverse complement strand
GTTGATATAGCCTTTCTGATAAAGGTTCAGCATTTTGGACATGGCTTCCGTCGGATCCGCAGAGTTCCATGCGACCTTTCCGCTTAAAACGTCCCTAAGCTTCGCGGGGCTCAGCGTGGAATCAAATGCCAGAGACCACCACCACTCATTGCCGTACTTATAATCGGAATTACCGAAAGCAAAAGGAATAGTATTCTTTTTTTGAATACTATCACACAAGGCCGTCAGCTCTTCATAGGTCTTTGGGATTTTCCAGTTGTTTTTGGCGAACATGTCTTTATTATAATACACAAATTCGCTGTCCAGTTTTCCAGGAAGCCCGTAAAGCTGATTGTTATAACTTACCGGAACGTATGCCCATTCGGAAAAAGCCTTTTTCCAATTGTATTTTTTTGCGTAGTCTTCAAGCGAGATGACATGGTTGGTCCTTGCATAGTCGGTCAGTGCCGTTGTCCCCTGGGTTGTAATGACGTCCGGACCGCCGCCGGCCGCCAACTGTTGCTGGATAATGGGCGTCGGATCACTATTATACGTCATCTTTACCGTCAGTTCGGGATATTTTTTTGCACAGGCTTTTAACAACACGTTTTCAAAGTAATCCTTATAGCCAGTTGCTACAATAACTGAGATTTCCGTTTTCCCCTGGGCAGCCGTGCCACTCTGTGCGGTGCCACTCTGTGCCGTACCCTGTGCGGTGCCCGTGCTTCCGCAGGCAGACATGATAAGGGAACCGGCTAACAGAAGACAGATCAACGCGCTAGCCTTTTTTCTCATAGGTACATTCCTCCCACAATCTTGATGTAACGATTTTACAGCCGTGCTGTTTTAACGACGCTTCAATTGTATACTGTTTATACTCTTCGTGAAAGTAGAGAGGCTTTAGAATTGGTCGAAAATATTTGTACGTTTCCGCGTAAAGCCGGTTATGCGCTACTCCGGCCTTTAAAAAGAGCAGGGTTTATGCTACACTTAGCACAAATTCAAAGCGACGCTTTACATTCATTCTGGAGGGAATATGAAAAGGATTAAAACCTTTCGGACTTTTGTGACTGTGGGAAACTCCGTTCTGATTGGCTTCCTTGTGCTTGCCATTGTTGTCGTAAATCTTATCGTTGTCACCAATCTACTTTTGGACGATGTAAAAAACGACTCACTGAATACCATTACACAGGCGAACGAGGATATGAATGCGCTGTTTAACCGGATCGAATTGATTGCGCGCACGGTTGTTTTCGATTCACAGAAGCAGCAATATTTGTTGGACGGAAGCTCACCAAACAGCAGTCGTCCCGGTTCGTTTCCTTGGGATGAATATGACAAGGCAAGCAAGCTGAATACGGTTTTAAACAGTATCCAAATAACCACACCGGAAATTTATTCTTTAGCTGTTGGGTTTAGCGACGGAAAATATTACGGCTATGACTACCAGGGTGTATATATTGGCAACAGTATTGCGCATCAGCCCACATCGGATGGAAGAATGGTTCAAGACGCCGTCGCTTCATTAATTAAAACAAACAGCAATGTCGATTGGCTGCTTACATACGATAAGTCAAATTCCACGAAATTGTTTACCATGATTCGACAAATCGTGGACACGAGAACGATGAATCGAATCGGTGTATTGGTTTTAAGCATAAAGAGTTCTCTGATGGATGAATTGCTTGCCAATGACACGATGAATAAAGATCGGGTTTTCTATTTGGTCGATAAAAATAATCTTGTTTTCAGCAGTTCAGACCCACAGTACATCGGGGAAAAATTGGATTTTTCCAACGAGAGCGGTGAAGCGCAGGATAAAGTCGGGAACATATCAAGCCACTATGATCTTAAAAACCTGCGTGTTACCTATCAGGCTTCCACCGGCAACGGGACTACCCTGGTTGAAATGACGCCGATTGCAGAAATAACCTACAAGGTATTTTACAATCAAATGCTTATCATCTTTATTGGTTTGGTAGGGCTGATTGGCTCCATTATTCTTTCCGTGGTGTGTGTTTCCTATATTACGCGGCCAATCAACGAGCTCCGCAAGGCAATGAACGAGGTGGAGCATGGACAGCTTTCTGTTAACATACAGAACCCTGGGTTTGTCGAAACCGCTGAATTAAGCAATGGGTTTAACAATATGCTTCAAAAGCTGAAGCAATTGATCGCGCAGGTGTATGAAGAAGAACTTCGTGAAAAGGAAGCGGAATTTAAAGCACTGCAGGCCCAGATCAATCCGCATTTCTTATATAATACGCTGGACACCATTAACTGCCTTTTGATTATTGATGAGGAATATGAGTCCAGTAAACTAGTCTGCGCTTTGGCGGATATTCTACGATATAACATTCAGACGAAAGACAATATTGTTTTGCTTCAGGATGAAATTGTCCAAATAGAAAATTATTTGTTTATTCAGAAATCAAGATTCGGCGATCGGCTGAGCTATGAACTGAAAATTGATGCGGAAACCCGAAATTGTAAGATATTGAAATTCTTAATTCAGCCTTTTGTTGAAAATGCTTTGGTGCATGGAATAGAGGAGAAAAGAGGGCCCGGACACATCGTGATTTGCAGTTGCTTTGCAAACAATCGGCTGAAGATCACCGTCAGCGACGATGGAGTGGGGATGACGGAGCAGGAATTGGAACTGATTTCTTCGGACAGTCCCACTCTAAAAAGCAAAGGCAAACATACTAAGCTGGGAATCGCAAATGTTAACCGGCGGATAAAAATGTTTTATGGTACCGAATACGGTGCAGCTGTTTCCAGCAAAAAGGGGAAAGGCACCACTATAACGGTTGTAATTCCAATCATAAAGGAGGAACTGCTGTCCAATGAAAATTCTAATAGCGGACGATGAACCATTGATTCGCAAGGGAATCCGGACCATTATACAGCGTGCTGATAAAGGCTGGACTGTGATTGCGGAGGCGGAAGACGGTTACATTGCAATTGAAAAGGCCAAACAGGAGCTTCCCGACATTGTTATCACCGACGTGAAAATGCCGGGCATGGACGGAATTGAGCTCGCAAAACGCTTTAAGAAACTGTCATCCGACATCGCGGTTATCATTATAAGTGGATATGCCGAATTCAATTTGGCTAGGAATGCTCTGCAGCAAGGCGTGGAGGATTATCTGCTGAAACCCACCAAGCCGGAAGAATTGATTGCCCTGTTGACGAAAGTTCAGAATAAGCTTGAAGCCGACAGAGACCGGAAGCGGCAGGAACACGATTTGTTCGAGGAAATAAAGCGGCTTAAGACGTTATGTAAAGCCGAATCTGCTCCCGATTTAACAGATGGCGGCTACGATCATAAAAACATTCGTAAAGTGGTAAAAATGGCAATCGACTACATAGAGCAAAATTACAATGATACTTTATCGCTTCAGAATCTGGCCAAGGCAGTTTATATGAACCCAAGCTATTTTTCCTCCCTGTTCAAGCAGCAAACCGGATACGGATTTTCAGATTATTTAGTGCAAGTGAGGGTGGAACATGCAAAACAGCTTTTAATTGATCAGCCCAATTTAAAGAGTTATGAAATCGCGAACCAAATCGGATATAAAGATGCCAAATATTTTACCCAAATTTTTAAAAAGCTGACCGGGTACACTCCCATGGAATATCGTGAATTAAATATTGCAAAAGCAGATGGCGCGAAGTAAACCTGTAAGCGCCAAGAGAGAACAGCATCTAGACAAAACCGTCATCACTGCAAAACGATGATCGTCTTACAGAAACAAGTACTGAATCGGGTATAAGCAGTTGCAATTGGCGTTGTTGTAAATAAAAAGGTCTAAAAAGGTTTTATATATGTCAGATGACATGTGCCATGGTTGATTTTCCAAATAGCGCTCATTGTGATAAACAAAAAAAGAAGCAGAAGAAGTACGCTTTACTCCTTCTGCAACATGGCTGTAAAATGTGGGCGATCATAACGATGCTGAAAAGATTATTCCAGAATGGACAGGAACATATCCAATCGTTCCGAAATGTAGCCCGCGATTAGCTCCGTCATGGCGTTGGCATTTTTGTCACGATAAAACGCGTCGAAAGCATCATAGTATTTCTTTCGATCTGCAAATTTGATATTGATCGCGGGGAAACCGTTGCGAATCAGGTCCAGATTCATAATCAACCGACCCGTTCTGCCGTTTCCATCAATAAACGGATGGATCCCCTCAAACTCCAGATGAAATTGGGCAATACGCTTAATGGGATGCATCGTCTGTTTGCGGATTCCGTTCTGCAAGAGCAATTCATTCATCTTTTCTTCAATCAGATACGGCTGAACCGGTGTTGTATATGCTCCGCTGATCACAACCGGGATCCGGCGGTAGATTCCTCGGTCTTCTGCGGAATTCATCAGCACAAGAGTATGAATCTGTTTGATGACAGATTCGTTCAGCGGTACATCCTGTTTTGCAATTTCTTCAATATACAGAAAGGCGTCCTTGTGGCCGACAGCCTCCAGATGGTCCTTCAACGGTTTCTGGTCGATGGTCATTCCTTCCAGAACAAGCGCCGTTTCCCGAAGCGTAAGGGTATTGCCTTCAATGGCGGTGGAATCGTGCGTGTACTCGATCATAAACTGCTCGTTCAGCTTTTTCACCTCGCCCGGGGTAAGCGGACGCCGACGATTCAGTTCGGCCTTTTTCGCTTCAATGGAACGAATCAAATCGGATTGTTTGTCGTTCCGCAGTTTCCGCAGTCTGCGTCCGTCCGCTGGCCGTGGCGTCCCGACAGGAATCATGTATAGTTTTCCCCGGCGGATAACGCCGTCAATCCTGTTTTCAGCACAGAGAATACGGACACGCCGTGACGTAAGCCCCCATTTTTCCGCGGCCTCCGAAAGCTTCATGTATTCCATCCGGAACACCTCCCAATATCAGCACGGTTCTTCACGGATATAGTATCACATTTCAGGAATAATATCAATGTAATTAATAATTATAGGAATAATATTTGAGAAATATACTTTTCACCGGCATTTGCGAAATCGATGAATACCCTATTGAAAGATCATACGATAAATTTGCTTCGCCGTCCCAGTTTTCGTGCCATTAGCAAGCCTCCCTTTTTGTGCTGAATCCTTTCTTCCTTGCTAACGAGATGCTTTGTAACCTGCAAATTATTAGCAAATACCGGACAGAACAGAATGGCACCAGATACAGGCACAGCGGAAAAAGACATACGCTGTACTCCTAAGCGGTAGGCCGACGGTTCGCATTTAATTAAATGGCATGACCATGAATAATATTGCTCATCAATGTAGAGCGCTTATGCCGTAAAAGTGTCGTAATGGCTCCGAAAAATGGCTTGAATGCTGGATATTCCACCTGACTTTTAATCAGGGCGTCCACAATAAGAATTAGCCAAGTCTAAAACTGGCGGCAGAGAGAATATTCTCTTGCTGCCGGTTTTTAAATCATCCAAATCGGAACGATGTAATTTTCCGCATCTACGGCGGACAGCTCCGGACGCAGGCAAAGGATCGCTCCCTTTCCGCGGAGAACGGAGCCTTTATCGAGCAGGCGGAAAGTCCGAATCAGTTCGTTGCCGGGATTGACGGAACGCTTGATTTCCAACGGATGCAGTTGGCCGTCGCTTTCCATGACCATGTCGATTTCGTTGCTGCTTTTGTCGCGGTAATACCAGAGCAGGCAGTCCTTCGCCGCGTTCAGATAGGTCTTTCGGATTTCCGAGACGACGTAGTTTTCCAGAATTGCGCCGTTGATCGCGCCGTTCGCAAGGATTTCCGACGAGGTATACCGAGCCAGATAAGCCACCAGCCCAGTGTCGAAAAAATACAGCTTCGGTGTTTTGATCGTGCGCTTCAGAAGATTGTTCGAATAAGGCCGCAGGTAAAAGATCACGTCGGACTGCTCCAAAACCGCCAGCCATCGCTTTGCGGTGTCGTCCGAAACGCCGATGTCCGAGGCGATGTCGTGGACGTTCAGCATCTGCCCGGCCCGGCAGGCGGCGGCCCGGATAAAGTCCTGGAACAGGAGTCTATCAATGCGTTCCACCAGCTCGCTGACGTCACGGTCAATATACGTCTGAAGGTAGCTGCTGTAGAAAATATCACGGTCGGTAAATTTCCCGCTGACAAGTCCCGGCATGGAGCCTTTCCAGATGCGCTCATAAATCCCGGCAAGATCGGTGGGTGCCCCGTTTGCTCTTCTTTGCTTTAAAGTGTCCAAATCCACGGAAAACGACAGATTTCCACCGCTTCCATAGATTTCATGCTGGGACAGGGAAGGCATATGCAGTATTGCGATCCGTCCGGCAAGGGATTCCTGCGCCAATTTCATGAGGGAAAAGGCCTGCGAACCGGTTAGCCAGAAGGAGCCGGGATTTGCGCCGTTGTCCACGGCGATCTTGATGTAAGAAAACAGTTCCGGGGCGTACTGCACCTCGTCGATAAAGATGGGTAAGGAGTGCATCTGCAGAAACAGCGCGGGGTCGCGTTTGGCAAGCCTGCGTTCCTCCAGATCGTCCAGCGTCACATACTCCCGGTTACTTCCCATCAGCTGTTTCAGCACGGTGGTTTTTCCAACCTGGCGGGGGCCGGTGATCAGGATGCACGCATATTCCCGCGATACGGCAAGAATTTTCTCTTCAAGATCGCGCTTGATGTATTGCATATTTCCACCCCATGTTTAGGCTAAAATACGATATAATATTATATTAGCCATAGACGTGACTCTTGTCAACACGGAAAAAGTCGAATCCGGATTTTACAGTACTGAGGCATTTAAGATTAAAAAGGATAGTTAGAATGACGACGGCGGCAGAAAGATTCTCTTCCTGCCGCCTTGTTTTCTATGAAAATCCAGTCTCAATACACCTTTTTCCTTGCCTCACAGCCACCGAAAAACATTCATTAAGTTACAACCGGATGCACCGTGGACTTGCTGATGCCGAATTTTTTGGCGGC
>JAEWBE010000139.1 GCA_023391275.1 Bacillota bacterium | reverse complement strand
CAAATGGTGGGAACAATAGGACTCGAACCTATGACCCCCTGCTTGTAAGGCAGGTGCTCTAACCAGCTGAGCTATGCTCCCGTGTGTCGCGTTATCGGCGACGTGTTATATAATACTATATATTGTTACAGTTGTCAACACTAAAATAGCATTTTTTTAATTTTTTACCATTAATGATTTGCACCTGCTAATTGAGCAAGCTGCGCCAACTCCTGCCGGGATAATTGATAGGCATGGTTACAGTACTGGCATTTGACTTCCGCATACCCTTTTTCATCGGCAAGTGAAAGGATCTCCTCCGGCTTTAAGGTGGCAATTGCACGTTCCACACGCTCTTTACTGCAGTTACAGGCATACGCGACCGGGAATTCATCCAGAATTTCCAGGTCAAAACCTTTCAAAGCCGTTCTGCAAATATCTTCGATATTCATTCCCTTTGCCAGCATCGTGGTGACGGATTCCATATCGGCGACATTTCTTTCGAGCTGTGCAATTTCAGCCTCCTCCGCGCCCGGCAGAACCTGAATTAACAGTCCTCCGGCAAGAATCTGGCTGATATTTCTTTTGTCCACCAGCACACCCAGAGCGCACACAGTAGGGATCTGTTCGCTTGTAGCATAATAATGCGTGATATCTTCCGCAATTTCACCAGTCTGAATTTCAACCTGACCAATATAAGGGCTTCCCTCCCCAAAATCGCGCATAACCCCTAAGAGGCCGTCTGCACCGACTGCTTTACCCACATCCAACTTTCCGTTTGGCTTCAGTGAAAGTTCCACTTCCGGATGATCAATACATCCACGGCAATTGCCGCTGCTGTCCGCAATAGCGATCAGCGAGCCCAGAGGGCCGCCTCCGTTGATTTTAAGAGTTAGGGAGGCTGATTCTTTTTTCAGCATTGCACCCATCATGGAGGCCGCTGTAAGCAGCCTGCCAAGGGCTGCTGTTGCGACCGCCCCGGTATTGTGAATCTGCTGTGCGGTAGCAACAATATAGGTTGAATCAACAGCGGCTGCCATGATGCCGCCGTTCGAAGTGATACATCTGATCATTCTATCCATAAAATATATAAATCCTTTATTTCTTTTTCGCTACGACGATCACACGCTCGGTTTTTTTATCCGGTGCGTTAAAACTGAGGTCATCAAATAAACCGACCGTTTCCAGTCCTGCTTTGGCAAGCATGGAAACAATCAGTTCCGTACTATAGGCACGTTCGTAAAAATGTTCGGAGCTTCGGTGGTATACATTCCTCTCCCGGCCGAAAAAATCAAGTGTGATGCCGACACGGCAGGAGGATTTTTCCAAACGGTTCTGCCATACACAGTATACGTCATCGGTATCATAAACAAATACATTATTTGCGAGAACATGCTCATGCTTATATATCGTGTTCATATCAAAGATAAAATATCCGTCGGGATTGAGAAAAAGAGAAACCCGTTCCAATATTTTGAGCACATCATTTTCGCTTGTTACATGATTGATGCTGTCCAGCGCGCAGATAACGGTATCCACAGTGCCATAAAGGTCAATCGACTGCATCTGCTGGCATAGAAAAAGAAGGCTGAAACCGCTTTCAGCTGCTTTCTGCTGTGCAACTGAAAGCATGGAAGGCGAGCCGTCTATCCCATACACGTCAATCCCGCGCTTTGCAAGCGCAACTGTAAGACTGCCGGTTCCGCAGGCAAGGTCGAGTGTAATGCCGACACTGTGGTCAAATCTTTTTAGCAGCTCACAAATGTATTCGGCGCGTTTTTCATACTCCACATTATGCGTCAGGCTGTCATAGTAGCGCGCGAAGGAAGAATAGCTCATATGGACTTTTCCCCGTCCTCCAGCCTTTTAAAAACAAGTTCATACCCGTCACAGCCATAATTCAACGAACGGTTGACTCTGCTGATGGTAGCGGTGGAAGCACCGGTTTCAGCAACAATATCACTGTAAACGCGCTTTGTGCTCAGCATGTGGGCAACCAGAAGGCGCTGCGACATTGCCTTGATTTCGGGCACCGTGCATAAATCTTCAAAAAAATTATAACATTCATCAACTGTTTTCAAAGAAAGGATCGCTTTAAATAGGAAATCAACGCTTTCATCTTTAATTTTAGAATTCAAATGATTTCACCCCTTAAACAATTAGTTCGATAAGATTTTAGCACGCGAAAGTATAAAAGTAAAGAAGCATTAATAGATGAAAATATCCTCATCGGTTTATACATCATTTCGTACCAAATTCCAATAGAGGAATCATTCCGGGTTATAAGTGCCGCCGGTTATTCCCCGGCGGTGTCTTCTGAATTGCACAAACCGGCAATGATATTCTTTATTTCTTCCACGCCTTCCCCACTTACTATTGAGAAAGGAATCAGCTTCGCGTTAACCTCGTCAAACAGTTCATGAAGTATTTTTAACTGTTCGATGCGCTGGGTCTTATTCAGTTTATCGCTTTTTGTTGCAGCAATTAGAAATGGATAACCGGATTGCAGCAAAAAGTCAATCATATGCAAATCATCCTGTGTTGGTTTGTGGCGCATATCAATGATCTGAATCACCAGTTTCACATTGCGCTGTGCATTCAGGTAACCTTCCACCAGTTCCGCCCAGCGCATTTTTTCCGACTGTGAAACTTTTGCGTATCCGTAACCCGGCAAGTCGACAAGCCTGCCGTCTGTTAAATTATAAAAATTAATGGTACCGGTCTTGCCGGGTGTTGCGCTGACCCTTGCAAGGGATTTCCGATTGATCAGTTTATTAATCAGCGAAGATTTCCCGACATTGGAGCGGCCGGAAAACACAATTTCAGGAACAGTGGATTCCGGCAGCTGGTCAACCCTTCCGGCAGCAAATTCGAAGGAAGCGTTTGTAAACTTCATATTAACACCCACTACTGCGTAAGGCCGGGTATTTTAGCGGCTGTAAGATTGGCCTCATTTGGCAGCAACTTCGGTGCGGGAGGGTCCAGAGGATTTGGCTCCGGCATCTTCAGAAGAGCAGCTTCCAATACCTGATCAATTTTTTCCACAGGCAAAAACTCAACCGCATTTTTAACGACAGTATCGATTTCCGCCAGATCGGAGACATTTTCCGCAGGGATAATTACCTTTTTAATCCCGGAACGATAAGCCGCCATTGTTTTTTCCTTCAGCCCGCCAATGGGCAGAACCCTGCCGAGCAAAGTAATTTCACCGGTCATGGCAATATCGTGTTTAATCGGAATATTGGTAAGCGCCGAGGTGATGGCAGTTGCCATTGCAGTGCCCGCCGAGGGACCGTCCTTGGGGATTGCTCCCTCGGGAGCGTGAATATGAATATCGTATTTACTGTAAAAATCATGACTTATGCCGAGCAATGAAGCTCTGGTACGAATACAGCTGATGGCGGTTCTCGCAGATTCCTTCATTACATCGCCGAGTGAACCTGTCAGTTCAATTTTACCCGTACCGTCCATCACCGCAACCTCGATTGGCAGAATTTCTCCGCCGACACTGGTCCATGCAAGTCCGTTCACAAGACCAACCATGTCAACTTTAACCAACTCGTCGGTTTTAAACTTTTTGGGGCCTAAAAGCTCCTCTAAATTCTTTGGAGTAACAGTAATTTTTGTTTCACTTTGTTCAACAATTCTTTTTGCCGATTTTCTGCAAATTGCGGCGATTTGCCGTTCCAGATTTCTCACGCCCGCTTCTCTGGTGTAACCGTCAATCAGTTCATGAAGCGCGGCAGGAGTCAGCTTTAGGGTTTTGGAACTGATTCCGTGTTTTTTCAGCTGTTTCGGAATCAAGTGCTGCAGCGCGATATTGTATTTTTCCTCATGCGTATAGCTGCCGAGCGTAATCACGTCCATTCTGTCGAGCAATGGCTCAGGAATGGCGCTGTAATCATTTGCGGTTGTAATAAACATCACTTTGCTCAGGTCAAACGGCATATCAATATAATGGTCGAAGAAGGAAGAATTCTGCTCCGAATCGAGCACTTCCAGCAGCGCGGAAGCCGGATCCCCTCGGAAATCGTTGCCCAGCTTATCAATTTCGTCCAACAGGATCAGGGGATTGTTCGTCCCAGCCTGTTTCAGTGCGGAAATGATTCGGCCCGGCATGGAACCGATATACGTTTTGCGGTGACCCATAATGTCGGATTCATCCCGCACACCACCCAGCGATACCCGCACGTAATTTCTGCCAATTGCCCTTGCAATCGAATGGGCAATGGAAGTTTTACCAACACCCGGAGGGCCGACGAGACAAATAATCTGCCCTTTGATATCGGGAGCAAGCTTTTTTACCGCAAGAATTTCAACAATGCGTTCCTTAACCTTGGTCAGACCGTAATGATCGTGATCAAGCACCTTCTGCGCCTTTGCCAGGTCAATATGTTCACGGCTGGATTTATTCCACGGCAGATCAAGACAGGATTCAATATAACTTAAAATCACGCTCGCCTCATGAGATCCGTAAGGCATCTTGGAAAGGCGGTCGCACTCCTTGAGCAATTTATCATTTTGCAGCTGTGGCAGTTTCATTTTAGTGATGCGTGCACGAAGCTCATCGGCTTCTTCCTGCGGATTGTCGTCATCCCCAAGCTCGTAGGAAATCGCTTTCATTTGTTCGCGAAGATAATATTCCCGCTGGTTCTCACTGATTTGCTCTTTGGCTTTTTCACTGATTTGAGTTTCAATGGATAAAACCTGAATTTCATTTTTCAGAATATCAATCAGCTTTTCCAGTCTTTTCACCGGTTGCAGTTCCTGAAGAATATTCTGCTTTTTCTCATAATCAAGCATGATGTTTGAGGTAATATAATCTGCCAGCTCGCCGCAGTCTTTTTTTTGCACCACACCGATAACAATGTCGGGCGGAATACGGCTGTAGTTCTGAATATATTCCTCAAATAACTCCTGTGTATAACGGATCAGCGCCTCTGTTTTATGAGTGGAACGGTAAGGCTTCGTCTCGACAGAATGCACATCCGCAAGGATAAACGGGTTTTCGCTGATTACTGACAGAATTTCCGCCCGGTACAGACCTTCGGCGAAAAGGCGCACTCCTTCATCCGTATGCCGGACAATCTGTTTAATACTGGCCACAACACCCATTTGATAAATCTGTTCGCCATTTGGTTCATTTTCGCCCAAATCCTTTTGGGCAACAAGCAAAATTTGCTGATTTTCCTCCATGGCTTTCGTTAAAGCCAAAATGGATTTTTTTCGGCCTACATCAAACTGCAGCAGCATACCCGGAAAGATCACCAATCCCCTCAGCGCAAGCACCGGAAGGGGATTTGTTTCATTTTTTTGCAGTTCAGAATTAGTACTCATAGTTTGCTCCTTAGTATAAAAGGCTGTTGCCAGTGATAACATGCGCTACCACGCTGCAACAGCCACGATTCTGTAATTATGACGCGGTATCTTTGCGGCCGCGCTTTCTTGGAGTTGTTATTTTAATTTTTACCGGTTTGCGTTCCGGATTATAGATCATCTCAGGTTTTGCGTTCTGCTCTACCATATCCGGGGTAACGGTTACCTTTTCAACAGTATAATCAGACGGTACATTAAACATGAGACTGGTCAACAAGTCCTCCATGATAGACCTAAGACCCCTGGCGCCCGTGCGTCGCTGGATCGTCTTTTTGGCAATCGCCCTCAGCGCTTCCGGCTGAAATTCAAGTTCCACCTTATCAAGCTGGAATAATTTTTTGTATTGGTTGATCAGACAGTTTTTGGGCTCAGTCAGGATTCTGACCAAAGCGTCCTCATCCAACCCGGTAAGCGATGCAATTACCGGAAGTCGGCCGACCAGTTCGGGAATCAAGCCGAATTTCACCAAATCGTGCGGCACAACATCCTTCATCCACGCGGTGGCATCCAGTTCAGCCCTGCTTTTGACATCGGCGCCAAACCCCATAGCAGAGGAAGCAGTACGTTTTTCAATGATTTTATTCAGGCCGTCAAATGCGCCGCCACAGATAAACAGGATATTAGAGGTATCGATTTGCAAAAATTCCTGCTGAGGATGCTTTCTGCCGCCCTGAGGAGGCACATTGGAAACGGTGCCTTCCAGAATTTTGAGGAGTGCCTGCTGGACCCCTTCGCCGCTCACATCCCGGGTAATGGACGGATTTTCCGATTTTCTTGCAATTTTATCGATCTCATCAATATAGATAATTCCGCGTTCGGCTTTTTCAATATCGAAATCAGCCGCCTGAATCAGGCGCAGCAGAATGTTTTCCACATCCTCGCCGACATAGCCTGCTTCCGTTAAAGTAGTAGCGTCTGCAATCGCAAACGGCACATCAAGTATTTTTGCAAGGGTCTGTGCCAACAGGGTCTTGCCCACGCCGGTCGGCCCAAGTAAAAGGACATTGCTTTTGGAAAGCTCCACATCGTCTTTTCCGTAATATATGCGTTTATAATGGTTATATACCGCCACAGAAAGGGCAATTTTAGCTTGCTCCTGTCCGATTACATAGTCATCGAGCATCTTTTTGATCTCATGCGGCTTTGGCAGTTCAGCCGTTGGTTCATTATAGCTGGATTTCCGATTTGACAAGTTTTTTTCATCGTCAAGGATTGACATGCAAAGTTCAATGCACTCGTCACAGATATAAACTCCTGGCCCTGCAATCAGGCGGCGTGCCTCATTCTGCGGCTTGCCACAGAATGAACAACATATTCCTCTTTCTTTGGTATCGTCGTTATTAGGCATTTAATCACCCACCTTAAATCAATGATTATAGATAACCTTGTCAATCAAGCCGTAATTCATGGCTTGCTCCGCCGTCATGAAATTATCGCGCTCGGTGTCTTTCGAGATTACCTCAATAGGCTGGCCGGTTTTCTCAGAGAGAATCTGGTTCAGTCTTTTCTTTGTTGCAATAATATGATCGGCATGAATCATAACATCGGTGGCCTGACCCTGCGCGCCGCCGCTTGGCTGATGAATCATAATGTCGCTGTTCGGCAGTGAGAAACGCTTGCCTTTGGCGCCCGCCGCAAGCAGGAACGCGCCCATGCTGGCGGCCATGCCCATGCAAATAGTGGAAACATCGCATTTTATATACTGCATGGTATCGTAAATTGCCATTCCGGCGGTAACAGAGCCGCCCGGACTGTTGATATAAAGGCTGATGTCCTTTGCAGGATCCTGTCCTTCAAGGTATAACAGCTGCGCAACGACCAAGCTGGACGTCGTATCGTTTACTTCTTCATTTAGCATTACGATTCTGTCATTGAGCAAACGTGAAAAAATATCATAAGAACGCTCACCACGGTTCGTTTGCTCTATTACATATGGGACTAAACTCATTCTGGCGTACCTCCAATAAAGTGGCAATAAGTTGATAATTGGCAGGAATCGCTTTATTTATTCAGCGTCTTTCCCGTCTTCTGTAACAACTGCGGTATCACGGACAAGATTGATAGCCTTTTCCACAACAATATCTTTTACAAGCTCATCTTTCGGAATAAAGGATTTTACCTTGTCGGCATCCATTTCATAGCTCTTTGCGAGCTTTGCAAATTCTTCCTCAATTTCTTCTTCAGTCGGCTGAATGTTTTCAAGCTGTGCAATTTTTTCCAGGGCAAGGCGCACCTTTACCTGGCGCTCCGCCTGCGGCTGGAACTGCTGACGAATGGAATCCTTGTCCATACCCGTGTACTTCAGATAGGTGTCGATGTCCAAACCCTGGGACTGCAGACGATAACCAAATTCACGGATATCCTCGTTCACTTTGTTTTCAAACATCGCCTGAGGAATTTCAGCCTTCATCTTATCAATCAATTGGTCGATCAGCTGATTCTCAACGTCATCCTTTGCTGCGGTTTCTTTTGTTGCAGTCAGCTTTGCTTTAATATCTTCCTTGTATTTTTCAAGGGTGTCAAAGTCACTCACATCTTTTACAAAATCGTCGTCAACTTCAGGCAGCTCTTTCATTTTAATTTCGTGTAATTTAATCTTAAATACGGCATCTTTGTCGGCCAAATCAGCCGCCTGATAGTCAGCAGGGAATTTTACGTTCACATCAAACTCGTCACCTGTTTTATGCCCCACAACTTGCTCTTCGAAACCGGGAATAAATTGGCCTGCACCAAGAGTCAGGCTGTAATTTTCAGCCTTTCCGCCATCAAATGCAACGCCGTCAACGGAACCGTCAAAATCGATCACGGCGATATCCCCGTTCTGAGC
>JAEWBE010000087.1 GCA_023391275.1 Bacillota bacterium | reverse complement strand
AAAATCCCCCGACAATCATATTGTCGAGATGATGGAGCTGCCGAATCACCCATGGTACGTCGGTGTTCAGTTCCATCCGGAATTCAAATCCCGTCCCAACCGCCCGCACCCGCTTTTCAAAGGGCTTGTCGGCGCAGCAAAGGAATACAAGGCTCAACACAATGGCTAAAACAAAAGAGAACCGCTGAATATCAACGGTTCTCTTTTTTGTACTTTTAATTTTACTTAGCGAACACCGCCGCCGCCTCCGCCGCCGAAGCCGCCTCCCCCACCGCCAAAGCTTCCGCCTCCGAAGCCGCCGCCGCCAAAACCGCCGCCGCCGCCTTGCACAGGCGGGTGCGCAAGCCTGGTAGCCGCGCTGCTTACGTCGCTGATGGTGGATGCCAGTGATGCGCCGAAATCAGCGCCTGCATAGCCGAATCCGCTCATACCCATGCGGGAGCCAAACATGTAATACATGTAGCTTCCACCCCAATAGGTATTCAGGTACGTGTCGTCGCTTAGCTCAGGATATACCAGCTTGAGTTGTTCACAAACCCGCTTCGAGATCCCCATCATCGTTGCGTACACGAGGAATTCCTCCCAAAGCTGCAATTGGGGTACGCCGTACTCATTCATACGGGAAAATTCCAGCATATATTTCTTTAATCCGTGCCACACGCCGTAATCATATTCGCCCTTTTCGCTCAGCTTTTGTTTTGCGCTTCCCGCGATAATCAGCAAAATTCCCGTTATTATCAGGGAAAGGGGAAGGTAAACCAATGTGCTTTTAATGGACGAACTAAGTGAGAATACGGCAAACGCAAGAAAAATACTGATGAATCCCAGCGCTTTTATAACGGTAAGATAAACCGGTCTGGTTTCGTAATAGCCCCGTCGAGCAATTTCACGTTTTGTGCTTGCCAAAAAACCATTGATGTTGCTGTCAATGTATTCGTAGTTGCTTTCCGCGTATTTTTTGAATTGCTTCATGGTGAACGAGCCGTTGAATCGATCTGCAACCGTTGTAATCATGTTTAAAAATTCCTGCTCGCTCTCGGTTAACGAAATATTTCGTGTGTTTCCGGTCATTGTAACGGAAAAATCCTGTTCGCCGCTGCCGCTGAATTTAACATAGCCCTTGCGCGCCAGACTAAGAAGTGTCGCACTGAAGATTTTGCCTTCCACACTTTTTGTTATTCCATTGGAATAGAAATAAAACAGATTGGCGATTCCGCCCGGGGAATTGCCCTGCGGGATCTCGTGTGTATATTCCGGCACCTCGACAACATGCCGTCTGTTCCTGCGTTTTACAAGAATCAGCACCGCTAATCCGACAATCAGCAGGATTCCGGCCGCTGCCGCGTCAAAAATACCAATGAGGAACTGCCTGTGCTGTTCCGCCCGGTAATCCTCCGCCCATTTTTTTTCCTCGGCAATAATCTGCGGTAAGACCGTTTCGGAACGCTGTTTGGCTGACGCTGCGAATAGCTGCGGCGGCATGCAGAGCCGGACTTCAACCGAAGTTTTTACCGGTATTTTCTGCATGGTATAAGAAATTTGATTTGCCGAATTAATCTTCAAATTGCCTTGAGCAGTCGAATGCAGCCAGGCGTGCACCGCATTTTCGTCGCCGCCCGCGGGGAATTGAATGGTGCCTGTCATATCTGCGATTGGAAGGCTGAAATTCTGAGGCACGAAAAAGTTGTAAAGTACCGCTGTATCCTTGTAAACCGCCACGATGTTTTTCACGGTGTAGGAAACGGTGAAAGTGCGTACGCCAGCGTCAATCGCCGGCATAAACCATCCGATTTCCGTCTGGTTGGCCGTTTCGTGAATATAACTGGAACTATCCGGGAAAGAACCGGAGCTTTCAGGGTCTACATCGCCGATATATTGATACTCTTTTTTATCGTCCTCGTCGTAAACGGCCAAATCGGTAATACCGTCCGCTTTTGTAATGTCCACCGGGAAAGTGCGGTACAGGTTGCGGTAAGCTTTTCCTCGATCTTCCAGATTAATCTTCCACGTTTCCTGCACTTTCATATCGCCGTTTTCAGCAAGCTGTGCGGCAATACCCAGCTTTTCCATCACCTGCTTCGAATCGCCCTTGTAGGAACAGCCGCTCAGCGGCAGCAGGCAGGTCAGCCCGATCAGAACAGTGACTGCGGCATTTCTGAAAAATGTGCTGGTAAATTTGTGCATAGTTACCTCCAAACCGGCCGCGGGTTAGAACTTCACCTGCGGAACGGCTCTGCTGGCCTCGTCGACTTCATAGTATTTCCTTTGGGTGAAACTGAAAATAGCAGCAATGATGTTTGACGGAAAATGCATCACATACTCGTTGTATTTCATTGCCGTGTCATTGTAAAATTGGCGGGAAATCGCAATTTTTGCTTCAATATCCTGAAGCTGGGCCTGTAAATCCAAAAAGTTCTGGTTTGCCTTCAAATCCGGGTACTGCTCTGCGGTAGCGAACAGGTTTACAATTGCGTGCGAAAGTTTTGCGTTGCTCTCCATCGCTTCTTCTGGAGATTTTGCGCTCATTGCCGCACTGCGCCATTTGGTAACCTCCTCGAAGGTCGATTTTTCATGCGCCGCGTAACCTTTTACGGTTTCAACCAAATTTGGAATCAGATCAAAGCGTTTTTTCAGCTGAACATCAACTTGCGCCCATCCGTTATCCACTCTTACGGAAAATGAAACGAGCCGGTTATAGCTTCCTGCAATCCACAAAGCAAGAATCAGAATGATGGCGACTATAATTGCCCAGGGTAACCAATTCATAGCGGAATTCCTCCTTTAAAATATGTTAATAAAATAGTATCACAGTTGGCAGAAAAAGAAAAGGATAAACAAAATACATTTTTCCCGTCAAATATTAAATTAATCATAAAATGAAAAAGGAGAAGGCAAAAGCCTTCCCCGTTTTGCTATTGTTTGCTCGATGGGTTTGATATCCGGTAGCAAAGTGTCATCAGGCTGTCGTTCAGGTGTACATTTTCTACCAGTGCATCGGGATATTTCATGCTGATGTCATAATGGCTGAAATTCCAAAAATTGCGGATGCCCAAGTGATACAGGCGCTCGGCAAGCGAACTGACTGCTTCCCGGGGAATGCAGAACACCGCCATGACCGGCTGCTCATTTTTGCAAAACTCATCAATATCTGCAACATCACGCACAGCTTGCTTATTGATTACGGTTCCGATCTTTTGGGGCGAACTGTCGAAAATTCCTGCAAGTTGAAAGCCCTCGGCTTCAAAGGACAGGTGCGAGGCAATTGCCTGACCAAGATTGCCCGCGCCGATCAGAATTGCCTTGTAGCCATGGGAAAGCCCCAGTATATTGGCGATTTCTTCACAGAGCTGATCGACTATGTAGCCGTAACCCTGTTGGCCAAAGCCGCCGAAGCAGTTCAGATCCTGACGGATCTGTGACGCGGTAAGCCCAAGCTTGGCGGAAAGCTCGGTGGATGAAATCCTTACAACCCCTTTGCCTTTCAAATGATTTAAAAACCGATAATACCGTGGTAGCCTTCTGATTACGGACATTGAAATGTTTTCGCGTTTTGGCATAACGCATTACCTCCGTTAAATCTGCTTCAATTACAACAGCAGATTCAGTTTCTTGTTAATTTCCTTCAGGAATGTTTCCGTATCAACCGACTTTTTATTCGGCAGGGTAGAAAGACTTGCAAGGTCACCTGTCATAATGCCGTCTTCAATTGTTTGAAGAGAAGCCTTTTCCAGCTTTTCTGCAAATAAAACCACATCAGGAGTATTGTCCAGTTCGCCGCGCTTTTTCAGCGCGCCTGTCCAGGCAAACAGGGTAGCCATGGAATTGGTCGAGGTTTTTTCACCCTTTAAATGCTTGTAGTAGTGGCGCTGAACCGTTCCGTGCGCCGCTTCATACTCGTACACTCCGTCCGGTGAAACCAGCACGCTGGTCATCATTGCAAGGCTGCCGAACGCAGTTGCCACCATATCGCTCATGACGTCCCCGTCATAGTTTTTGCAGGCCCAAATGTAACCGCCTTCCGAGCGGATTACTCTGGCAACCGCGTCGTCAATCAGGGTGTAAAAATAGGTGATTCCCGCTTTTTCGAATGCATCCTTATACTGCTCATTATAAATTTCCTGAAAAATATCCTTAAAGCGATGATCGTATTTTTTGGATATTGTGTCTTTTGAAGAAAACCACAAATCTTGCTTCCTATCCAGTGCGTAGTTAAAGCAGGCTTTTGCAAAGCTGGCGATACTTTGGTCAATATTATGCTGGCCCTGAATAATTCCGGCGGTTTTAAAATCATGGATCAGCGCGCGTTCCTCAGTGCCGTCCGCTTTTGTGACAACCAGTTCGGCTTTTGCTCCGGCGGGGACGCTAAGCTCCACATTGCGGTAAACGTCACCATAGGCATGGCGCGCAATGGTAATCGGCTTTTTCCAATTGGAAATATACGGAGTAATTCCGTTTACAAGAAGGGGAGTCCGGAATACCGTACCATCCAGAATCGCACGGATGGTGCCGTTCGGGGACTTCCACATCTCTTTTAAATTGTATTCCTTAACCCTTTCCGCATTTGGGGTGATGGTTGCGCACTTTACGGCAACCCCGTATTTCTTTGTGGCGTAAGCCGAGTCAAACGTGACTTTATCCCCGGTTGCGTTGCGGTTTGCGAGTCCCAGGTCGTAATATTCCGTGTTGAGGTCGATGTAAGGGGTCAGCAGGATATCTTTGATCATCTTCCAGATGATTCTTGTCATTTCGTCGCCGTCCATTTCAACGAGCGGCGTTTTCATCTTGATTTTATCCAAACGTATTTCCTCCGGTCATAAATTTATTGCAGCGGCTGTGCAGCTCACACCCGCGTTTCGTTTTGTTCCCTCGTATAATTCAGCAGGCCGCCCGCAAGTACCATTTTACACTGACGGTCGCTTAAAATAGCTTCGGCTTCAAACGAAGTTCCTTTGGTTCTGTTTTTTATAATAATTTTAGAGTGATTTTTAATTGCGGTACGGATATCAGGCAGTTCCAGCTCATCCATCTGGTCGATGGCGTCATAGTCTTTCTCGTTGCGGAACACAAGCGGGAGGATGCCCGCGTTGGCAAGGTTTGCACAGTGAATGCGCGCAAAGCTTTTTACAAGAACGGCTTTAATTCCAAGATAAAGCGGAACCAGAGCGGCGTGTTCGCGCGACGAGCCCTGTCCGTAGTTTGTTCCGCCAATGATAATGCCGTTTCCGTTCTGCCTGCAGCGCTCCGGAAACTCCTTGTCGCAAACGGCAAAACAGAAATTGGACAGGTACGGAATATTGGAACGGTAGGGGAGTATTTTTGCGCCCGCCGGCATAATATGGTCGGTTGTAATATTGTCCCCGACTTTTAAAAGCGCTTTTGCCGCTATGCTTTGCGGCAGTGCTGTTGTGGTCGGGAATTCCTTGATGTTTGGCCCGCGCAGAATCTCCACAGCCTGTGCTTCCTCTTTACTTGCGGGTGCGGCGACCATGTTGTCGTTGATTAAGAACTTTTCAGGAACCGGAATCGGCGCTTCTTCGCCCAGCGTCTGAGGATTGGTCAGCACACCGGCAAGCGCGGAAGCGGCGGCTGTTTCCGGACTGACCAGATAAATCTGTGCGTCGGCCGTGCCGGAGCGTCCTTCAAAGTTGCGGTTAAAGGTTCTCAGCGAAATACCCGCCGAATTGGGAGACTGACCCATTCCGATGCAGGGGCCGCAGGCACATTCCAGAATCCGGGCGCCGGCCCCGATTAAATCAGCCAAAGCACCGTTTTGCGCAAGCATGTTGTAAACCTGCTTCGAACCGGGTGCGATGGCGAGGCTCACGTCGGAATTAACCGTTTTGCCTTTCAATATCGATGCTACCCGCATCAAATCACGATAAGAAGAGTTGGTGCAGGAGCCTATACAAACCTGATCCACTTTGATTTTACCGATCTCGTCCACCTTTTTTACAGCGTCGGGGCTGTGGGGGCAGGCAGCCATTGGAACCAGTTTGGACAGATCAATGTCAATTACTTCGTCGTACCGCGCATCTGTGTCCGGCTTTAATTCAACCCAGTCGGTTTCACGGCCCTGCGCTTTCAAAAAGTCACGTGTAATTTCGTCGGAAGGGAAGATGGAGGTGGTTGCGCCAAGCTCAGCACCCATGTTGGTAATGGTTGCGCGCTCCGGTACGGACAGGGAAGCAGCGCCGGGGCCGCCGTATTCCACAATTTTGCCCACGCCGCCTTTTACGGTCAGAATACGCAGAACCTCCAGAATGACGTCCTTTGCGCTGACCCACGGGGAGAGCTTTCCGGATAAACGAATGAACAGCATCTTCGGCATGGAAATATAATACGGGCCGCCGCCCATGGCAACTGCAACATCAAGGCCTCCCGCACCCATGGCAAGCATGCCGATACCGCCGCCCGTCGGGGTGTGGCTGTCCGAACCGATTAAGGTTTTCCCCGGAATGCCAAAGCGCTCCAAGTGTACCTGATGGCAAATTCCGTTGCCTGGGCGCGAAAAATAAATGCCGTGCTTTTTGGCGACGGACTGAATATATCTGTGATCATCGGCGTTTTCAAAACCGGTCTGCAGGGTGTTGTGATCAATGTAAGCTACTGAACGCTCTGTCTTTACACGCGGAACGCCCATTGCTTCAAATTCAAGATAAGCCATCGTTCCGGTGGCGTCCTGTGTCAGCGTTTGATCAATTTTCAGGCCGATTTCGCTGCCGACAGTCATTTCGCCGCTTACCAAATGGCTTTTTATAATTTTTTGTGCTAATGTTAAGCCCATATTAAAGTAAATCCTCCCGTTTCAAAATATAGGTAGTTAAATATATAACTATTATCGTATAAAATGTTTGGATTGTCAATCTCAGAGCGAATAATAATCGCGGTGTTTTACAATTTTGAGCTTTATTTCCTTGATGAATAACACAACAAATGATATAATATTATCCAGTGTTATTAAAATGTGGTTTTTATGTGTATGAGAATCCCTTTTGCACGGCAAACTAAACCGGTAGGAGGGATTGCAAATGAGTAATGAAGATGTACAGTCCGAAGAAAAGGAAGAAAAACGGGAGAAGCAAACCGACCAGATTATTGACACCGGTTCAATTATTACCGGCAACGGAAGCCACGTTATTCACTGTCTGACCATTATTGGCCAGATTGAAGGCCATTATATTCTGCCGTCTCAGAATAAAACCACAAAATACGAGCATGTTATTCCACAGCTTGTCGCCATCGAAGAGGCAACGGATATCGACGGTTTGTTGATCATTTTAAATACGGTCGGCGGTGATGTGGAAGCTGGCCTGGCACTGGCTGAACTGGTCGCGGGAATGAAAAAGCCAACGGTTTCCATGGTTTTGGGCGGGGGCCATTCTATCGGCGTTCCGCTTGCGGTTGCCGCAAAGCATTCTTTCATCGCCCCGACGGCGACCATGACAATTCATCCCGTTCGGATGAGCGGAATGCTCCTAGGCGTACCGCAGACTCTGGAGTATTTTCAGCGGATGCAGGAACGGATCACAAAATTTGTTACGCAAAATTCTAAAATGTCGGAAGAGCGTTTTTACGAGCTTGCCATGAACACGCAGGAACTTGTCATGGATGTGGGTACGGTTCTTGATGGGCCGGACGCGGTGAGTGAAGGGCTTATTGATTCGCTCGGCAGTCTTTCGGATGCCATCGATTGCCTTTATCGGATGATTGATGAAAGTAAGGAAAAACATAAAAAGTCCGAGGCGAAACCGAAAAAGAAAGTTGTAAAAAAAACAGAATAGCAAATTAAGAAATTTATTTCAAGCACGGGCGGTGAAAACCGCCGAATACATATTTATGGAGGAAACGGTTTTGAACATACTTCAAGCGATTATTCAAGGGATTATTCAGGGCGCAACGGAATTTCTTCCTGTTTCAAGCAGCGGGCACCTTTCGCTTGCGCAGCACTTTATGGGGCTTCAGGTTCCCAGCCTGCTTTTTGATGTTATGCTTCACCTGGGCACGCTACTCGCGGTTTTGGTTGTTTATCATAAACTGGTCTGGCGGCTGATCTGCGAATTCTTTCTGCTGATCGGCGATCTTGTTACCGGTAAGTTTAAATGGCGCAAGATGGACCCGGACCGCCGTTTGCTGATCATGCTGATTATCGGGCTCGTACCGCTGTTTTTGCTGTTCCTGCCGGTACCCGGCACCGGGATGCAGCTGAAGGATTTTGCAGATAAGTGGGCGACAGACAGTGATATTGTCATTGAAGGCTGTTCCCTGATTTTGACCAGTGTTCTGTTAACACTTGGGATTTTTGCAACTAATAATACTGTGGTCGCGGTTTCGCGCGGCAGCTATTCGGGCCATAAGCCCACGGCGAAGTACGCCGCTCATGGAAAACAAAGCGCTGGCTTTTCAAGTGGGAGAAGGCAGTTTAATGCCGTGGATGCGATTACGGTCGGCGTTGTTCAGTGCGTGGCTGCCCTGTTCCCGGGGCTTTCCCGTTCGGGTTCCACCCTTTCCGCGGGACTGATGCGTGGCGTTAACCGGCAGACAGCACTTGATTATTCCTTTGTAATCGGAATTCCCTCCATTTTAGCAGCGGTGGTTTTAGAGTTGAAAGATGCCGCGAATGAATCTGGGGCCATCAGTGCAGCTCCCATTATTGCGGGCGTTGTCTCCGCAGCCGTTGTCGGCTTCCTGGCCATTAAACTGCTTCGCTGGATGGTTACCACAAACAAACTGGGTGTGTTCGTGGTCTATACTTTTGTTCTTGGTGTCGTTGTTGTTGTGTTGGGCCTGATTGAACATAATACGGGAACGAATATTATTACCGGCGCAGCCCTTCATTTTTAAGGTAAGGAATGCCGCGGCCTTTTGCCGGGCGTCGGCACGACAGTACATAATGTTGTCCAAATGAAGAAGCTTATTAAAATCTGGAATTTGAAATATTAAAGGTGATCAAACAGTGGCTAATCGAACAGCGAAGTCAAAAAAACCGGTTTCTCCGCGTACCCGCGGTGTGGCAAAGTCACGAAATTCCGCGGCGGGCACAAAGTCAAAGCCAATACGGGATGAGGAATATGTGAAACAACGCAATCAGATTAATGCGATTGTGCTGTTTGCCATATCCATTTTGATGGTCTTTCTCGTTCTGATACCCGGTGATCACCTTTGGCGCTGGAGCCACAATGTGCTTCTTGGCTTATTTGGAACCTGCGCCATTGCGTGGCCCATACTCCTTTGCTACATATCGCTGATTACGGCATTTGAACGCCAGAACAACCGGTTAAGCAGCAAGGTGATCATGATGGTTGTCATTATCGCCCTGTTTTGTGCTTCCGTTTACATTTTCACCAGTACGGATAACACGACGATTCGCTCGTATTGGGACAGGCTGAAGGAACTTTATCAGCTTGGGCCGCAGCGCTCCGGCGCGGGACTGTTCAGCGGCCTGATCGGTATCCCGTTTGTTGCCGGGCTTGGTTCCACCGGCGCAAAAATTGTTATTATTCTGACCCTTTTTGTCGCCGTCATGATTTTGACAGGAACAAGTCTGGTGCAGCTTTTCCGTGCGGTCACCAAACCGGCGGACATGGTTGCGGCGAATTTTAACAGTGCACGTGAACAAAAGATACTGGAGCGCGGCCGCCAGACAAATATTGACATTGCGCTGGATCATGAGGATGAGCTTCCCCAGCACCCCGTGCAGTCGCCCGGTAAGCAGCAGGTTCCTCAGGGGAAAAATAAGAAACTCGAGAATTTGGAAAAGGTATTCGGCATGAAAGAACCGGTGGTGGAGAAGGTTGAGCCAGTTTCCGCGCCGGCTTCCGCTGATGACAGAACAGGTTCGGAGGAAGCCGCGGCCGCGTTTGCCGCCCGTAAGAAGGAACCCAAAAAACCGGAAGGGCAAAAACAGCCCGCAGGGGCTCCGGTGCAGCTTACCATGTTTACCGATGAACCGCCGCAGGACGGTAATTACCATTTCCCTCCGGTTTCCATGCTGGAAATGACAAAAGAGTTAAACGAGCAGGATGTAACTGAAGAACTGAAAATCAACGGTCAAATGCTGGTGCAGACGTTAAAGAGTTTCGGCGTGCAGACGAAAATAGTTGATATCAGCCGCGGCCCGGCGGTCACCCGGTATGAGCTGCAGCCCGCTGCCGGCGTTAAAATCAGTAAAATCACTAATCTTGCCGACGATATTGCCATGAATCTGGCGGCGTCCGGCGTGCGCATTGAAGCGCCGATTCCAGGTAAAGCCGCCGTCGGCATTGAAGTGCCGAATAAGAAAGTTAATGTGGTACGCATGCGTGAACTGGTTGAATCCAACAGCTTTACCACAGCGAAAAGCCGGCTGACCGTCGTACTCGGGCGCGATATTGCGGGCGCGGTCGCGACCGCGGACCTGAGCAAGATGCCCCATTTGCTGATCGCGGGTTCCACCGGTTCCGGCAAATCCGTGTGTATTAATTCGTTTATTATCAGTCTTCTGTACAAATCCACGCCCGACGAAGTTCGTTTCCTGATGATTGACCCGAAAGTTGTGGAACTGGGCATTTACAATGGGATTCCGCAGCTTTTGGTGCCGGTTGTCACCGACCCGCGCAAAGCTGCCGGCGCTTTAGGCTGGGCCGTTACGGAAATGCTGAAGCGCTATAAAATTTTTGCCGAAAGCAATGTGCGTGATTTAAACGGTTATAATATGCTTGCGGCTTCCTGCGGCTTCAAGGACGCGAATGGCCAGCCGATGCAGCATATGCCTCAGATCGTGATTATTATCGATGAGCTTGCCGATCTGATGATGGCGGCGCCCAATGAGGTAGAAGATTCCATATGCCGTCTGGCACAGATGGCTCGTGCGGCGGGCATGCATCTTCTCATTGCCACACAGCGTCCGTCCGTGGATGTTATCACCGGTATTATCAAAGCGAATATCCCAAGCCGTATTGCCTTCGCCGTTTCCTCCCAGGTGGATTCCAGAACGATTCTTGACATGGGCGGCGCCGAAAAGCTCCTTGGCCGCGGGGATATGCTGTTTTCTCCCGTCGGTTCACAAAAACCAATTCGTATTCAGGGTTGTTTTGTCGGCGACAGTGAAATTGAGTCGGTGGTCAATTTCGTCAAAAAAGCGCAGGAAACAGGCTACGATCAGAATATTGCCGAAGAGATCGAGAAAAATGCGGTCGCTGAAAAAGATTCAGGCGACAGCGGCGTGAACGGCGACACCGACCCTATGATGCCTGAAGCGGTGAAATGTGTTGTCGAAGCGGGGCAGGCCTCCACTTCGCTGCTCCAGCGCCGCCTGCGGCTTGGCTACGCCCGCGCAGGCAGGCTGATTGATGAAATGGAACAGATGGGAATTGTAGGTCCTCATGAAGGTTCCAAGCCGCGGCAGGTACTCATTACATACCAGCAGTGGCTCGAAATGAGCATGCGCCAGAATGACGAAGCCAGTCAGTCTGACTCACGGGGACAAGAACAATAGAATTAAAAATAGATCCGGCCTGTTGAGCCAAATATAAAGGAATTTAAAGAATGGCTTTTTTACCGATAACAAAAGAAGAAATTGATGCTTTAGGCTGGGGCGCCCCGGATTTTGTCGTGGTGACCGGCGACGCCTATGTTGACCATCCGTCTTTCGGCACGGCGATTATTTCGCGTTTGCTCGAAAAATTCGGCTACCGTGTTGCGGTGCTGGCTCAGCCGGACTGGCGCGGCGATAAAGATTTTACCCGGTTCGGTAAGCCGAAGCTGGGCTTCATGGTCAGCTCTGGCAATATTGATTCTATGGTGGCACATTATACCGTTGCGCGCCGCCGCAGGAGCGAAGACGCATATTCTCCCGGCCATAAAACGGGATTGCGGCCTGACAGGGCTGTTATCGTCTATACTAAAAAAATAAAGGAACTGTATCCGGATGTACCGGTGATCATCGGGGGGCTTGAAGCTTCCCTCCGCCGATTTGCCCATTACGATTACTGGGACGACGCGATTCGTCCTTCTGTTCTTCTTGATTCCGGTGCGGATTTGCTTACTTTCGGCATGGGTGAAAACCAGACGATTGAGATAGCGCGCCGCCTTTATTCCGGCGAGCCGGTCAGCACCATGACGGATATCCGCGGAACATGCTACGCGGTTCCGACCAGTGAATACCGTGCTGTTCCGGCTGTGGACTGCCCAAGCTTTGAACAGGTATGTAAAAACAAAAAAGAGTATGCGGTTTCCTGCCGAAAACAGCAGGAAGAGCAGGACGCAGTGCGCGGACGCAAGATTATTCAGCGCCACGGGAACACGATTCTGGTGCAGAACCCACCGATGCCGCCTTTAACACAGCCGGAGCTTGACTCAGTTTATGATCTGCCTTATGAACGCACCTATCATCCCTGTTATGAAAGCAGGGGAGGCGTTCCCGCCATTGAAGAAGTTGAATTTTCCATTACGCAGAACCGCGGCTGCTTCGGCGCGTGTAATTTCTGTTCTATAGCGTTTCATCAGGGAAGGGAGATTACGGCGCGCAGCGAGGAGTCCATTCTTCGCGAGGCAAAAAAGCTGACGCAAAGCCCGCGCTTTAAAGGGTATATCCACGATGTCGGCGGCCCGACCGCTAATTTCCGCCATCCCTCCTGCGAAAAACAGGCGCAGCTCGGCCTTTGCTCGGGAGGTAAAAAGTGTCTCGCTCCCAAACCGTGCCCGGCGCTCAAAGTAGATCATGAGGAGTACCTCGGAATTTTGCGCAAGCTGCGCGCGCTGCCAAAAGTAAAGCGTGTGTTTATCCGTTCCGGTATTCGTTTCGATTATCTGATTGAAGACAAGGATGATACATTTTTTCGGGAGCTTGTCAAATATCATGTCAGCGGCCAGCTTAAAGTTGCGCCGGAGCATTGTACCCCGGAGGTTCTGGATGCCATGGGGAAGCCGCATATTGAAGCTTACCTGAAATTCCAGAAAAAATTCTTTCAGCTTTGCAGGCAGGACGGGAAGGAACAGTACCTTGTACCGTACCTGATGTCCTCTCACCCCGGCAGCACATTGAAGGACGCAGTCGAGCTTGCCCTCTTCTTGAAGCGGGAACATCTGCGGCCGGAACAGGTGCAGGATTTTTACCCCACGCCGGGTACGATTTCCACCTGTATGTTTTATACGGGGCTGAATCCCTATACTTTGAAAGAGATCTACGTTCCGCGCACGGACCGCGAAAAGGCAATGCAGCGCGCACTCCTGCAATATTTCAATCCTAAAAACAAGGATTTGGTAATAGCCGCATTAAAGGCGGCGGGCCGCAGCGATTTAATTGGCATGGGTGATCAGTGTTTGGTTCGCCCAAGTGTTGAAATGCGGCGCGCCCAAGTGAAAAATGGGGAGAGGCACGTCAAATGGAGCAGCAAAAAGACAACAAAAAAGCGCTGAAGGGTGTCTTACTGCTCCTTTTGGCGGTGGGCGTGGTTGTTGCGCTCCTGCCGTACGGGGCCGCGGCCTCGTGGCATAAAGTTTTTGGCTTTTTTGGTCTGAATGATTTTTCCGCGGCGGCAGATCGCAGTCCAATGTCCGTTCATGTGCTCGAAGTCGGCAAGGCCGACAGCATTTTTATCGAATGTGCGGGGAAATATATGCTGGTAGACGGTGGAACCACGGATCGCGGGGAGCCAATTGCGGAGTATCTGGAACGGCGTGGTGTAAGAAAGCTGGATTATGTTGTCAACACCCATCCGGATGAAGACCATATCGGGGGGCTGAGCGAAATCATCAGCCGGTTTCCAATCGGTCGTTATCTGGCTCCTGAAATTCCGGAACCTCTGATCCCTTCCAGTGGGGAATACCTTTCTGCACAGGCTGCTTTGAAGCAGAAAAAGCTATCTGTGACCACGCCGAAAAGCGGGGATTCCTTTTTTCTTGGGGATTTAAAAGTTCAGGTGCTCGCTCCGGTAAAACCGGGGGACAGCACCAATAATAATTCTATCGTTCTGCGTCTTACCTACGGCCGGACAAGCTTTCTCTTAATGGGGGATGCCGAAAAGGAGGAAGAAAGCGATTTAATTGCAAGCCGCGCAGACCTTTCTGCCAATGTGCTGAAGGTTGGGCATCACGGCAGCAGCACTTCCACAACAGCTGCGCTTTTAAACGCTGTAAAGCCGCAGTACGCTGCGATTTCCGTGGCGGACGACACCAATCATCTTCCAAAGGATGATGTACTGAAACGGCTTAGCGCGGCGGGCGCTCAGATTTACCGCACAGATATCAGCGGCACGCTGATTTTTCTGAGCGACGGCAAAGCAATTTCCATCGTTACCGCGCGCTGAAAACAGTGAAATAGTGGGAAAAGGTTGTTATGAATTCATTGAATAATCAAAAAGGGGACAGAAACATGAAAATGCTTACCATTGACCGCTTTGAAGGAACCTACGCAATCTGCGAGGATGGCGAACAGAAATATTTCGCGATTGAAATTTCTGAATTGCCGCAGGGCGCTAAAGAGGGCGATGTGCTGGATATTGATGACAATGAGGGAACCTTGAGCATCAATGCGGAGGCTACCGCGCAAAAACGTTCCAGGGCAAAAAAAAAGCAGGATAAACTTTTTCAGGGATAAATCGGTAAATCCTTTTTCTTTGCGGCGCCTTTTGTCTTAATGCGGTTGTTTGGCTGCTTTGTATACGGATGTTAATGATAATATTCAAAGAAACCAAGTATCACCAGCAAGATGCCGGAAAACAGGGGCGCGTATTTTCCAAACACCCTTCCGAAGGCACGGTTGCCCACTGCCTGACCTAAAAGAACCGTGAGGATACTCAGGAAAAAAGTTGCCGTGGTAGTCAGGGGAACATTTACTTTTGTTATGCTGGCGGTTATTCCGGTGCCAAGGTTATTCAGCATTAACCCGAGCGCGATCAAAAAGGCCTCTTTTTTGTCGATATTTCCGTTGCGGTCTAAGTCTGACTTTACCGCGTATTCCATCATATCGTCAACATCTTTTAATGCCAGTTCTTTTGGCTTCGTGTTCCTGATCAGTTTGACGATGCTCTGAATGATAAAATACAGGCCCAACAGCCCAACGGCTGCCGCGCCTAACGTGTTGGCGCAGGAATCGGGAAAAAATTCCGATATATACTTGCCAAGCGACATGGATAAGTAGGTTCCCACTGAGGTTACGGCCGCGATGATTAGATTTGCACGAATGCCGATTTTTATTTTCTTAATGCCATAGGCGGCCCCTATGACGATATTGTCCAGATTAAAGGATAAACTGAACAATAGTGAGGAAAAAATTAAAGCCATTTCCGACCCTCTTTCTCAGATATTCTGGCTTTTCAAACTGTGCCGTTTCGTTGAGCCCTTTTGCGGGCGTGAAAAACAGCATAGTTTAATATATGAGAAAGAAACTTTTTGGTGATCGTTAAAAATCATAAAGCAATTTTGCATAAAAGAATTTGGCATTTAATAAATAATACTCTTTATTTCACTGCAAAACTCCCCCGGCTGTAGTTTTTTCTGCAGCCGGGGGAGTTTTGCACAGTCTGATATCAGTTTTATGATAAGTTGTTTTTTTGATGCTTAATGACTTTCAGACGGGAAAATTCTTCTCTGTCCTTTTCTTCAAGCGCATTGGTAATCATTTTCACACCTGCCTCAAAGCGGGGAATCATAATATTTTTCAGTGCATTTGCGCGTTTCTGTGTTTTTTTAATTGCGTCGGCAAGCCGGTAAACACTGTTTTCAACTTCGGCCAGCTCAGCGGTCAGGCGCTTTACTTCATTGAATTTGTTATATGCATTATCCAATATAATATTGGTTGCGTTCAGTCCAAAGGGAATCGGAATACTTGCCGTATCAAGTGAAACCATTGGAATTTCTACGCCCATAACACTTCTGTAAGCAACATTTAAATTATTGTCAATCGGCACTGTGCGGGAAAGTTCACCGCTGATGCCAAGTGTAATATTTGCTTTTTGAAGAGCGGCGTATGCTTCATCATAAGTATTATCAATCTGATCCTGTATTTTTGCAGCCCGGCCGATCAGGGCCATCATTTCCCGTATTAAAATATTCCGCTTGCGGTCAAGCAGTTCAAAACCCGTACGGGAAAGCTCAAGCGTTTTTTTGGTCGCGAGCAAATTGCCTTTGGTTGGAACGATTTGATCACTCAAGACGGTTCACCTCCTTCGGTCAACAAAATTGTACAGTGCTTACAATTGAAATCCTTATAGCTGTCACCGTTGGGTGCTGCCTGTATCTTTTGCTTTTTCGGCGCTTTGTTGCTGTTCTTTGGCTTTTTCATAGTATTTATCGAGCGTGGCGGCATCGACACGGTCCAGCTCTTCACGGGGCAGTGTTGCGAGTAAATTCCAGCCTAAATCAAGACTTTGCTCGATGGTTCGGTTTTCGTTTGCGCCCTGATTTACAAACTGGGCCTCAAAGCGCTTCCCGAAGTCAATATATTTTTTATCAGTAGGGGAGAGTTCCTCTTCGCCGATTACAGAAGCAAGGGAGCGTGCATCCATCACTTTCGCATAGGACGCAAACAGCTGGTTGGAAACCGAGGAGTGGTCTTCGCGGGTGTAGCCTTCGCCAATACCGTCCTTCATCAAACGGGAAAGGGAGGGAAGCACTGCAACGGGAGGGTACGTGCCTGCGCTGTCCATCGTACGGTCAAGAACAATCTGTCCTTCAGTGATATAACCGGTCAGATCGGGTACAGGATGAGTGACATCGTCATTTGGCATAGTCAGAATAGGAATTTGTGTTACGGAACCCTTTTTACCCTTAACCATTCCGGCTCGCTCGTAAAGGGAGGCAAGGTCAGAATATAAATAACCGGGGAATCCCTTTCTTCCCGGAATCTCACCCTTGGATGAACTGAACTCACGCAGTGCTTCCGCGTAGGAAGTCATATCTGTCATGATGACAAGAATGTGCATGCCGAGTTCAAAGGCCAGGTATTCAGCCACCGTCAAAGCACAGCGCGGCGTTAAGATTCTTTCGATAATAGGGTCGTTTGAAAGGTTCAGGAACATAACAACCTTTTGCAGTACGCCGGATTCATCGAACGAACGGCGAAAATATTCGGCAACATCGTTTTTTACGCCCATTGCGGCGAAAACAATTGCAAAATGCTCCCCGCTGTCGTCGCTGATTTTAGCCTGCCTTGCGATTTGTACGGCAAGTTCATTGTGTTTCATGCCGGAACCGGAAAATATGGGAAGCTTTTGGCCCCGGATCAGGGTCATCAGCGTATCAATCGTAGAAATGCCTGTGTTAATATAGTTTTTCGGATATATTCTGGATACCGGATTGATGGGGGTACCGTTAATGTTGGCCCGCTTCACCGGAAAAATGTTGCCCAGCCCGTCAATCGGGCGGCCGGCACCGTCAAAAACACGGCCGAGAATTTCAGGCGAAAGAGGCATTTCCATTGGATGACCCATCAGTCTGGTGCGGGTGTTATCAAGGGAAATACCACGTGTTCCTTCAAAAACCTGAATGACAACACGATTGCCTTCCATTTGCACGATTCTGCCCTGACGCATGGTTCCGTCTTCCAGCCGGATATCGACAACTTCTTCAAACGAGGCGTTGTCAACATCGTCCAGAATAATTAACGAACCATTAATTTCCTTCAGGCCAATATAATCAAGAATCATGGTGTAACCACCTTCTTAGGTAAAATTATTTATTTCATCCGAAAACCGGACGTCAAGCAGCCATTATGCCGGCGAGTGTTTTGTCTATTTCCGCAATATAATCATCAAACATTTCCGGTTTGTTATTTGGAATATCATATTTCATCTTAACCAGCTTGTCAAACAGGCCGGATCCCAAAATTCCCGAAATGGGCACATTAGCGGCAATCAGCTGTTTTGATTTTTTATAAAGATACAGGATCACCTTCATCATCAGCTTTTGCTTTTCAAGCGGAACAAAAGTGTCCTCCGCGTGGAATGCGTTTTGCTGTAAAAAACCAACGCGGATTACGCGGGCGGTTTCAATCACCAGCTTTTGGTCGTCCGGCAGAACGTCGGAACCAATCAGCTTGACAATTTCCATCAGCTTGTTTTCTTCCTGCAGGATACGGTTGATTTTTTTGCGGTATTTGATGAAATCTTCGCCGACCTGTTCCGTATACCATGGATCAAGGTCGATGAAATATTCACTGTAGCTTTGTGTCCAGTTGATGGCGGGATAATGTCTGGCATAGGCCAAAGCCTTGTCCAGAGCCCAGAAACAGCGGGTAAAACGTTTGGTGTTCTGTGTGACAGGCTCGGAAAAGTCGGAGCCCTGAGGGGAAACGGCGCCGATGATCGTAATAGAACCATTGCTTCCGTTCAGGTTGTTGACCAATCCGGCACGCTCATAGAACTCGGAAAGGCGGCTCGGCAGGTAGGCGGGGAAGCCTTCCTCGGCGGGCATTTCTTCCAGACGTCCTGAAATTTCACGTAATGCTTCCGCCCAGCGGGAGGTGGAGTCTGCCATAATCGCCACATGATACCCCATGTCGCGGTAATATTCGCCAAGCGTAATTCCGGTGTAAATGGACGCTTCACGCGCTGCAACCGGCATATTGCTTGTATTGGCAATCAGCACGGTACGGTCGGTCATCGGCCTTCCGGATTTCGGGTCAATCAGTTCCGAAAACTCATCAAGCACCTGGCTCATTTCATTGCCACGTTCACCGCAGCCAACGTAAACGATAATATCCGCATCGCACCATTTTGCCAGTTGGTGCTGTGTCATGGTTTTACCTGTTCCAAACCCTCCCGGAATCGCCGCGGTACCTCCCTTGGAAATGGGGAAGAGGGTGTCGATAATTCGCTGACCGGTAATCAGCGGAACCTTGCTCTGCAAACGTTCCGACACAGGGCGCGGAGTACGGATTGGCCATCGCTGGCACAGGGTCAGCGGGTGCACTTCGCCTTTGGCATCCGTTAATTCAAGAATCGTATCGTTTATTTTGTACTGCCCGCTTTCGCTTGCTTTGGTAACAACACCGGAAAGCCGCGGCGGAATCATACATTTGTGTTTAATGATTGTTGTCTCCGGGCATTCGGCATAAATATCGCCGCCCTTCAACTGATCACCGACTTTTGCGGTCACGGTCACGTCCCACAGCTTCGTTTCATCCAGAGGGGAAACACTGCTGCCGCGTGAAATAAACGAGCCGGACTGCTCTGCAATGCCTTTGAGCGGGCGTTCAATACCATCGAAAATATTATCGATAATGCCGGGGCCCAGTGTTACATTCATTGGGCTGCCGGTACCGTAAACAGGCTCGCCTGTGTTTAACCCGGTTGTTTCTTCATAAACCTGAATTGTCGTGATCTTATCGGTAATCCCAATGATTTCACCGACAAGACGTTCATTTCCCACGTACACCATCTCCATCATGGAGAAGCTGCGCGTGCCTTTAACGGTGACAACGGGGCCGTTAATGCCATATATCACATTCTGATTTTCCATCTAATTCATCTCCGATAAAACAATAGG
>JAEWBE010000039.1 GCA_023391275.1 Bacillota bacterium | reverse complement strand
ACAATATTGTAGGCACCGTCCAGATTCGGATTGCCGCCCTGTTCATCGTAGAGCTTCTTATACTCTGCGGTCACTTTACTCATGTCGGGCCAACCGCTCCCGTACTGCTGTATAAATGCTTCGGGGGACTGCTTGTAAACCTCATAGCCCTGTTGAAAATTATTCCAGTTAATCGCCTCGGAATTTCCCCGCTGATTAATAAAGAACTGGCTTCCGTTGGTATTTTTACCCGCGTTGGCCATAGAAACGGAGCCGCGGATGTTCACCAGATTGGTATTATATTCATCGTTAAACGCTTTGCCCCAAAGGCTTTCCCCCCCGGTACCGTCACCCTTCGGATCACCGCCCTGAATCATAAAGTCATTGATGACGCGGTGAAAAATCAAACCGTTATAATAACCTTTATTGATAAGGCCCTTAAAATTTTCCACGGTTTTTGGCGCTGCTTCCGGAAAAAGTCGAAGTTTAACTACGCCCATGCTGGTGGTCAGAACAGCAATTTCCTCCCCATCCGCCGGTTTTTCCAACTGGTAACCGAGCTTTTTGCCGTCGGAAGGCCGGATTCTGCCGTCGTCCACGGTGGAAGCAGCGGACGAGCTCACAGCCGGTTCCGGCGCAGAGGAACCCCCTGTAGAAGCGGCCGCACCGGCTCCCGAACAGCCGGTCAAACTTAAAATCAGTGCAGCCGCAGCAACTACACTGACCATCTTTTTATGGTTCTGCATTTTGAAACATCCTCTCGTTATATATAACCTTTATTTTATTATAATAAGGATTAATAATCAAGTAAAGTAGGGGTAAATTAACAATTTAATAATTTTTATGGATAGTATTACCTCAGAAATTTACGCATATAGATGAACGAACACAAAAAGGAGGTACTAAAATGTTTGAATACTATCCTGAAGGTTGGATGATCGATACGCCTGAAAACCGCGCGGCGGTGCAAAATATATCCGCGCTGAACGATGCCTGCCGGGATGGACAAATTTTGGAAGGACGTGCGCTGGTTTGTGACAGCTCGCATAATTTGCTGATTGACCTGGGTTGCATGAAGGGATTGATTCCCCGCGATGAGGGCGCTTTGGGAATTCGGGAGGGAACAGTACGGGACATTGCAATTATTTCAAGAGTAAACCGGCCGGTCTGCTTTATTGTGACGGGATTTCAAAAAGATGCTGATGGGCACTTAACCGCCGTTCTTTCAAGAAGAGCCGCTCAGGAAAAATGCATGACCGAATATATTGCAAAGCTGACACCGGGCGATGTAATTAACGCACGGGTAACACATCTGGAAAGCTTTGGTGCCTTCGCGGACATTGGCTGCGGAATTATTGCGCTGCTGCCGATTGACGCAATTTCCGTCTCCCGTATTGACCACCCGCGTGAGCGCTTCTCCGTCGGTATGGATATTAAAGCCATTGTAAAATTAGTTGAAAACGGACGCATTACCCTGAGCCATAAAGAACTTCTCGGAACATGGGAGGAAAATGTTGCGATGTTCACTGTGGGTGAGACAGTGGCGGGCATTGTGCGGTCCGTGGAGCCCTACGGTATTTTCGTGGAACTGTCGCCAAATCTTGCCGGTCTGGCAGAGGCGAAGGAAGATGTCGTCTCCGGGCAGCAGGCCAGTGTCTACATAAAAAGTATTATTCCTTCAAGAATGAAAGTTAAACTTGTAATTATTGATACGTTTGATTATACTTACCGCTCCGGCCCCCCGAAATACTTCTTTGACGGGCACAAGATGGAACGGTTTGTGTATTCTCCGCCCGGAAGTGAAAAGGAAATTTCGACCGACTTCTCTGTAAAATAGCAGGTTGCTAACCACACGGCCTTTCAAGGCCAAAAATCGACAGGCTTATCACAGTTTCATTTGCTGTGATAAGCCTGATTATATGTTTATGCTTTTTTCTCATAAGGGCAGTAAAACAGTCATCCCCTGGCGGGCCTAACTTTTCTTTTCAAACTGTATAATATCGGCTATAATTTCAGAAATTTGCTCCGTTTCCTGCGTGGAAAGTTCGCGAATTAAAAAATTAATTCTTTGAATGGCCTTTGCTTTCCGCTCATCTTCATTTTTATCATCAAAATCCAGCAGCTCTGACAGGGAAATATTCATTGCGGACGCTATTTTATCGAGCGTGTCTACCGTGGGGCATTTTAAAGATCGTTCAATATGCCCTAAAAAAGCAGAATTTAACCCGGCTAAGTTCGCCAGCTTTTTTTGACTGAGTCCTTTTTGCATTCGAAAATATTTTATTTGCCCTGCTGTTTTCTGTGTAATTTCCAGTTTATTCTGATCCATGCCAATCACTGTCCCTTAAATTACTCGAATAAACCATATAGATTTTTGCCAAGTCTTCGTGACAATACCTTTAGATATTTGATAAATGTGACTCAAAGTATTGAAATCTATGCTTTTTTCGAGTATTATTAATTCATGCACAAACATTTCTACTGGAAATTGCTTCATTTCACAAATTCTGGAATAAAACAATTCTGAGTAAATGGTGCATACTATATTAATTCGGAGGACGGCTTCAATAAAATGGTACTCCTAATCAAATAATTGTTGATTGTTCTTTGATTTTATGAACCATTTGTCAGGAAGTTCTCGTTTCATCTTAAAACAAAACCAATACTTTCTACCAGACAATGTAAAAACAAAACAGAAAGAGATGCAGTATGCTAAAGAACATGAAAATTGGGAAAAAGTTAATCATTACATTTATTTTTGTAACAATTATTTGCAGCCTCAGCGGGATACTCGGTCTTACCGCGATGACAAATATGAATACGGAGTATGCAAACGCCCTGGTAAATTACGGCTTTTCACAAGGTGATATTGGTTTGTTCAATACGGAGTTTAATTCAAGCCGAGCGAATATATACGACATTATTTATCAAACCGACCCGCAAAAGCGGCAGGAAAGCATGGATGCACTGAATCAGTCCAACGCAAAGCTCAGCCAATATTTTGCAAAAATGAAAACGGACATGGTTACCGAAAAAGAAATCGGCTATTATAATAATATTCAGGAAAATTTGACAAAATTTTCGGATATCAGATTACAAATGGTGAATCTGGCGCAGGCTGATAACAAAGAGGAAGCGGCCAGGTTAATGGAGGAGCAGGCAAACCCCCTTTCCGATAAAATACGCTCCACCGTCAATGATTTGATTAAGGCCAAAACAGACTCCGGCAACCAGATAAGCAGTAAGCTGAAACAGCAGGGCACCGCAGGAACATGGATTATTTTATTACTTATTCTTCTGTCGCTGGTTGTTTCACTTCTGATTGCCTTTGCAATTTCGCACGAGATCAGCAAACCGGTTAAAGTCATGGCGCAAGCCGCCCAAAGAATGGCCCAAGGCGATTTGAGCGTGCAGTTTAATATCAATTCCAAAAATGAACTTGGGGAACTGGGCGCTGCTTTCGCTGAAACGGTCGCAACGCTGCGGGCATACATAGACGATATAAAAGTCAATCTGGGTAAAATGGCGCAGGGCAATTTCAATATTGCCCCGAAAGAAGAGTTCAAGGGTGACTTTGAAGAACTGAAAAACTCCATTGACAGCATCGTATTTTCTTTTAACCATGCGCTGACTCAGATTGAACGCTCTTCCGAGCAGGTATCAAGCAGTTCCGAACAGGTTTCCGACGGTGCACAGGCACTTGCGCAGGGCGCGTCTGAGCAGGCAAGCTCTGTGGAGGAGCTTACCTCGACAATCGAAGAAATATCCACCCATGTAAAAAGCAATGCCACACACGCGCTGAGTGCCAGCAAAAGCGTATCCCATGTCAGCGAAGAAATCGAAGCCAGCAATCGCTACATGGATGAAATGACAAAAGCAATGGCCGAAATCAATGCGTCCTCCGGGGAAATCGGTAAAATCATTAAGACAATTGAAGATATTGCTTTCCAGACAAACATACTCGCATTGAATGCTGCTGTAGAAGCGGCAAGAGCGGGTTCAGCCGGCAAAGGCTTTGCCGTTGTAGCAGATGAAGTGAGAAATCTGGCCAGTAAAAGTGCGGAAGCAGCCAAAAACACGACCGCTTTAATTGAAAACTCAGTGGAACAAGTCTTAAATGGTACAAAGATTGCCGATAAAACCGCCAAATCGTTGTATCGTGTAGTAGAAAGCGCAAAAGCAGTTTCCGACACCGTGGAACAAATTTCAATCGCGACAAAAAGACAGTCGGATGCAATTAATCAGGTAACGCTTGGCGTGGAGCAAATTTCAAATGTGGTGCAGACTAATTCGGCGACAGCGGAAGAAAGCGCGGCGGCAAGCGAGGAACTGTCCGGTCAGGCTCAGATGCTGAAAACACTTGTTGAACGGTTTCAATTGCGACCTGAAACCGATTTTGATCAAATTGAAGCACCCCGGTACGAAGAGGTTGTACCGGAAAGTTCAATGGACAGTAAATATTAAGCCAGTTCAAAACAGAAATTCAGCCGAAGGAGACTGCAAAGTATTCCTCGGCCTTTTAATTTTACCTTAAAACCTATAGTAAAGAATGAAATGGAGCTACCGCAACCGGTAGCTCCATTTCATTCTTTAAAAAAGTGTTTTTTCAGCGGACTTTTCTTCCTGCAGCTTCAAAATATGGGCATTCAAAAGCTGCTTAAACAAATCATTCCTCCTGATATTCCCTTGCAAATCCGTATATTTGACCGAATCATAATACTTGCTTTGCTTTTGCTGTGACAGGAACGCCAGCGCTTCTTCCCTTCCGTGCAGTTTTACAATCACATTGGCAGCTTTAATCGCATCCATTGCACTGTAAGGCTCAAGCCGGTAAGCCTCCATAAAATTGAAGAGTGCGGATTCCAGGTGTCCCTTCCCTTCCTGCGCCTTTGCAAGGTCAATTAAAACGGAAGCACGGTGCGCGGCTGCGTAATTGATTTTTATGCCGTTTTCCTCTTTTGTCCGGTTCAACAGCTCACTCCATCCCTCGGTATGTAAGTACTCACCCGCATACCGAATGGTCTGATCGTAATATCTTTGACCAAGCCAGCTATAGGCTTTAGCAGTAAGATAAAGCTGCTTCGGCGTCTTCGGTTCGCCGCAAAGTTCAATGACTTTTAGCAGAAGTTTATCACGATCCTGTATTTCTTCCATCAGACGATTGGCTTCGTCTTCCAGAGAACGACGGTGGGGAACAGACTCCCCAAGCGCGGAAAAAAGCGCAGCCGCCAAATCGTCGTTATTGTTTGTTAATTCCACCATAATCATCCTCCGCCCCATCTGTTTGATTTTTTAATATTCCGTTTATTATTTGCGCACGCAGAACATGCCGCTCATTCACCGTAATTTGCTTTCCGCTGAGAAGCATCAGGGTGGCCGGCTGCATCTCAATAATCAGTTTGTCGATTTCATCGTAACCGATATTTGAAATAAGGCCCACGGAGATACCAAAACGCACATTGGAGATTAAATGCATAAATTCGTCATTCGTCATGATTTTTGCACTTTGCAGGATTCCGAGAGAACGGCTGACCGTATCCTGAACATCGACATTTGCGGCGAGTTCCTGCCGGGCGGCGCGCTCCTGAGAAATGATCTGCATGGAAATGCTGCCAAGGTTGGAAATTGCCTCCGGCTCGGAAAGACCGAGTGTAACCTGATTGGAAAGCTGGTATATTGCGCCCTTCGGCTCGGTGCCTGTACCGTAGATGCCCCGAAGGGCAAGACCCAGCTTTGAAAGGTTGGCGGAAGTTCTTGCAATTCCCCCTCCGTCCTTCAACGCCGGCAAATGCAGCATCAGGGACGCACGCATTCCCGTTCCAAGGTCGGCTGGGTTTTGGGTAAGATAGCCAAGATTTTCATCAAAAGCAAAATGCAGGGACTTATCCAGTATTGTATCAAGCTGATCCACGGTTTGATATGCTCTTTCTAAATTCAGTCCCTCCATAATTGCCTGTATATGAAGGTGATTCTCCGAATTCAACAGAATACCGACCGATTCATCCTCCGTAACCAGCATGCTCCGGCCGTCGCGCTCCGAAATAAATTCCGGGCTGGCAATATGCCGTTCCACCAGAGAAACTGCTTCAGGCTTGGAGATTTTCTCCATATCAAAAAATTGAAAGCGGTGAGAAGTAACCGTATTTTCATCCATGACCGCATCGACCACTTTTTGCTCCAAAGCCTTACGGTCAGTCCTGCTCATTTTAACCGGAAAAGAAAATTCCCGCAGATTGCGAACAAAACGGATGCGTGTGCTGATTACCACATCACTTTCGGGCCCGCTCTTCTCATACCATTTCTTCACGGTGTCCCCCCTCCTCCAGTTCCCTGATACGGTCGCGCAGAGTCGCGGCGCGTTCAAAGTTTTCAGTGTCAATCGCTTCGCGCAGTTCGCGGCGCATTAAGCTCAGCTGACTTTGGGGTTTAGGCTGCGGCAGGTCGTTCCCCGGTACTTTCCCGCGGTGCCTTGTTTTGCCGTGAATGCGCTGGATTATGGGGATCAGCCTGTTATAGAAGGTATGGTAGCATTCGGCGCAGCCAACCTTTCCGCTGCGTGCAATGTCCTCAAAGCTGGAACCGCAGCCTTTACAGCGTACAACCTCTTTTTCGTCCGGCTCCATTTCCCCGAAAAAGCCCCCCAGCAGACTGCTGAAATTGCGCCCAAGCCCGGTCAGCAGATTTCCATAGCCGAGCTTTTGCGCACATTGCGCACAAAGAGAATACTCGGTCAATTCTCCGTTGATAATGGTTTTCACATGGGTGGTAGCCGGGTTTTTTCCGCAGGACTCACAGATCATACGATTTCCCCCACAGTCACATAATATAAGTAATATCATATATTATTATTGTTAATTGATTATTAATAGAAGAAAGTTTTTACATTCTCAATACTCAAAAGAAGGAAATAAAAACTTGTAACACGTTTTATGCGAATGCAATATTATATATTGTAAACCGAAAGGAGGCAAACAATTATGTGTAACAATGGCTTTGGCGGTTTTGGCGGCGGTGGCTGCACCTGGATCATTATCCTTATTATCATCTTATTCTGCTGCTGTGGAAACAATGGCTGTGACAACAACGGCTGTGGCAACTGCTAATCGCACAAAAAAGGGCTGCGAGATATAAAAACTCGCAGCCCTTCCTCTATTTCTGTGCCTGCCGCTCCGTTGCCTGCAGCAACGCAATCGCAAGCTGATCCGGGCATGAAGTTGATTTAAACCCGCATTGAATCCCCTTGCAGCGCTGAATGACATCCCTGACTTTCATACCCTGAACCAGAGCGCAAATTCCTTTTGCATTTCCATTGCAGCCACCGATGATTTTCACTGAACGGATGATATCCCCCTCCAGATTAACGATCATTTCGGAAGAACAGGTGCCTTTTGTTTTATACCGATATTCCAACCGGATTTGCCCCCACTCATTATTTATTAAAATTCGCCTTGCGTTTTTTCAGCGCCTGCAATTGTTCATCCGGCGTTACGCAGGTTCCGATCGGCATTTTTACAGAGGTGTACATGCCATGGAAATCGGTGCCGCCCGTCATAACCAAACCGTACTTTTGTGCCGTAGCGATAAACTTTTCCTCGTCACCCGGTTTGTTGCGCGGATGCCAAACCTCAACGCCTTCAATTTTTTGGCTGGCCGCAAGCTGCTCCAGCAAGCCGTAGCTGTCATATACACCCGGATGCGCCAAAACGGCTAAACCGCCCGCTTCATGCACCTGCTCAATTACATCATGAATATTGGGATAATTGACCGGACAATAAGCCAGTCCGGTTTTTGAATTAAACAGCCTTTGAAAAGTCGATCCAAAAAAATCGTCCGCAAAGCCCGCGTCAATCAGGGCATGCATAATATGCTGTTTAAAAATATTCGTGCTGCCGTGGGCGCGGCGCATCACCATTTCAGCTGTAATGGGATAAAGGCGCATCACCTTCTGAAGCATGATGCTTGCAGCCTGCCTCCTGCTGTCCCCTGTTCGCTTGCACAAACCCTCCAGCCGGTCCGTGCTATCGCTCAGGTAGCACAAAAGGTGTACTTTTCGGCCGGTTTCCGGGTCAATCGTTGATAACTCAATTCCGGAAATTACTTCAACCCCATGTCTGTCACCGAAAATTTTTGCTCTGGTTGACCCTGAAAATGTATCGTGATCCGTTACGGCAATCGTAGAAATCCCCTTTTTCTTCGCGAGTAAAACCACCTCATCAATTCCAACCGAACCGTCGGACATTTTCGTGTGACAATGCAAATCTGCAGCCACTCAATCACCTTCCA
>JAEWBE010000108.1 GCA_023391275.1 Bacillota bacterium | reverse complement strand
TTTGTCCGGAAGCATTATACTAAAGTACGTGACAA
Organism: Bacillota bacterium; assembly: GCA_023391275.1. GTDB lineage: Bacteria > Bacillota > Clostridia > Oscillospirales > Acutalibacteraceae > Caproiciproducens. The sequence continues at coordinate 36,131 of JAEWBE010000108.1, read as the reverse complement.
TCTTGCGATTGAACAGAGCGGAAGTGAACTGGTGATTGAAAATCCCACCGAAAATTATATCATTCTGCCGGTTCAATCCATTAATAAATCCTTCATCAAAGCACTGAATTATGCCATGACACTCGGCGGCAAAATTGAAGTATATCATATCAGTACCGACAAAGCCTATACGGAAAGGCTGAAAAAGCAGTTCGGGCAGCTGCATGTGGACTTGCCTTTGATTATTGAGGAAGCCCCGTACCGTAACGTGAATGAAATGCTGCTTTCTCATGTGGATGAAAGACAGGCTCAGCTGCAAAGGCATGAAATGCTTACGGTGGTTTTACCGCAGTTTATTATCCCCAAACACTGGCATTACCTTCTGCATAACCAAACTTCGCTGCGCTTGAAATCCTCGCTGGTCAAAAAGCGGAATGTCGCTGTTATAACGATTCCATATATTATTAATGAATAAGATTGATACGTGCCGATGTTGGAAACCATGATACCGGTACGGTTTTAAGCATAAAAAACGGGGCTGCCTCTCTGCGATTTATTTCAATCGTTTTGAGGCAGCCCCGCGCTTTATGTTGTATTTATTTGTGCTGTTATTTAGAAATGCTTGCGACTACCACCGGTGCTTTATCAGAATTGATATAGAATCCGGAAGCGGCTCCTGCTTTTCCGACAGCGGTTATTTTGAAGAAATGATCTTTGCCGACTGTTTTGACAAACACAACCTTAAATACGGAAGCGGTGCCTGCAACAAAAGTCGGTTTTTTGTCGGCGGTAAGTTTGAAGGTGTAGCTCCCGCCTGCCTTGACTTTAAATGCGTTGGTTGTATCGCATTTTACGGAAGATGCGGAGGTGCCCACCGTCGCGGTCAGCAGCTTCACACCGTTCACATAGATGCCGGCTTTCGCACCGGATTTGCCGATTGCGGTAAGCTTAATGTAGTAATCATCGCCGGATATTTTTACGGTGGAGGTGTTAAACACTCCGCCGGTTCCAACAACAAATAGGGGCACCTTGCCGTTTTTACTGGTGATCTTAAACTGATAAGCGCCGTTCACTGTGAAATCACGCGTTGTGTCGCTGACGAATGTAGCAGTGGAGGTAAATTTCGCGACGAATTTGTAGCCGGTGTCATCCGTTAAGCCAAAACTCAGAGATGATGAAATACGGTTTTGCCCGCCCGCTTGATACCATCCTTCGAACTGATAGCCGGTCGCCGGAATTGCTCTTGCGGTAATTTTGCCGCTTTCTGTTGCGGCTAAGGCAACATAACCGGTCCCTTTGGTTTCAGCTGCAAGCGAGATGTCGTTATCTGCTATTGTAGCTGTAATTTCGGACGCGTAGGTATTGGTGAAAGCCTCATTGGCAATCGCGGTTATATTGTAGTTTGAATCCTGATAAGTAACCTGCTGTGGCACGTCATAAGAATCAAAACCGCTGTCAACGGTTGTAACTCCCACGGAACCGCTGTCTTTGTCAGTAAAATTGGAATCTGTAACATGATAATGGAAGCTTCCGCTGTCAAAATTACTGTCCCATGTTTGCTCATCCGCCGCGAACGCGGCAGTGCTGCAGAAGGTGCCTACCAGCATGGCAAGTGCCAATACCAATGATAGAGCTTTATGTCCGATCTTCAATTTTCCACACTCCTAGTTCATTTTAATTGAAAAATGCGTATCGTGCTTTTGTGCAGTTCGCCTCCCTTATGTATTTGCTGTGCATCTTTCAGATTTCATTACATTACAGTCACACATTCTCAAATCAACAAACAATAATTTGCGTGACGATAAATATAATTTAAATTAATTATATCGTGCGTATTTTTGCGAAGCAATGTGTGACAATAGTTGTGACTGACTGTTTAAACATGTAATTTATGGAATATTGAAGGAGGAAAGCATGCCATCCTTTTCAGAGGAATTACAACGGCTGATTCGCGAGCGGGATATAAAAATTTATGTATTGGCGGCCGCAAGCGGAATTGACCGCACTTTAATTCATAAAATTTTGAAAGGGGATCGAATCCCCACAAACAGGGCAGTGGTGCAAAAGCTGGCTTCCGTACTGCTGCTTACCCCGCAGGAAACCGAAAATTTGATGCAAAGTTACCAGTTAACCAAAATGGGGAAGGACAGCTATTCCCGGCACAAAAAAATTGAAGACCTCTTCCATGATTTTCACAGTATCTCTCAGCCAAATCATATCATTTTCAAAACAGATTATCGTCCTCAGATGAATGCTTTACCCGACGAGGGTGCTGCCTATGGCAGCTTGGAAGTCAACAGTCTGATAAAAACGGTGATAGAAATGGAAGCTGCAAAAGACTCGGGCAGAGTTCGGGTGATTGCCCAGCCGGAATATGCCTTTCTTTTTAATTTCCTCGCTTTGACGGGAATGAACCGGCATAATATGGCAGTCGACCAAATTATCTGTATGGAAAACACACTGGTTAAAAAAGACAGCCTGTATAACCTGAATTGTTTCAGCGCAGTTATGCCGATTGCTTTGTCCGGCTGCGAATATAAACCAATGTGCTATTATGATGATGCAACTGCACACATCAGCAGTACCAGCATTCTGCCGTATATGATCCTCACAGGCAGCTATGTCGTTAATATTTCCTATGACATCTCATATGCGACAATATCCGGTGCCCAGCCGTACCTTGCATTGTACTCCAGGGTGTTCGAAGACCTTGCAGAAAGGTCGATTCCGATGCTGACCATAACGCCCGGGAATCAGATGGAACAATTTCTGGCCTCTGCTTCCACGTATGGGAATATCAGTTTTTACTTTTCCAATGACCCTCAGCTGATTCCCTTCATGCCGGAAAAAATTCTTAACAAATATCTGAACCCGAACGCTTCGATGAACAAGAATGCGGCCGTCCCGAAACAAATTCTGAGTGCCAAAGGTCAGATCAAAACCATATGTTTTACAGAAGCAGGGCTGAACCGTTTTCTCAGTACAGGCATCCTTTCTAAAAGATATCAGGAATTCTTTTTTCCTTTGGAATTAACTGACCGATATGTTCTACTGAAAAAGATATATGATATGGCTCTTTCAGGAAATTATCATCCTGCTTTGATCAATTCGGCGATTTTCCACATACCGGAGTACCTGTCTGTTTTAGTTTTTCACAATGCGGTTTCTTTTTTCCTGACTTTGCCGGGCAATGAATCAAGTATCTGTACCATTGAAGAAAAGAGTCTTGTTTATGCCTTCCGTGATTTTTTTAAATATCTTCCGGAAAACAATTCTGTTCTGTCTGAAGAAGAGTCCCTTTCCATCCTCAAGCGCAAGCTAGATCAGGCCCCGGCAAATTGACCGTTTTGATTCATCACAATGAAACAAAGGCTGACCGCACCTTTTAAATAAGTGTGCGGTCAGCCCTTTTGTTGTGTCGCTATTACGTTTTTACACTGACATAGTTTCGCTTTACTTTTGAATCTGTGTTCATACATGGAAAATGATTACAAATCAACTAATGTTCTTCATTCTGTGATCCAGCTTGTATTTTATCACAGCGAGTGTTTCTTCGGGGGAATAAACCATATCGCTTTCCGGAAGGTAGTCCAAAAAGTCGTGGAAGGCGTAGACAATGCTTTTTTCCGTGATTGTAAATACCGAGTATCGTTCGCTTGGAATCGTGCAAACAAATGAAACTGCACTGTTGCCAAAAGAGAAAAAAGATAAACTGGGCGGTGCCTTTAAAACGTTGGAGTTTATTAACACGGGGCGGTACCTGCCCTTAAGCGCCGCGTCGTACATGATTTCCAACAATCTATACCGATCCACAGGATCAAAAGGGGAATAACAGTTTTTCGGGACTTCAAAAATTCTGCCGGTCCTTAAAAACTCGTCAAGCCCATCTTCTGAAAAATAGATAGTCTGCACCGGACTGGATTCCAGCGTTTGATTCAACTCTTTCAGGCACTGCTTAATGGTCACAAAAATGGTTTTGTGCTGCGGCAGGGGTTCATTCAGATATTTATGCAGCATCTCCTCCGTAATAAAATACAGAAGACACGGAGCGTACGTAAGATGATGGTCCGCATGGCCGAAACTGGCCATCACTGTTTTAAAATAGGTTAAATATTCAATATGGGAACGCAGCACCGTTACCATTGGCATTGTTTTTTGCATAATACTTTTAAAAATTTGGCTGTAAAGCTCAATATACTGCCTGAAGTTGGATACCGTGGCGAAGGATATGTCATATGAAATATTTACAGCGTATTCACTGGTAAGAATCATATAAGGCATTATGCTGGTAGTGCCAAAGTGAGAGGAGATGTTGTCATAATAACACATGGGATTGTATTTGCATCCTGCCACCAGCACCGGCATTGCAACACGGAGGCAGTTTAAATTGTACAGACTATTGTCTTTTGCGGAGCTTTCCAGACAAACAATATGATCAATCGTCAAATCATGCCGATTTATTCCCGCCAGAGCCAGATATTCAAATAAGAAAGAATACTCGGGCTGCGCTACAATTTGGATTTTTCCGTTTTGTTTCGACGCTTCCATCTCGATGACTGCTTTTACCACATTGTTAATTTCCAGGCTTCCATAAACCGAAGTATTGCCGGGGCGGACATCAATCTGATGATGATAATCGGTATTTACAGAAATATTGTTTTCAGCGGATAATTTGTCGAACAGGTTGAAAGAATCCTTAATAAATTTGCGATGGACATAATGCCATTCTCCCATTTTTGAGATACGATAGCTTTGCATCAGTGCTTCGGTTTCCGAAGGAGTAAGCAGCAGTGAGGTTGCCAGACTTTGAACTACTGAGTCGTCCGCCGGGACTCGTTCCCCCTTTAACATTTTATGGATAAAGGTGCGGTCAATGCCGCTGACGGCCGCAAGTGTATAAATTTTTACATCTCGTTCCTTAATCAAATCCTGCAATTGGTCCGAAAAACGTGACATATTTTGTTCTTTGCCCCCGAAAAGTAAATTTCACATACAAATATACCATATATTGTAATTAATTAAAACACATATTGTAATTTTTAAGGATAAAATATGTCACAAAATTTGTCACATATTGTAATAGCTAATTCTATAACTCATAATGTGACTAAAGGTATTGTTCGTTACACTCCGCTTTGCAGCGAATCAGGGCGGGATGCGGCGGCATTATTATTGCAACACGAACTACGCATCATTACAAAATATGCAGGAAGTGGAGCACCGACTATCTCTGAAAGTATGCGCTTACCGTGAATTAGTTTAAAGGAGCGAGGATATGCAAACTGGTAAAAAAGCACTATCATTAGTCTTAGCACTTGCTATGATCGTCAGCACATTTGCAAGCACCGCCGCGTTTGCAGCAAGCACAGTTCAAGATCAAGGGAACTGGTATGACAGCAACGAGAGCGACCCGGTAAATTTTGTTGATTCGACCAATGCGTGGACAAATGTCGATTTTCAGCAGGAAGAGTTCCCGTTGGGATTAGGCGGACAGTTTAATCTTTCAGGTTATGTTCGCATTTGGAAAGTCGGCGGGCCGGAGGTTGGCGAAACATTAACCGATGCTTCGGATTATATTGTTCCGAATTCCTGGGCATCATCTGATCCTGATATCGCGTCAGTTGATGAAAACGGCCAGGTAACAGCAGCCCAGACCGGATCGGCCACCATAACCGTACAGGTTAACGGTACACACAGAGGAGATGGCGAGCACAAAGACAGCAACAGTTATGCAACCTGGACGCTTTCCTGTACTGTCACGGTTCAGGATGACAATACGGTTCCTGTGACCGGCATTACGCTGGATCAGTCTAAAATGACCCTTGGCGTAGGCAAGACGGACTATTTGGAAGCAACGGTAACACCGGAGGATGCAACGGACCAGAACGTTACCTGGACAAGTTCCGACGAGTCGGTTGCAACCGTAGGCGAATACGGTGAGGTTACGGCAGTGGGCGCCGGCACTGCTACGATTACCGCAAAATCGGGCGATGTTTCCGCAACCTGTGAAGTCACGGTAACCGATGCACAATACGATTACTCTATCGATTACGCCGATTACCTGGATCAATTTTATGACGGCGATGACAGTTTATTAATTTATAAGGGCGAAAAACAACTGTTCACTTGGAATGATGCAGTGGGGGATGTCGCATGGTCCAGTTCCCAGCCTGGCGTCGCCACCGTTGATGAAAATGGAATTGTCTCCCCCGTAAAAGCGGGCAAAACCTTCATTATCGGAAAATGCGGCGGCCAAACCATATATTTCAAACTCACCATTGAAGATGATAACGACGGTATCCTTGTCACCAGAGATAATGCCACGGGAGTTAAACTGATTCCTGATTCGCTGACCATGGCTGTCGGGAAAGAGGATAGACTCAGCCTGTTCTATTATAATCCGGATCCGGCCTATTCCAGATTTGCCGGTGTGGAAGATTCCTTTAGAACATACAGCAGCAGTGATGAAACTGTTGCGACAGTCGACGAAGATGGAAGGATAACGGCAGTAGGGGCTGGCACAGCTACTGTTACTGCAGAAGTGGCAGGAACAAAGACAACCGGTAACCCGGATGGATTTGAGGATAAAACCCTTACCTGCACGGTTAAGGTTTTAGATGTTGCCTCAAAACAGACAGTCGGCTATGCTTATTCCGAAAATGGCTTTGAGCCGAATCAAACGGTTTCTCTTGATTATAGCAATGAGAATCCCTCAAGTCTGACCGTGAATTTCGACGGAGCTGTACCGCTGGACACAAGCAAAGAGACCGCTTATTTCAAGGTGCAGTGTGAACCGGAGCAAACTTATCTTTTCAGAGCAAAAATTAACAATACCTATTCGTCAACCTACTTTTCGAATACGCCCGGATATAATTACAATAAAGAAGACGGGACGGCGATTATCGCGGTTCCAATGAGCATACTGAAAAAGGGTACAAAAGTTTCCCTGCAGGCAGTCAATCGGACGGGAACCGCCAGACAGGGCAGCGAAGATTTTTACTGGAATTTAACATACAGTGGCGGCTCGTATAACCCGGTTGCAGATTTACAGCCCTTCGTCGGTGTTTACAAAAATAACGGCAACACCATTGAAATCTGCAAAGACGGCGCAATCAAATATAACGATGTGATACTGAATCATTCCGACCTTGACGACTCGCAGGATGATACAGTTGACGCCGGATATGGCAGATATAATAATACGGCTGATTTTAGCTTTAATGTCAGCCCGAACGGCAATACCATTACGCTGGATACCCTGGACATAACAGCAGTCAGGGAAGGCGGCGCTCATTGGGATACAGATAATACATACCAAATGAATGGATCCCTTGAATATGATGCACAGGCCAAGACATTGACTTATTACAGCTTTAATGATGACGGCGATTGGGTTGCGGGGGAAGTATATTCCCTTTCTGCCGGCAGTTCTGACAACGGTTCGGACAATTCCGGCAGCAATCACCATTCGGACGGCGGTTCCACCGGGAGCGGTACTTCCGGCAATACAACTGCTCCTTCCACCCCGAGCACAACTACGACAACCACTTCCCCGACAGGCAGCACGGTTGCGTCGGTAACCACACAGCCGGATACCGCACCGGTGGTAACCGGGAACTCGGCGGCTGTTACCGTTACTGTCCCGGCGGATGTCGCTTCGGTAATTTCCACCGCAACTGCGGCCAATCCCGCGGAAGTGAAAATTGCAGCGCCGGCTGCGGCAATTATGGAACAGTTACAGAACAGCGCGGTGCAATCGGTTAATTTAACCATTCAGGTGCCGGCTGCAGTGGCAAATAACGCCAATCCTAATGTTAAGGTATCCATCAATGCGGATCAGGCTGTTCTACAGGCGGCAAAGGATGCGCAGAAGGATATCACCCTTAGAGTGACGGATGCACAAACCGGAAAAGAAGCCTATTCCTGGACTTTCTCCGGTGCGGATTTGAAAAATTCCGTAGCATCGGTCACAAATGTAAACCTTGCCCTGAGCGTTGCCCCGGTAACAAGCGATACTGCCGCAAGTACGGTTGTGGCTGGGAATAATGCCAGCAAAGCGCCTTCCGGTATCATGTTGAAATTTGGCGGCAGCGGCTTGCTTCCTGCTCCCGCTGCGGTCAGAGTTTATGTGGGCAATCAGGCAGGCTGCACACCGAATTCAAAAATATTCCTCTATTATCTGAACGGTACGACAAATGCACTTGAGCAATTACCGCAGAGTCAGTACACTGTGGATGCAGACGGATATGTAACAGTTATCATTTCCCATTGTTCAGAGTATGTGCTTCTTCCGCAGGCCGCGACAAATCCGTATCCAGTGAAATCGGATACCTCTTTCCCGGTCGGCGTGAAGAGCGGCAAAACCTATACTTACGCTATGACGGTAACCGGTAAAGCGGCCCCGTCCTTTACGGTCGGCAACGGAAAAGCATTTACCGGAACCGTGAAGCATCAGGGGAATAAATATTACTTCACAGTAAAAGCAATCGGAGCGGCAGGAACTATGACGGCTGTTTACAGCACTCTGCCGGGCCAAAAACCGGTTGTCATGAGCTATGTGGCAGTTGCAAAGTAATTGCCTGTTTTAAGCGTTTCATAAAAGAAAGTCCCCAATCGCAGAGCATAATGCTGCGATTGGGGACTTTTGACATACCGATTAAGCCTTATTGGCGCTAATCCTGTCCGGCAGAGAATTGTTATTTATGCTTTGAAAAACACAGATAGTAATAATTAAGCTGGCTGTTCAAATCTGCGCCAAGGCGTGAAAAAATCCCCATGAACTGGTAAAGTATTGCCTGATTCCCCGCCGTGCACACAATTTGACCTCCCGGTTTTAAAAGGCCGAACAGGGTGGGTATGAGAACTTCCCTATTTTGAAGTGTTCCGGATTCACTTTCCAGTATAATATAGTCGTACAGCCTGTTTCCAAAATAATTCTGCACATTGTCGGCGGCGCCGCAGATGCATTCGTCGCATATGGTTTTTAATTCGGTCAGACTGTGTTCCAACTCCGAAAGGTAATAAAGGCCGATTTTTTTGCTGCCGTAACTTTTGCATACATTCTTCAACTGGAGCACGGTTGTACCATAAGAGTTTCCAATGCCCAAAATGTCGATATTTTCCGCGCCGTTATAAGTCAAAAGGTTCAGAACATTATAATCAATTAATCCGGCTACGTAAGGGTCAACTCCAAATTTTTGCATAAACAGGAACTTGTTTCTAATTGCCAGGGTTTTGTCTTTGTCATATTCTTCGTTAAATGTCCGGGCGCCGAAATGGTGGACGAAAGTATCTTTCGCCAAAATTACTTTATAGCCCATCCTTCGGATACTAAAGCAGATGGCGTCGTCATCGTAGCAGCCGGGGTTGAAATCTTCGTCGAATCCGCCCAGTGCCTTCTGAATTTCCGTTCTGTAAATACCGGCGTATGTTGACAGCTTCAAACGTTCCTCCCATAAATCTGGGTTGCTCACATTGTAGCGCTCGGCCATCGTCTGCATCTCTTCCATTGTCTGATAGGGAAAATTAATCTGCTGGTAATTGCAGGATGCATCGCAAATCGGCACAACCATTCCGACTTTCGGGTCAGTTTCCATACAGGTCAGCAGATTATCAAGCCAATGGGCGGTTACCACAATATCATTGCTGATATTCATGGTGTATTTTCCTTCGGCGATCCGGAAACCCTGGTTGATTGCTTTACATACTCCGACATTTTTCGGGAAGCTGATTTTCTTCTTGTTCGGCAGGCTGTTGAAGTAGTCTTCCGTCCCGTCCGCCGAACCGTTGTTGATGGTAATAAGTTCAAAATTGAGATGGGATGTGTAGCGGTAAATGCTTTCAATGCATTGTTTGGTGTATTCCAAATGATTGTAGGCGAGTACCACAAGGCTCACCAGCGGGGAAGATGTTTCCTCCGGTACCGGCGGGGTTGTTTCGATAGGTTCCTGACTCATTCTTCTGTTCTCCTTCAGCTCTCAGGGCCGTTGCAATCCGGCTTGGCTTTTCTTATTTCGCACAAGCGGGGAAGAGCCGGGTGCATGGCCTGAAAAGCAGATCTGTCGTGTCGATGGTTTTTCATTTTTACTATATGCGGGCTTGAAGATATTTGATATTTTATGATTTGGATATTTCTTTCAGCCACACCGCCTCTTGACAGATTCGGCCGCACTCATTATAATTATCATATAATAAATATGGACTTTTGTTACTGACGGATAATTGTGGATAAAACCACAGGGGAACAAAAGTCTGAAATCAGCCGACCGTCTGGGCAGCATTTGGTTTAACCATGTGCTGCTCTTTTTTTGTTTAAAAAGAGCGGCGCAGATGCTTTGTTGAATCAGAAGGAGAAGTGTATGAGCAATCAGGCGTGGGAATTTTTTCAAGGCGAAAACTGGAAAACAAAAATTGACGTCAGGGACTTTATACAGGCCAACTGTACGCCATACGAGGGCAATGAAGCTTTTCTGTCTTTGTCTACGGAACGCACCGATGGGCTGATGAAAAAACTCAGCCATCTAACGGAACTGGAGCGGGAATTCGGCGGTGTTCTGGATGTGGACACGCAGACCGTCAGCTCCCTGACCAGTTACCGCCCCGGTTACCTGGACAAGGAAAAAGAAATCATTGTGGGGCTTCAGACCGACCGCCCTTTGCGCAGGGGAATCAATCCCTTCGGCGGCCTTAATATGACGCGCAAAGCGTGTGCGGCTTACGGATACCGTCTTTCCCAAAATGTGGAGGATGAATTCCGGTACAGAACCACCCATAACGACGGCGTATTCCGCGTCTATACGGACGAGATCAAAGCCGCCCGCCACTGCGGCATCATCACCGGGCTGCCGGATGCCTACGGCCGCGGAAGGATTATCGGTGACTACCGCAGGGTCGCGCTTTACGGAGTTGACCGGCTGATAGAAGAAAAGAAAAAGGATAAGGCGCTCGCCGGTACGCGTACAATGGATGCGGATAACATCCGCCTGCTGGAGGAGCTGTACCAGCAGATCGCATTTTTAGGGTATCTGAAAGAAATGGCGGCTCTGTACGGATGCGATATTTCACAGCCGGCAGTGAGCGCGAAGGAAGCGGTGCAATGGCTGTATTTCGCCTATCTGGGCGCAATTAAGGAGCAGAACGGGGCCGCGATGAGTTTGGGCCGGGTCAGCACTTTCCTCGATATTTATTTTGAGCGGGATCTTAAAGCGGGGCTGCTGACCGAACGGCAGGCGCAGGAAATTATGGATGATTTTGTTATGAAGCTGCGCATGGCCAGGCATCTGCGCACCCCGGAATACAACGAACTTTTTGCGGGCGATCCGATGTGGATTACGGAATCGGTCGGCGGCATGGGGGAAGACGGCAGAACACTCGTCACAAAAAATTCCTTTCGCATCCTGAACACGCTTTACAACCTCGGTCCGTCCGCGGAACCGAACCTTAGGGTGCTGTGGTCCGACTCACTGCCGGCGAATTTTAAGCGCTTTGCCGTAAAGGTTTCCTGTGATACGAATGCCCTGCAATACGAAAACGACGATCTTATGCGCCCGAAATTCGGGGATGATTACGCAATTGCCTGCTGTGTTTCCGCCATGCGCGTGGGTAAGGATATGCAGTTTTTCGGGGCAAGGGCGAATTTGGCCAAACTGCTTCTGCTCAGCCTGAACGGCGGGCGCGACGAAAAGAGCGGAATACAGGCCGCGCCTGCCTGTGCGCCTTATGACGGGGAGTACCTGGAATACGGAAAAGTGTTGGAATTAATGAACTTTTATCGTGAGTGGCTGGCAAAAACCTATGTCAGCGCCATGAATATGATTCATTATATGCATGATAAATACGCCTATGAGAAAACGCAGATGGCTCTGCACGACACCGATGTGCACCGTTTTATGGCCTTTGGGGTTGCGGGCATGTCTGTTTTGGCGGATTCGCTTTCCGCGATTAAGTATGCCAGAGTGAAATGTATCCGCGACGAAACCGGTTTGATCAGGAGTTTTGAAATCACCGGCGATTACCCTGCTTTCGGCAACGACGACGACCGCGTGGATTCCATTGCGCAGGAGCAGGTCGGCCTTTTCTTCGAAGAACTGAAAAAAACTCCGGCTTACCGCGGCGCGGAACATACCCTGTCGATTTTGACCATCACTTCCAACGTTGTTTACGGTAAAAAAACCGGCGCGACCCCGGACGGCAGAAAAGCCGGCGAGCCGTTCGCCCCCGGAGCGAACCCAATGCACAACCGCGAGAAGAACGGCGCCCTCGCGGCCCTGAATTCTGTCGCAAAGCTGTCCTATGATGTTTGCAAGGACGGTATTTCCAATACCTTCTCCATTGTCCCGCAGGCGCTGGGCCATCGGGAGGAAGAGCGTTACAGCAACCTGATTTCCATCCTTGACGGCTATTTCGCGCAGAAAGCGCACCACCTGAATGTGAATGTACTGAACAGGGAAACCCTTCTGGAGGCCAGCGAGCATCCTGAACGTTATCCCAATCTTACGATTCGGGTATCCGGGTATGCCGTGAATTTCCACAAACTTTCGAAGGAACAGCAGCGTGAGGTAATCGCGAGGACTTTTCACGAGGTGATGTAATGAAAGGAAGAATCCACTCTTTTCAGAGTCTGGGCGCGGTTGACGGGCCCGGGCTGCGCTTTGTGGTTTTTATGCAGGGATGTTCCCTTCGCTGTGCATACTGCCACAATCCGGATACATGGAGCGCCTCCGGAGGCAGGGAATACAGCGTGGAGGAAGTCTTTGAAAAGGTCCTGCGGTATCGGCCCTATTTCGGTAAAAACGGCGGCGTGACCGTTTCCGGCGGTGAGCCGCTGATGCAGTGGGAATTTACGGCTGCGCTGTTTGAACGGCTGCACGGTGCGGGAATTCATACCGCACTGGATACCGCGGGAATCGGTAGCCCTCCGGGGGCCCATGCAGTGCTGGCTCATACAGACCTGGTTCTTTGTGACCTGAAATTTTCAGGGGAGGCCGATTATCAGCGGTACTGTAACGGCAGCAGGAACACGGTGCTTGAATTTTTAAAACAAACGGAAACTATGCGCGTACCGCTGTGGATTCGGCATGTTGTCGTTCCCGGCCTGACCGACAGCGACGAGCATGCCCTGAAAATTGCCGCCCTGTCCCGCCGGTTTTCCAATTTGGAAAAGCTGGAGCTGCTGCCGTTTCGGAAAATGTGTATTACGAAATATGATGCAATGGGAATCGATTTTCCTCTGCGCGGCTGCGGGGAATGCCCCGATTCCACAATTCAAAGACTGTATCAGGTAATTGGTAACCAATGTGCAAAATAAATTGTTATGCCGGAATCCGTTGCTTTCACGGGTTCCGGCATTTGCTGTTTCTGGCGAAGATGATAAATAAGACAAACAAAAAATCATTCTGCTGAATAGAATTTCCCGGTTCATACAGGGGAATGTATGAGAATAGGATTGATGAATTGACCCGTGTGAAGTATAATTACAATAATTGGCAAAGCCTCAGCTGCTTTTGAGGGGATACCTTGTGTATGGAGGGACGATTTCAGATGAAAAAGATATTGGTTGTTGTGGATTATCAAAATGATTTTGTGAGCGGAAGTCTGGGCTTTGACAAAGCAATCGCGCTGGAAAAGCAAATTTGCCGAAAGATTGAGCAATACAGACAAAACGGTGACGAAGTCGTATTTACGCTTGACACGCACGGCGAAAATTACCTGCAAACGCAGGAGGGTAAAAATTTGCCGGTCCCGCATTGCATCAGGAATACGCAAGGGTGGAATTTGTACGGCGCTGTCTCCGGCCTCTGTGACAAGACAAGCAAATGCTTTGAAAAAGTGACGTTTGGGTCGATGAAGCTGGCGGCCTATCTTGCTGAAAACACCTATGACAGTGTTGAGCTGATCGGCGTCGTTTCCAATATCTGCGTGATATCCAACGCCGTTTTGGCAAAAGCCGCTTTGCCCGAAGCGGAAATTATTGTGGACGCCGCCTGCACCGCCAGCAATGACGACAGCCTGAATCAGAAGGCTCTTGATGTGATGCTGGGGATGCAGATAAAAATCATAAACAGCGAAAAAACGGGAGTCTCCTCATTGGATTAATCCGCGCGGAAAATCGACCTTATCTTGCGGGAGGATTCGTAGCATGTCAATTTTTTCAAATGGGTATGTTCAAATCATAATCAGCACGGTTGTGGTTTATTTATTTATCATTATTGCAATTCGTCTGTTTGGGAAAAAGGAGCTGTCCCAGCTTTCGGTTGTGGATTTGGTCTTTATTTTGCTGATCAGCAATTCGGTTCAAAACGCCATGGTTGGTTCCAACTCCACGTTATCCGGCGGGTTGGTGGCCGCGGGCGCGTTATTTGTTGTGAATTATCTTTTTAAATTGTTTTTATACCGGTTCCCGAAGTTCAGCCGGCTGATTCAGGGGGAAACGGTGCTCCTGATTTATAAGGGGAAGCTGAATCACGGCAATGTGGTAAGAGCCAAGCTGACGATGGACGAGATTATGGAAGCGATTCGGGAACATGGGGTCTCCAAAATTGAAGAAGTGGATTTGGCGGTGCTTGAAGTGGATGGGAATATCAGTGTTCTGTCCAATGAATTCAGCCGCAGGACGGTAGAAAAGAGAAAACCCCGGAAAGAAAATACAAAGAAATCGTCGTGATGCTTGGGCTGTTCCAGATAGGCGGGAACACCGCCAGTCAGAAGAGCCGACGCATCGGCAGAAAACAGTATTTCAAAGGATGTGAGCGTTTGAATTTGATTATTACGGCCGGCGGAACAAGGGAGAGAATCGATGCGGTCAGAACCATTGCCAATGAGGCTACCGGCAGGCTGGGCAGCCTGATTGCGGAGGAGTTTTCACACAGGCTTGCCGCACGGGAGCACACGATTTATTACCTTTGCGGCGCAGGCTCCGCGGTTCCGGCCGTGGAGGATCCCGGAATCCGCGTTATCCGGATTGAAGGCACACGGCAGCTGCAGGAAAAACTGAGCGGCTTGCTGACCACGCAGCGTATCGACGCCGTTATCCATTCGATGGCGGTGAGCGATTACAAGGTGCGCAGTATAACAACACCGGAACTGATTGCGGAGGGTATGGCGGAGAAATTTCAGAATTTGCAGGCCGCCCCATCGCGGGAGGACTGGATTAACATGGTTCGGGAAACGATCACGGAATATTCGCTGGCCGGTGAAAAGAAAATCAGTTCCGAACTGGAGAACCCGGTTCTGGTGCTGGAAAAAACCCCGAAAATAATCGGGATGATTAAAAAGCTCAGCCCCCGCACCGCTCTGGTGGGTTTTAAACTGTTAAGCGGTGTGGATGAGGGGAAATTAATAGACACGGCATATCAGCTTTTGTTGAAAAATGAATGTGATTTTGTGCTTGCCAATGATACCGATTCGATCCGAAAGGGAAACCATGAAGGGTACCTGATTGATGCGGGCGCGAATTTTATAAAATACTCAGGAAAAGAAAATATTGCAAAGGGAATTGTGGACAAGCTGTTAAAAGAGAGTTCGGAGGGTTCAAATTGAAGAATATTATTCTTGGCGTGACCGGCAGTATCGCGGCTTACAAAGCGGCGGAAATCGCCCGCCTGCTTTTTAAAAAGGGCTGTCAGGTTGAAGTGATTATGACGAATGGAGCGACAAAATTCGTCACGCCGCTTACGTTCCGTACCCTGACGCAAAACCGTGTTTACACCGATGTGTTTCAGGATGACTTCCCAAATGAAGTGAAGCATATTTCATTGGCGCAAAAAGCGGATGCCGTGCTGATTGCGCCCGCAACAGCAAATATTATTGGGAAGATTGCCGGAGGAATCGGGGACGACATGCTTTCCACCACGGTTCTTGCCGTAAGGAACAAGCCGGTGCTGATTGTACCCGCCATGAATACCAATATGTGGGGGAATCCGATTGTGCAGGAGAACCTTGCGAAGCTGCAAAAATACGGTTATCGGCTGATTGAACCGAAGGAAAGCCTGCTGGCCTGCGGGACAGTGGGAAACGGCGCGCTTGCGGAGGTTGAGGACATTGTAAAAGCGGCGCTCGCCGCTATGGAGCAATCATAAATATGAAGGAAATTAACATTACGGAAATCGATGGATTTCATATTGGCAGCGCGCAAAACACGGCAGTCGGAACAGGCTGTACTGTTATTATCTGTGAGGAAGGCGCGGTGGCGGGGGTGGATGTCCGCGGCGGTTCGCCCGGAACACGGGAAACGGACGCGCTGAATCCGTGCAGTCTGCGGCAGAGCATCCATGCCGTTGTTCTCGCGGGCGGCAGCGCATTCGGGCTGGATGCCGCGGGCGGTGTGATGCGGTTCCTGGAGGAACGGGGCGTCGGCAGGGATGTGGCGGTTGCAAAAGTCCCCATCGTCTGCGGGGCAATTTTGTTCGATTTGAAATGCGGGGATGCCCGTATCCGGCCCGACCGGCAAATGGGATACGACGCTTGCCGCAATGCTTACATCGGGCTTTCGGGTGAAGGAAATCTCGGCGCCGGAACAGGGGCGACCATCGGCAAAACAAGAGGGATTGAATACGCCATGAAGGGAGGGCTGGGCATTGCCTGTTATCAGACCGGTGCGTTAAAAGTCGCGGCGGTAATGGCTGTCAACTGCGTGGGCGATATCTTTGACCCAAAAGAAAACCGCCTGATTGCGGGTGTTTTAAGCGACGACAGGAAGTCTCTTGCAGACTCCGAGAAAATTATGCTGACAAATTATGAGGATAAAACGGATATTTTTAGCGGGAATGCGGTCAGCGGCAATACGATCATCGGAACGGTGATTACCAACGCGGGGCTGGACAAAGCGCAGGCGAACAAACTGGCTTCCGTATCCCATAACGGCATTGCGCGCGCGGTGCGCCCGGCTCATACCGTTTTCGACGGGGACACCATTTTTACCATGGCTGCCGGAGCGGTCGAAGCTAACCCGGATGTCGTGGGTATTCTGGCTGTCCGCGCGGTGGAACAGGCGATTCTCAACGCGGTGAAAAAGGCGGAAACCGCCTACGGCTACAAATCGTATCAGGAATTGGAAACGGGAAGGGAATGCTGATTCTGCCGGAATACGGCATGAAAATATTTTTGGGCCCGACAGTAATTTTGCTGCCGGGCTTTCTGTATTTTCGGGCCGGTACGGCTCCTTAATCTGTGAGCCTTGCCAATAATTCCGGAATGAAAACGGGTTCAAAACGTCTTGCTGCCGTTGACATAGTCACACCGGGAAAGTGTTTGTTTTATCACTAAAAATCAGGTTGATGTTGAGAACTAAATAGTCAGTCCAACAAACATTTCTGCATTTCATAATTCGGCCAAAATTTTTGTCGCTATTCAACGATAAAGTAGATAAGAAGTTGCTGGACAGCCCCTCACTTCTTAAATTGAAAAACGGAGTGAATAATATGAAGCGGAAAAAAAGTCTGCAGACAAAGTTGCTGATATTTATCGGAATCCCGGTGGCAACGATTTTCTGTATCGCGGCATTTATGGTGCTCATAAATGTAAAGCAGTCGGTTTCTCAGCTGACGACCGGTGAACTTACCGACAAATCCCAGGTGGCCTCTTATCAGATCAGCGCATACTTTTCAAAATACATTGAAATTGCAAAGCAGATGGCTGCTAATTCCCAATTTGAAGATACTTTTATAAAAACGGTTCCCGGTACCAAAATTACAGCAGCGGACGGCTTTGCACAGGTGAAGCGGACACTGGACGGGGTAAAACTGACCGACCCGGACAATATTGTCGTTTCATGGGTTGCGGATATCGATTCCAGCCAGCTTACTCAATCGGACGGCTATACTTCCGCTTCGGACTGGGTTGTGACGGAAAGACCGTGGTATAAGGAACTGATGGAGAAGCAAAGGATTTTTATTACGGAACCGTATCAGGATACGCAGACGAAGGCCTGGATTGTAAGCGTGGTCGCACCCGTGTACCGGACAGGGACAAAGAATCTGCTGGGTGTTACCGCAATTGACTTTGACCTTGCTGCTTTGAATAAAATGGTGCAGGGCTATAAGCTGGGCAAGACGGGATTCTATATGCTGGCAACGGAAAACGGAACAATCATACACCACCCGGACCCGGCATGTAATAATAAAAATGTTTCGGAAACCGGCATGTCCGCAAATATTATCAGTGCGGTCACCAAAAAAACAGCGGGGCTCATAACGTATACCGCAATGGGTAAAACCAATTACGGATATCTATCCGCTGTAGGGGATACGGGATGGACGATAACCACCGGGATACCGGAACAGGAATTCAACGCAACCTACAATACCATGAGAAATACGGTGCTTGTAATTTTTGTGTTTGCGATTTTACTGCTTCTTCTGTTGATTATCCTGATTTCCCGCAGCATTATCAACCCGCTGAAAAAACTGAATCATGCGGCACAGCAAATTGCAGACGGAAATCTGGATGTTGCGGTTGAAATGAAATCTCTGGATGAAACCGGCCAGGTCGCTGCGGCCATCTCCAGCACAGTGAGCCGGCTGCGGCAATATATTGATTATATCAACGAGATTTCCGAGGTCCTCGATCAAATCGCTTTGGGTAATCTGGCGTTTGACCTTCACTGCGATTATGCGGGGGAGTTTGCGAAAATCAAAACATCACTGGAAAATATTAAATCCACTTTAGTGAAAACTTTTGCAGATATTACCGCTTCCGCCGATCAGGTTGCCAGCGGTTCCGATCAGGTCGCAAATGCTTCACAGGCGCTCGCACAGGGAGCCGCGGAGCAGGCAAGCGCCATTGAGCAGCTGTCGGCAACCATTACGGAAATTGCAGATCAGGTGAACCGGAATGCATCAAATGCCTCCACTGCAAATCAGCTTGCGGATATTGCCTTTCGCGAAGTGGAACAGGGCGATGAGCATATGCGGAATTTAAGCGCGGCCATCGCTGAAATCAGTGAATCCTCCAATGAAATCGGCAAGATTATTAAAACCATCGAAGACATTGCTTTCCAGACCAATATTCTTGCGCTTAACGCAGCTGTCGAAGCGGCCCGTGCGGGGTCGGCGGGCAAAGGATTTGCCGTGGTTGCGGACGAAGTGAGAAATCTGGCGAGCAAAAGCGCGGAAGCTGCGAAAAACACGACAGCTTTAATCGAAAATTCCGTCCGCTCCGTCCAAAACGGCGCAGGCATTGCAAACGAAACGGCACAGTCCCTGCATACCATCATCGACGGCGTAAGCAAATCCTCCGAATTGATCGGCAAAATCTCCAAAGCGACAAATGAACAGGCGACATCGATCAATCAGATTACCTTGGGTGTCGAACAAATTTCAGCGGTTGTGCAGACGAATTCGGCAACCTCGGAAGAAAGTGCGGCGTCCAGTGAAGAACTGAACCATCAGGCGCAGGTCCTGAAGGCTCTTTTGGAACAATTTAAATTATAAACGGAACAGTCGGGTAATTCGTTCGGGAAATCGGACGGATTGCCCGCTGTAAAAATATCTTTGAAAATAAAATATCCCGCTTTGATATTCTCCTTCCGGATGGTTAGAATAATACGTGGAAAGGAGGTTATTATTATGCAAAAAAACAACGCAAATACCTGTATTGAATGCTCCGTGACACAGTGCAGCAATCACAGTGAGGATCAGCAGTATTGTGCTTTAGACAGAATAAAAGTCGGTACTCATGAAAGTAACCCTACGGTTCTTCAGTGTACGGACTGTGAATCTTTTGCACTCAAAAACGGATAAATAATCGAAACGGACTCTGCGGGAAAAATCATTTTCCGCAGAGTTTATTTTTTAACAATCGCCCTGAAATCGTTACAATAAGTTCACGGATTATTCACGTATGGGGCGTTCATTTTTATTATAATTTCAGTTAATCTTATTAAATATTTACAATTATAATAACTGCCGAAGAATTCTTTGATATGGAAAGAATTTGTTTGGAATTTTTAAGACGGTAAGAAAAATAGCTTGATAAAATTGGAGGTTCGATGTATTATTGCATTAGTAGATTAGTACAATGATCAATACAGGCAGATATCAATTTGGCCGGGAAATTCACAGCGCGTGGGAAATAGTGTTTTTTGCTGTGAGCACGACCGGAGCATAAGTTCAGACAGGGCAAACAACTTTCAGCTTTACACACAAAGAACTACTATTTTTTGGAAGGGATTAAGACTATGAAAAAAATAATCAGCATGCTTCTTTCTTTATTGTTTGTTGCTTCTATTTGCGTGCCCGCATTTGCCGCGGAGAAATATGACACAGTAACCATATCCCTGGATAATATTGAAGATATCATGCCGGAGCCGGAAGGTGTCGACCATGTTATCAATTTGCTCAATTTACAGGCCCAATATCTTACTTACTGCAATGATGTCCTTGTCAGAAGCTCCAACAGCGGTCAAACGGACAGCAACGCACAGACGCAGACCGCCGCGCAGAAAAAACTGGAACTTGGCTATATTTCGCAAAAAGAGTATGATGATCTGGTTCAGTCGAATAATGATACGACAGTCAGCCAGCAGACACAGACCAATCAAAGGGCGGCTGACCTTTTAAAACTTCGCCACATGCTTGAACTGGACGATGCGGATAAGCTGGTTATCAAGTCTGCCGATTACAGCGAGATTGATTTATCAGCGAAGTTATCCAATGTGAGGTATGATAAGGATTTGGAGAATCTGGACCTGGCAGATCTGTCTGCTGGTGATTCGTCCGACACGGAATTGACCGGCAAGGTGGAATCATTCAAAGCGTTATACAACACACTGATGCAGGCGGACCACGCATATGAGCTTGACAGTGGAAACTACGAAACGAAAAAAACGCAAGCGCAGCTTATGCAGCAAAAATTTGCAAACGGATATGCTACGCAGAAACAGGTCAACGATATCAATCTGGAATTGCAAACACTGGGAAATACGGTTGCCAAAGAAAAGAACAGCCTTTATATTGCTTATCTGAGATATGATTATATGCGTGACAACGGGGAATCTCCAGATTCAATATCATTATATTAAATAGGAGCTTATACATATGAAAGTCGGTTTTCTAAACAAGTTGCACTTCAATAAAAAGAAAGTCATTGTTTTGATTGTTGTGCTTGTCGTGGTGGGAGGACTGTTTTACTCCTGTTCCCGCAGCGCCGCAGCCGCAAAGGAAAAGATGATACCCAAAACGACCGTTACCGCGCTGAAAAAGACCAGTCTTCAGGACAGCGTCAGTGTTTCAGGAACCATTCAAAGTAAAACTTCCGAGAATGTTTACACCATGCTCACCTACCCTGTCCAGCAAATTCCTGTGAAGGTGGGCGACACTGTAAAGGCTGGCGATATGCTGGCAAAGCTGGATACCTCTTCGCTCGAAAAAGATGTGACGGGCGCTCAGTACAGCACCAAATCCGCGGAACAAAGCGCTCTGCTGAGCCTGCAGAAGGCAAAGTCGGACTATGACAACGCGGTCTATCTTTACAACAACCATCTGAACAGCGACCTGGTGAACGCGCAGGCTGCCGTGACCTCCACTCAGCAGGACCTGAAAACAGCGCAGACCGATTATGACTACAATAAATTTCTGTATGATAACGGCGAACTGTCCAAAATGGCGTTGGATCAGGAACAAGCCAAGCTGACGGCGACGCAGAACGCTTACAGCAAAGCCGTAACCACGCTGACGTTTACGCAGAATAAAGTTTCACAGGATCTGAAAGCCGCGAAAAACAGTTATGATCTGGCACAGGCGAAGTACAACGACAAAAGCCAGCAGATTACGCTGGAAAAGCAGCAGCAAAATTTAAGGGACGGCATCATCATCGCTCCTGTTGACGGCGTTGTTACAGTTTCCAACGCGGTTGTCGGTGTATCGGGCAACGGAGTCTTATTTAAGATTGAGGATATGAACAATCTGATCGTCAATACGGAGATAAAGGAATACGATGTCGGTCAGGTGACGGTGGGCCAAAAGGTTATTATTAAAACGGACGCCACCGGGGAAACCGAGATTGCCGGGGAAGTCTCCCGTGTGGCGCCTGCCGCCACGGAAAGTACACAGGGGACGAACAGCGTTACCTTTGCCGCCGAAGTGAAAATCACCGACAAAAACCCCAAGATCAAAATCGGTATGAAAGCGCGGATGAACATTGTCCTCGCTGAAAAATCGGATATTTATGTGGTTCCCTACGATGCGGTTTTACATAAAGCGGATGGAAGCGCTTATGTGCTTGTTGCCGTTCAGGATGAAAAGGGAGGCTACAAAGCAAAGGAGCAGCCGGTACAGACCGGGTTGGAGAATGATATCTCCATTGAAATTTCCGGTACGGGCCTGAGTGACGGAATGCGCGTAGTGAGCAATCCGGAAAATCTCTCCGCCGGGGCCTCCCTTAAGATATGAGGGAGAATGGTATGAGCAAAAATATTATTGAAATGAAAGACATAGCGAAAAACTTTTATATTGGTACGCCGAACGAACTGCATATCATTAAAGGAATCAGCATGGAAGTAAAAGAGGGCGATTTTGTATCCATCGTCGGTGCGTCCGGCTCCGGAAAAAGTACGCTGATGAATATGATCGGCGTGCTTGACCGCCCCACGTCGGGGGAATATATTCTGGACGGAATTCCCATTACCCAGATGTCGGATAACAACATGTCGGATGTACGCAATAGAAAAATCGGGTTTGTATTTCAAACCTTTAATCTGATTCCCCGCAGCAGCGCGCTGAAAAATGTGGAGCTGCCCATGCTTTACGCCGGAATGGATGGCAGAAAACGTACCCAGCGGGCCAAAGAGCTTTTGGAGCTGGTGGGGATGGGGGACAGGATGCATCACCTTCCCAATGAACTTTCGGGCGGGCAAAAGCAGCGGGTGGCCATCGCCCGGGCGCTTGCCAACGACCCGGCGATGCTGCTTGCCGATGAGCCCACCGGCGCGCTGGACTCCTCCACCGGCCGCATGGTAATGGATTTATTCCATAAGGTACATAAAGAGGATGGAAAGACGATTGTTCTGATTACGCATAACAGTGAGCTTGCAGCTGAAACGGACCGGATTATTACGATTAAGGACGGCAGTATTGTATCCGACAAGCCAAGGGTGCCTCAGGCAGAAGCAAAGGTGGCGGACTCATGTTTTTAAAAGAAAATATTTTTCTCGCAGTTGCGGGGTTAAAATCAAATAAAGTCCGGGCACTCTTAACCATGCTGGGCATCATTATCGGAATCGGTTCGGTTATTGCGATTGTATCCATCGGCAACGCGCTGACTGCCAGCGTTACCGATACCATGTCTACTTTAGGAGCGAACAACATTCAGGTTTATGTTACGGAAAGAGAATCGGAAAACGCAATGATGGGGGCACGGCAGTCAACCGCCACTAAAATTGATGACAACGACCTGCTTTCCGTCGACACAATCAATGCCTTTCAGCAGATGTATTCCGATCAGATTGCAGATATTTCTTTGTCCGAGTCCGGCGGAAGCGGCAAGGCCAAGGACGGCAGGCTTTACGCCAATGTCAATATCGCGGGCGTCAACGCGGGGTACCGCTCTATTAATGATATCAAACTGGCAAAGGGCCGTTTCCTGAATGACAAGGACGTGGACCAGATGCGCAAGGTGGCTGTGGTTTCCGATAAACTGGTAACCAATATGTTCAAGGGGAATGTCGACCCTCTCGGAAAAGAAATTAACGTTTATGAGGATGACGTTGTCAGCACTTACCTGATTATCGGCGTGTACAAATATGAACAGACAGCTATGACAATTGGAAGCGGAACTACGGCGGACAAAGATATCAGCACGGCGCTTTATATTCCGGTTACGCTGGCGAAGGAAAATGCCGACAATCAAAATTATAAAAATTTTTCCATTAAAACCAAACCGACAGTAAGCGCGGCCACATTTACCAGCATAACGGAAAAGTATTTTAAAAAAGTTTATGCAAACAACGATAAATATCAATGCAGCGTGATTAATATGGAAAGCATGCTCTCCTCCGCGACTTCCATGCTGAACACGATTTCAATTGCCATCGCCGCCATCGCCGCCATCGCGCTGCTGGTGGGCGGCATCGGCGTAATGAATATCATGCTGGTTTCCGTAACCGAAAGGACAAGGGAAATCGGTACGCGCAAGGCGCTTGGCGCACGCAGCAGCTTTATTAAAATGCAGTTTATTGTGGAATCCATTATCATCTGTGTGATAGGGGGAATCATCGGGATTCTGTTCGGCATCCTGCTCGCGGCGATCGGGGTGCATCTGCTTGGAGCAACGCTGACCATTTCAATTCCCGTTATCATAATCAGTGTTGGATTTTCCATGCTTATTGGCATATTCTTCGGTTATTATCCCGCAAACAAAGCCGCAAAAATGGACCCGATTGAAGCGCTGCGGTACGAATAACCCATCGCTTCCGGAGTATTGAATAAACTTTATACATGAATGGCGGCTGCTTCAGTTTCAAGACTGGTGCAGCCGCTTTCTTGCGTTTTTGTCCGCTCCCGCTGAAAATCCGGCTCAACATTGAAAAGACGGGGCAGATTGCATTTTATAGCAGAATATAGTAAAATTAAGTAAATATTGGTATAAAGATGTCGTAAGATAATAATCGTGCAAATCGGAGGCTGCGGTTTATGAGTAATAAGCAAAAGGGCAGGCCAAAAAAAAAGAACGGAATGGCAGAGGCCCCGGAGAATACTATTTTTGCACTGGATATCGGCACGCGCAGTGTGATTGGCATCGTGGGCGTGACGGATGGGGAAAAGCTGCGCATTGAAGCGGTGGAAACGGCGGAGCATACAAAGCGCGCAATGGTCGATGGGCAGATCGAAGATATTGAACAGGTGAGCGAGGTTTCACGCCTTGTGAAAGAGCGCCTTGAAAAGCGGCTTGGTTATTCGCTGAAACACGTCTGTGTCGCGGCCGCGGGGCGTGCGCTGAAAACGCAGAAGGCTTCCTTTGAAATTGAACTGAATGATTCACCTTCCGTAACACAGGACCTTGTCTGCCGGCGGGAGGCGGGTGCGATTGAAGCGGCGGAGCGGCAGTTTGAACCGGGGGCAGACGAGGACGGGCAGCACGTGTTTTATCTTGTGGGATACTCTGTGATTGAATATTTACTGGATGGTTATCCTATTTCCACTCTTTTGGATCATCGGGGCAGATGCATCGGGGTGGAAGTAATTGCGACCTTTTTACCGCGGGAAGTTGTCGACAGCCTGTACACGACCATGCACAAAACGGGGCTGGACGTCACAAGCCTTACACTGGAGCCGATTGCCGCAATGAATGCCGCGATTCCGGAAAAGCTGCGTCTGCTCAATCTGGCGCTCGTCGATATCGGCGCGGGTACCTCGGATATTGCCATTTCAAAAGATGGCAGCGTGGTGGCCTATACCATGGCCACGGTGGCGGGGGATGAAATCACCGAAGCGATTATGAAAAAATATCTGGTGGACTTTTTAGCTGCCGAGGATATAAAGCATAAAATGGATGGGGACGAGGAGATTGCGTATCAGGATATCCTCGGGTTCGACCATACCATGACATCCGCGCAGCTGCGTAATGACATGGAGCCGGCTGTGCGCTCGCTTTGCAGCGAAATCAGTCAGGATATTGTCAAGGCCAACGGCGGCAGTGCGCCTTCCGCCGCTTTTTTGGTTGGTGGGGGCAGCAAGCTGCCCGGCATGTGCGGCTATATGGCCGAATATCTGAAGCTGGATTTAAACCGCGTGGCCATTGGCGGGAATAATTTTATGATGCATGTTACCGCCCCGGATTTTGAGATTGCCGGTCCGGAGTACGCCACCCCGCTGGGCATCGCGATTTCCGCGGCGCTTAACCTGATTAACGACAGTTTTTCCATTACGCTCAACGGCAGCCGGGCGAAACTGTTCCGCAGCAAACAGCTCACGGTGCTGGACGTGCTGATGATGAACGGTTACAGTTATAATCAGCTGATCAGCCGTTCCGGCCGGAGTATGCTCGTTGAAGTAAACGGAGAGAACCAAATTATTTACGGAAGCCATCCGGAAGTTGCCAAAATCCGAATTAACGGCGCGGAAGCCAATGTTTCCACTCTTGTCAATGCGGGGGATGATCTTGAATTTACGCCCGCTGTTCCCGGGAAAAATGCAAAACCGTCGCTTTATGATGTTGTGCCTTTCACTGATCCCGGCACCGTGACTTTCAAGGGTTCATCGTATTTTATCGGCACACGGGCAACGGTGAATGGAGAATCTGCTTCGCCGGAACACAAGCTGATGCATCATGACCGGGTGGAAACCGTCCAGATTACAACATTAGGCGATCTGATTCGTGACTGCGGCGAGCGTGTGGATCAAATTTATCTGGTGAACGGCGTGCCCGCCGACTTTAGTACAATTCTTACAGACGGCGACCGGATTGATTTCGCTTCAAATGAGGCGGTTCCTTCTCCGGCACCCGGGTTCCCCGCTGTTCAGTCCGTGGGCCGTGTTGAGCCGATGGAAGAGGTTTTTCCCGAGGAAGAACTGCCCCCGGAAGAAGAATCCACTGTAGCGGCAGATGCGGTGCAGCCAAAGGGGTACGCGGGTATTCATGTAATACTGAACCATGATCCGCTGTTCCTTCCCGCCAAGCCGGATGACACCCCGTATTTTTTGATTGATATGCTGAATCGGGTGGATATGGATCTTTCCAAACCGGCGGGCAGAAAGATCATCATTCATATTAACGGGCAGGACGCGGCTTACCTGCAAAAGCTGGAGGACGGGGACGAAATTGATATCTACTGGGAGAGTGCCGCCGACTGAATAATATGACCGGTTGGCCTGGGCTCCGTTTTCACGGGATTGACAAGAAAGGCTTCGGAACCAGATGCGTCTGCATTGGGTTCCGAAGCCTTTTATTTGCCGCTTTCTTTTCTCAGCATAAACGCCGGCAGCTTAATCAGATTTTTTAAATATTCAAACTCCTTTGTCCGGTAAAAAACAAGAAGAAATAAGCTGTTCGGAACGATCAGGCAAATCACACATTTTATGGCGAAGCTTCTCACAGAGGCACCGCCGATCAGGGAGCAGCAATACCATGTAAGAAAGCCCACTGCGAAAGCGAAAACGGTGTAAAATGCATACCGGATAAAGTAAGGTTTTGAGGAACGCTGAAAGCCGTGCCGGAATAAAACTGTGGGTTCCACCCAAAAACAAATCGTCATGGTGCTGATAAGCGTCCCAAGAAAAATTCCTGATGTTCCCCAGCGCTGGGCAAGAAGGATGGAAGCGATTAAATTGACCGCCGCTTCCGCAACCGCCTTGTACCGGTCATACCAGAATAATCCGAATGCATCCTTGAACAGCATGGTCGCCTGACGCATTCCCGTGGTGTAAAAATTCAGGGCGATCAAAAATACAATCGGAGCGGAGAAAAGCAGATTCCGACCCGTCCACAGCAGGATAAACGGATTGAACAGGCAGAAAAGGGAAATGGAGCAAAAACTGAAAATCCAGAAGCCGGCAAAATTAACGGAAAGATAAATGCTGTAGGATTTCCGCCTGTTTTCCACTGCCCCCAAATTTCCGACACTGGCCGTAACCCCGCTGAAAATCTGAGTGGTCAGGTTCCGTAAAGTATTGGTAACCAAAAAATAATTTGAGTAAATACCAACGCTGACAATACCCACAAAACTCGACATCACGATAATATCCGTTCCATTGACCACTGCGCTGCCAATACGGTGCATAAACATTGCCTTAATGTTTTTAACAATGGATGTTCTGTCGCTTTGCCCCAGTTTTTCCTTTTCGTATTTCTTCAGATAGGGATACATCTTATCCGATTTTCTGGCAAGAAAAAAGTTGGTGAAAAAGCTGAACACAATCTGCACGCACAAATAAAGAATAAAGTTTTTTGTCTCTAACAGTACGGCAATCTGTATGATGTTCTGAACGATGCAAAACCCATATTGATACAATGTGCAGATATAATTTTTTTGGTCGGCGACAATAATGGATTGTTTATAAGCGAAAAAATAAGTGATAACGGTATTGAAAATATATAAAAGGTAAATGAGGGTGAGGTTTGGAATATCCGGAGGATTCTTTATCAGAAACCGGTAGAACGGAGTAAGGGCGAGCCCGGCCGCGCCGATAATCAATCCGATTGTACGGTAAGTCCTTTTGTAAAGCCCCATGAGCGCGCCGATTTTTTTGTGGTCGTTCTGTGCCAGGGGCAGGTACATGCTGAATACAATTGCGGTCCCAACGCCCAGTTCCGCAAGCGACAGCAGGGTTAGAATGTTGCTGAACAAACCGCTCACACCCAGGTAAGCCTCGCCCAGCGTCCAGATAAAAACAGTACGGCAGGCAAAGCCCAGCACAATGTTGAGCAGCTGGCTCCCAATGTTCACAATGATATTTTTAATGGAATTTTCGCTCCGCATTAACTCATCGCCTTTCCGGGAACAAAACAATATCTTACTTTGCTGAATCATATCACAAATCAAAATAAAAATCCATCCTGCGGGGAAAAGAAGGAGCAGTTCCGAATTCGGAGCTGCTCCCGTTGTATATCATAGAGGGTGTGAAAATTGCAATATGCAGGCCGTGCGCAAAACGCACGGTATCAAATTCGTTTCATCAAAAAGCTTTGGGAATAAAACCGACTTTCTTCATCACCTTGTTCAGGGTGCGGGTGGAAATGGCAAGCGCCTTCTGCGCGCTTTCGGTATAACACTTTTCAAGGTAATCCTTGTTTTTTACAAAGTCGGCGTAACGTTCCTGAATCGGGCGCAGATGTTCCACAACGGCTTCCCCTACGGCTGCTTTGAAATCACCGTAGCCTTTGCCCTCAAACTCTTTTTCAATCTGTTCGTCCGTCAGCCCGGTTACACAGGAATAGATGCCCATCAGGTTGTTGACTCCGTCCTTGCCTTCGGCGCGGCGCACACAGGCTTCGCTGTCGGTGATGGCGCGCTTGAATTTGCGCATAATATCATCCGGCTTATCCAGCACAGCCACATAGGCATTGACGTTTTCATCTGACTTGCTCATTTTCTTTGACGGATCCTGCAATGACATAATGCGTGCGCCCTGCTTGGGAATGTATGGGTCCGGCACGGTGAAGGTCGGGCTGTAAACGCTGTTAAAACGTTCCGCAATATTGCGGGTAAGTTCCAAATGCTGCTTCTGGTCCGCACCGACCGGTACCAAATCCGCCTGATACAGCAGGATATCAGCAGCCATCAGGCTTGGGTAGGTGAAAAGCCCGGCGTTTACATTATCCGCATGCCTGGCGGATTTATCTTTGAACTGCGTCATACGCTGCAGCTCGCCGAACTGTGTGTAGCAATTTAAAACCCAGGCAAGCTGGGCATGGGTGCAAACCTGACTTTGAATAAAAAACAGGCTTTTTTCAAGATCAATGCCGCATGCAAGCAAGAGCGCGTATGCCTCCAGCACATTGTGACGAAATTTCGCCGGATCCTGCCGCACGGTAATGGTATGCAGATCGGCCAGCGCGTAAACGCAGCTATACTCATCCTGTAAGCTGATCCAATTTTTAAGAGCACCCAGATAGTTCCCCAGCGTGATGGTGCCGCTCGGCTGAATCGCGCTGAATATTACTTTCTTTGGCTCAATATTTTCCGATTCCATGATTGATTGCCTCCAGTTAGCCTATGATATTAATTATCCCCAGATAATGGAATAAAATTCAATTTTACATTGCATCAAAAATCAGATGATTTCTTTGGCCAGGTCGCCGAGAATTTGAATTCCCTTGACCAGTTGTTCGTCCGTCGGGGTGGAGAAGTTAATGCGGAACGACTGGCAGGGATCATTTTCATTGGTTAAAAACGCATTGCCGGGTACGACGCAAACCTTGCGCAGAACCGCCTGCCGGCAAAAATCCTGCATGTCAACGCCGTCGGGCAGAGTGCACCAGATAAAAAGACCGCCTTCAATCGGATTGTAGGTGACACAGGACGGGAAATAGGTTTTGATCGCGTCAATGGCAACGGACGACTTCTTGCGGTAAACCGCGCGCAGCCGCTCCAGATGCGCGTCAAAATCATAGTGCGCAAGGAAGTCGCTGCAAACAAGCTGTGCCCAGATATTGGTGTGAACGTCTTCGCCCTGCTTGCAGACAATCATTTTCTGCAGCAGCGTCTGCGGAGCGATTGCATAACCAACCCGCATACCGGGGGAAATCACTTTGGAGAAACTTCCCGCGTAAATCACCAGTCCGTCTTCGTCCAGTGATTTGATGGCCTCAATGTGTTCGCCCTGAAAGCGCAAGTCACCGTAAGGGTTGTCTTCAAGAATCAGGACGCCGTATTGTTTTGCAAGCGCGTAAAGCTGTTTGCGTTTCTCCCAGCTCATGGTAACTCCGGCGGGATTCTGAAAGTTCGGGATAGTGTAAATGAATTTGACACGGGTTTCCTCCCGAAGAGCCTTTTCCAGCTCCGCCATATTCATTCCGTCGCGCTCCATCGGGATGCCTCGCAGGCGTGTGTTGTAGGAGCGGAACGTATTTAAGGAACCGATAAAACTCGGTGCCTCACAGATGACCACGTCACCCTCGTTGCAAAGTGATTTGGCAGCCAAATCCATTACCTGCTGTGCTCCGCTGGTGATCAGAACCTGATCGAATTCACGGCCGACATTATGCTTTTCCTTCATATACTGGCCCAGCTGATTGCGCAGGGGGGTGTAGCCTTCGGTCAGGTTATACTGGAGCACGTCAATCGGGCGTTCCGCAAACAGGTTTGCGGAAATTTCCGCAACTTCTTTCGCGGGAAAGGCCTCGGGGGCGGGATTTCCGGCGGACAGCGAAATTACGCTCGGGTCGGCGGCATATTTAAAAATTTCCCTGATCGCCGAAGGTTTCAGCGTCAGTACACGGTCTGAAAAAGAGTAGTCCATCTTGTTGCCCTCCGGATTTAATTTCATAATAATATGATTATTTTACCACAGATAGCCGCTTATGACTATAAAAAACCTCCAAATTAAAAAAATTCTTATAATACGATTGGAAGCGTCAAAATATTACAGCACGTTATGACAATAGTGTACATATACTTATAGTATAATTAGTTTTAGCAAAAAATGGACAAGTTACCAAATAATGTATGGCGGTGATCAGAATGGCAAGAGCAAAGACGGGGCGTCTCAGTTTTACCGAGGCCGCGGCGGTTCCAACGAAAGCTGTGGCCAGGCAGCTCGTCTATTTCACAGTGGGGCTGCTTTGCGCCCGCGGGCTTGTATTTGGAAAATATGCGCCCTTTGGGGTAGCGGCGGTGGCCGCGTTTCCCTATTCCGCTCTGTGGAGCGTGGTTATAGGCAGTGTGGGGGGGTACTTGCTGCCTTCGGCGTCTTCCGTGCCGGTGCATTACATTGCGGGTGTTCTGGCGGCGGCGGCAATCCGCTGGACGCTGAACGATCTGGTAAAACTTAAAATGCATCCGGCATTTTCTCCGGTAACGGCATTTCTGCCGGTACTGGCGACCGGAATGGCAATTGTTTTTGTCAACGGTTCCAGTTCCACTACGGTTGCAATGTACGTGGCCGAATCCCTGCTTGCGGCGGGGGTTGCGTACTTCTTTGCCCGTGCGTCGGTCCTCGTGGAATCCGGCAGGAATGTGGGGGACATGACCGGGCAGGACATTGCCTGTACCGCCCTGGCGGGGGGGATTCTTCTGCTTTCGCTCTCCGACCTGACGATCGGGGCGGTTTCGCTGGGACGCGTTCTGGCAATTATTGCGATTTTGTTTGCCGCGCGCTACGGCGGAGTTTCGGGCGGGAGTGTTGCGGGCATTGCCGCGGGCATTGTGTTCAGCCTTTCGACTTCGGGGCTGAATTACCTTTCCGGCGCATACGCGCTGGGCGGCATGATGGCGGGCGTGTTTTCCCCTGTGGGGCGGCTGGCCTCGGCTGCGGCGTTTATTCTTTCCAATGGGATTGCATCCCTGCAGGTGGGCAACCAAGCGGCGGTCATCAACGGCCTTTACGAGGTAATGGCGGCCACGGTGATTTATATGGTCCTTCCCGCGCGGCTTGGCAGCCCGCTGGTCGGCATGTTCTCCCGCACTGATGACGCCACCCGTGCCGACGGCCTGCGCCGTTCGGTGATCATGAAACTGGATTACGCGGCGAAGGCGCTGGGCAGCGTCTCGGAAACGGTGGAAGACGTTTCAAAGAAACTGTCCGCCGCATGTGCACCGGACATTAACGGGGTCTATAAGAAGGCAATCGACGAAGTTTGCTGCAACTGCGGGCTTAAGGTTTACTGCTGGGAACGGAATTATAACGACAGCATGAATGCCTTTAATGATCTGACCGAAAGATTAAGGAATAAGGGCAGTGTGGACCGCGGCGACTTCAGCACGCAGTTTGCGACCCACTGCAGCCGCCTGGGCGTTGTTATCAGTTCGGTGAATAATAATTATCGTGAATTTATGATTCGGGATACGGCGGAAAGCCGCGCGCAGCAGGTGAGAAACGTGGTGGCGGATCAGTTTGTCACGACGAGCAATATGCTGGAGGATATGGCGAGCGAGCTTGAACTTTATGAGCGGTTTGACTTTGCATCAGCACAAAAGGTCACCGAGGTTCTGCGCGGCGCGGGCATTCTGGCAATCGATGTAAGCTGCCGCACAGACCGTTTCAACCGCATGTCGATAGAGATTGTGGCCGCGCCGGTTGAGGGCGCACGGCTGAATAAAGCGGAGCTTACCAATGAAATCTCCCGTGCCTGCGGCAGGGTATTCCAGCAGCCCTGCATCAGTCTGGTGAAAGGGAAATGCAGGCTGCAAATGAGCGAACTGCCCCTCTACCGCGTTCAGACAGGTTGTGCGCAGCATTGCTGCGGCAATGCGCAGCTTTGCGGGGACAGCTGGGAGTTCTTTTCCGACGGAAACGGACGCCAGATTGCAATCATCAGTGACGGCATGGGTTCGGGCGGGCGCGCCGCGGTGGACGGTGCGATGGCCAGCGGAATCATGTCCCGGATGATACAGGCCGGCATCGGCTTTGACGCCGCGCTGAAAATTGTAAATTCAGCTCTGCTTGTAAAATCAGGGGATGAATCACTTTCGACCATCGATCTTGCGGCACTCGACCTGTTCAGCGGGACGGTGGAATTTATGAAAGCGGGCGCTCCGATCAGCATTCTGCGCAAATCCGGGCGGGCGGTCAAGGTGGACGCGCCCAGTCTGCCGATTGGAATTTTAAACGATACCAAATTCACCAAATCCTCCGACAGTCTGGAGGAAGGGGATCTTCTGGTCATGCTTTCCGACGGCGCGCTTTCCTCCGGTGACGAGTGGGTCTGCGATATGGTTGAAAAGTGGAACGGCCAGATTCCGCAGGAGCTTGCGGAGGAAATTGTGGCACAGGCTATTGCCCGCCGGAGCGACGGCCACGACGACGATATTACCGTTTTGGCAATGAAGATGCAGAACGGAAACAGACTTCAGGAAATTTAAGGTGGGCAATGCGTTTGCAGCTTTCCACTGGAATATCGGAATAATCAGCTCCAATACGTGTTTATCAGGCTTTGACCCCGCTTTGGCGGGGTCTTGCTCTTTGCAGAAAATACACTGTAAAAAGCATGATGTAATACTTGATAAATCCTTTTTTCAGGTGTAATATGATGATACTTCGCCGTTCGTGGCAGTCTGGTGCAGAAAACAACCGGCCGTTCCATTGAAATAGGCGGAATGGATGCATGTCTTTCCGAATGAATTGATTTAGGAGGTATATTATGACTGTACAGCTAAAAAAACTATTGGTTCCCTGTATGATTCTGTCACTGGCATTCGCTTCTTTGTCGGGCTGCGCCAAGCCGGTACCGTCCCCAAGCTCCTCGACCGTGGAAAGTCAGGCATCTGCGGCATCCTCCTCGTCCCCGGTAATGGTCTCTGCTGCGCCTTCAGAGGCAAGCTCCGCTTCAACACAGGCGTCTTCCGCACAGCAGAGCGATTCGCAGAAAGCCCTTCTCCTCAATATACAAAAAGAGGCTCAGCAGGGGAAAGTGATCAACTGCGAATTCGCAGTGAAGTCAAATGTAATTGAGGATGTGCAGGATAAGTGGGGAAAAGAGGATAAGTCCGAGTACATTGCTTCAGCCAAAGGGACCTATGCCACGTATTCCAAACACAACGCGGTTTTCGGATTCAACAAGGGCTCACAGCTGTTTGAGGTTCGATCCTTTGACAGCCAGTTGAAGGATCTTACTCTTTCCACAGTCAAAGCGGTCTTTGGGGAGCCCGCTCATGATGTAAAATCCGGCAATGAGGAAATCATCGGATATGTGGTAAATCAGAATTTTAAACTGCTAATGGCGTTCCCAATGCCAAAACCGGGCGAAGAAGACCCGAAGCTGGATCATTACTCCGTGTTTTATCCGCAGGGCACAGTAAATATGATGGCGGACGACCCGGGCCGGCAATGGTAATAAAAATGTGACCGATACGAAAAAAAGCGCTGAACAATAAGACAGGAGCCACCGCCTGCGGCAACCCGAAAACCAGCGAATCACTGTGATTTTCGGGCTGCTGTGGGCAGCAGCTCCTGTTTTTTATCTGTTTATTCCGAAAAGAGTTTCGGCGTTTCGGCGTGTGGCCTGAAGAATAGCCTGAGCGGTTGTGCCCCGGATTTCCGCGATTTTTGCGGCGGTATAAGCGATCAGTGTGGAATCATTGCGCTTGCCGCGGAACGGAACGGGCGTCATATAAGGGCAATCCGTCTCCACCAGTATGCGTTCCGGCGGGACCATAGCCGCAACCTCCACCGGCACGCGCGCATTCTTAAACGTGACCGCGCCGCCAAGGCCAATATACATGCCCAGCCGGAGGATCTCGCTCGCCATTTCCACGCTGCCGGAAAAGCAGTGAAGCACCCCTGCGGGGCGATACTTGCGAAGCAGCTCCATGGTATCGCCGTGCGCGTCCCGGTCATGCACAATAATGGGAAGGTGATGCTGCCGCGCAAGCAGAATCTGTTTTTCAAAAATCGCCTTCTGCACATCCTTCGGCGCGTTCTCTTCAAAATGGTAATCCAGGCCGATTTCGCCGACCGCGACCACTTTATTCTGTACAATCAGCTTTTCCAGCTGTTCCGCGTAATCCTGAGGCGCATCTTTGGCGCACTCCGGGTGAATGCCCACAGCGGCGTAAAAATAAGCGTAGTCCGCCGCGAGCGCAATGGACGCCCGGGAAGACGGCAGATCCGCACCGCAGTTTACCACATTGCAGATGCCGTGCAGGGGAAGCTCCCGCAAAAGCACATCCCTGTCCGTATCAAACGCCTCATCGTCGTAATGCGCGTGGGAATCGAAAATATTATGATTCAGCGTATCCATATCAGCGAATCTTACTGCCGGATGGAATTCCGTCA
Source organism: Bacillota bacterium (assembly GCA_023391275.1). Taxonomy (GTDB): domain Bacteria; phylum Bacillota; class Clostridia; order Oscillospirales; family Acutalibacteraceae; genus Caproiciproducens. Next base: position 789 of record JAEWBE010000108.1, on the reverse strand, counting down.
ACAAAAATAACTTTTACCTCATTCTCCCCGGCATCCGCCGCCAGAATCATACCCTGACTTTCCACGCCGCAAAGGACCGCGGGCTTTAGGTTTGCAACCAGAATGATGCTGTGCCCGATTAAATCCTCTGGCTTGTACCACTGTGCAATGCCTGAAGCTACCGTGCGTTCACCCACGCCGTCGTCCAGTGTCAGTTTCAACAGCTTCTTCGCGCGTTTAACAGGTTCGCAGGCCTTGATTTTAGCGGCGCGAAGCTCCACTTTTCCGAAGTCATCAATTCCGATCTGGGCGATGCCCTCAATTTTTTTCTCCGCGGCTTTTTCTTCACTCATTTTGGCCGCCGGATTCGGGATCAGCTGGTTCAATTCTTCAATTTCTTTTTCCACATCAATACGGGGGAACAAGGTCTGCCCCTTTGCAATGGTCGCATCCGCCGGCAGAACACCCCATTGCGCCGCCGCTTCGTAGGTGAGCGCATCGGCCTTCACGCCAAGCTGTGCCTGGATTTTCGGCGCTGTTTCGGGCAGGAACGGCGTGATGAGGATGGAAACAATACGCAGGCTTTCACACAGGTTGTAAATGACCGCAGCCAGACGCGCACGTTTTGTTTCGTCTTTGCCCAGCGCCCATGGCATGGTCTCGTCAATATATTTATTGGTGCGCGCGATCAGCTTCCAAATTTCTGTCAGAGCGCTGCTGAACTGATAGCCGTCGATTGCGCTGTCACACTTTTTACGAAGCTCCAGGGCCATGCCGATCAGTTCGTCATCCACCGGAGCACTTTCGCGC
>JAEWBE010000117.1 GCA_023391275.1 Bacillota bacterium | reverse complement strand
CCATAGGTTGGGGAAGTATGCGAAAAGTAATTTTTGTTAATCATATCCTGTGACTTATACCTTGCCACGCGTGAAAGCTGCCAGTTCGTGCTGAGTGCGGACAATCCGCGTTTTGTACGCTCAACATTAATCAGCCGGATAACCTCTTTTTCATAAGTCTGCAAAGGGTCGGCCGCCGGAATATTTATTTTTTGTCCCACATAAATCATACTGGGATTTTTAATTTGGGTGTTGGCTTTGATTAATTCCGAAACTCCTATTTCGTATTTTACTGCAATTTTCCACATGGAGTCGCCCGGCACCACGGTATACGTGGCGGCCTGTGCGAATGCGGTGGTTGAAACAGAAGAAACGATAAACAAAGTCATTATAAAAGCAATAAATTTTTTCAGATAAATCACCTCCGAAGAACATTTTATCCATTGTCGGAGCGAATATGCTGTTGAAAATGTCTGCAAAAAATGAGGAATAATCTGCCGCACGCCAAAATTTATTTATATCAAAATATCAAAAAAATTTGACTGCCCTTTTTCCGTGCTGACCGGAAGAAACAGATTTTAAATTAAATTCATACCAGCGTGGCAAGGGTAAGATGCCATGGAAATTTATTACATTTGTAAACAGCGGTTTGAATGCGTATATTAAAAAAGTAGACACAAAACACAGAGTAGGGTATACTGAAACAATAGAAACTGTCCCGCGGAAAACCGGGCAGAATGGAAAATTTCAATAAAAAACAGCCGTTTTGACCATAGATCAGCAGATATTTTGGAAGGTATCGTCAGAGGGGCGTAAAGCGATAAAGGAGAAGACTGTGAAAAAGGAACAAAAACCGGCAGCCAGAACCTGCCAAACATGCGAATTTAATTCAAAAGAAATGTGTATTATACACGGTGAAGGCTATAAAAGCCGGGAAACGTTCAATACCTGCAATGACTGGAGCATCAGTCTGGCTGCTTTTACAAAGCAGGACAAACAGCACAGAAGGTAATTGATTATGGGGCAAACTTTCAACGCGGCGATCTGCGTTCTGAATTCAAAATATATTCACTCTTCACTGGCTCCGTGGTGCTTACTGTCAGGGGTAAACGCATATTGTGTGCAAGGGATTACTGCCAAGGTCATAGAGGGTACGATTAATGAGCGGATTGAGGATGTCGCACAGCGCATACTGGCGCAAAGCCCGCGGGCAATCGGCTTTTGCTGCTATATCTGGAATATTACCGCCATAAAACGGCTGGTGCAGCTTGTGAAGAACCAGCTGCCGGATACCACAATCATTTTAGGCGGACCGGAGGTGAGCTATCGCGCCGCGGAACTGCTGCGTGAAGAACCTTTGGTGCAGTATGTGATTTCGGGGGAAGGCGAAAAGCCTTTTGCCCTTTTGCTGAATGCGATTTGTCATGGGGAAGAGGCAGTGAACATCCCCGGCGTATGCTATCGCAACGGGCGGCAAATTGTAACGGCCCCGCCTTATACCCCAGAGGAAGAGCCGCCCAGTCCCTACACGGAAAAATATTTTGAAGCGTTAAAAGGGAGAATTGCCTACCTTGAAACAAGCCGTGGCTGCCCGTATTCCTGTGCCTTCTGCCTTTCGGGGCGATGCGGCGGCGCGCGCTTTTTTTCTCTGGAACGGGCTGAAAAAGAGCTGCTCCTGCTTGCAAACAGCGGTGCGCAGACAGTTAAGCTGGTTGACCGTACCTTTAACGCCAACCGGAAAAGGGCGGTCGAACTGTATCGTTTTATTATCGAAAATTATGGCGGTGCGATTCCAAAAGGAGTTTGCTTTCATTTTGAGATAGCGGGCGATATCCTTGATGAGGAAACAATTCAACTGCTTGCCACAGCGCCGTTAGGAGCCATGCAGCTGGAAATCGGCCTGCAAAGCTTCAACATCAAAACGCTTGCCGCAATCAATAGAAAAACCAATGTGGAACGGTTGAAAATCAATATTGCGCGCATTGTCGCGAATGCAAATATGCATATCCATATCGACTTGATTGCAGGGCTGCCTTATGAGGATATTCATAGCTTTGCGGAGAGCTTCAACACCGCCTACGCGCTCAAGCCCAACATGCTGCAGCTGGGGTTTTTAAAGCTGCTGTATGGTGCGCCCATGCGGGAGAAGCCTGAAGAATTCCCCTGCCGGTATGAACCGTATCCCCCGTATGAGGTAACGGAAACGCCGTGGCTTTCCGCAGAAGAACTTTTGAGTTTGCATCACGCGGAGGATGCATTGGAGCGTCTTTCCAACAGCGGGCGCTTTCGGCGAACCTTAGCATACCTGCTGAGCCAGGGCAGGCAGACGCCGTTCGAGCTGTTCCGGCGTTTTGGTGAATTTGCAGCCCAAAAAGGCACGGAGAAAATTCCGCTGGATGATTACACTGCTCTAGTATTTGAATATTTCAGCAGGCAAACCGGAATTGACAGGGAGGCTTTACGTGACGCAATGGTTTGTGACCGCCTTGCCACCAATTCTTCCGGCAAACTGCCTGCCATCCTGCGCGTCAGGGATGACACACTGAAAAATGTGGTAAGGGAATTGGAATGCAGGGAGGAGATCCGCGCACAAAAAGGAATCAAGCGGGGTGTCGCGCTCCTTTATTCCGAACATTGCGCGGTTTATGCGGATTATCAGAATAAGAACCCGGTAACGGGCGAATATCCGCTCTTTAAGTTCAATCCTGACACCCCGGTCACATGGTTGCCGGGTTCCAAAGAATAAAGTCAAGCTCAGGCGAGCCTCTGATCAATATTTTAAATGATTTTCGATTGTTTTTTGTTGACATTGTTAAATTCTGGCTTTATAATAAACAAAACAATTTAATATTTCGAGTGAAGATTCCGGGAGAGACTGTTTTATTACAGAGCCGAAGGTGCAGTCGCAACAAACTCTCAGGCAAAAGGACCGGAATTGGACGAAACTCCGGAAAGCTATAAGCGGCACCGAAGAAGCAATCCAGCAATGGAGAATCTTTCAGGTTAAACGTACGGAGATGCATCGATGATTTTCATCGATGCATCTCCGTACGTTTTTTTATCGTTACCGTCCTATCGGCATTACTGAAATTAGAAATGGGGAGTAAAAATGGAACTAAAAACACCGCTTTACAGCTGCCACATGGAATGCAAAGGAAAGATGGTCCCTTTCGCCGGATATTTGCTTCCGGTACAGTATGAGACAGGAGTTATCGCCGAACATATGGCGGTTCGAACCCGGGCCGGCCTTTTTGACGTTTCCCACATGGGGGAAGTCCTTTTTTGCGGAAAAGACGCATTGGCCAATATTCAAAATCTGGTGACCAACGACTGCTCGGGGATGTACGACGGGCAGGCGCGGTACAGTCCCATGTGCAATGAAGCAGGCGGGGTGGTGGATGACCTGATTGTATACCGCATGTCGG
>JAEWBE010000113.1 GCA_023391275.1 Bacillota bacterium | reverse complement strand
GTCATAGAGCATGCGGGAAAGTTCATCCTTAATACGGGTTTTCAGTGTACCCCAATCGTGAACTTTATTTTCAGCGCAGGAATCCAGTACGGAATTGACCAGTCCCTTCGCTTCAACAATCAGCGGTTCCGATTCACGAACGTAAACGAACCCGCGGGATACGACATCCGGGCCGGAAACGACATGGCCGTCTTCGGAACTGATCGTGCATACCACGACAATCAGGCCGTCTTCGGAAAGATGCTTTCTGTCACGAAGGACGATACTGCCGACATCGCCAACGCCGAATCCGTCCACCAGCACCCTGCCGGCCGGAACGGAGGTAAGCTTTTTCATATAATCCTGATTGAGTTCCAGTACATCGCCGATATCACCGATATACACATTGGAAGCATCCTTGCCCATGGCATAAGCAAGGCCGGCGTGTTTGCGCAGCATTTTCTGCTCGCCGTGAACCGGAATGAAGTACTTGGGCCTTGTGATACCCTGCATCAGCTTGAGTTCTTCCTGACAGGCATGGCCGGAAACATGCACTTCGTACATGGATTCGTACACGACCTCGCAGCCGCGCTTCATCAGTTCGTTAATCACCGTTCCGACAGACTTTTCATTGCCGGGAATCGGCCTTGCGGAAATAATAATACAGTCGCCGGGGCCCACCTCCACCTTGCGGTGGTCCGCAAAAGCCATGCGGGTCAAAGCGCTCATGGGCTCGCCCTGACTGCCCGTAGTAACCAGCACGATTTTATCCTTCGGATAGCGGTTAATGACGTCCAGGTCAACCAACACGCCCTCCGGCACATTCAGGTAGCCCAGTTCCACGCCAATGCTCATTACATTGAGCATGCTGCGGCCGGAAAGAGCAACCTTCCGCCCGTATTTCACCGCGCAGTTGATAATTTGCTGTACACGGCTGATATTGGAAGAAAAAGTAGCGATAATGATTCTGCTGTTTTCCGCCCGCTGAAATAAGCGCTCAAAAGAATCGCTTACCTTGCTTTCCGTCATCGTGTAGCCGGGGCGCTCCGCATTGGTGGAATCGGCAAGCAGGGCCAGCACGCCCTCCTGCCCAAGCTGCCCGAAACGGCCAAGGTCTATCATTTCCCCCTGTGACGGAGTACAGTCGATTTTAAAATCTCCTGTGTGAATTACCGTACCGGCGGGTGAGTGAATCGCAAAGCTGACAGCATCCGGAATGGAATGGTTTACATGAATAAACTCCACATCCAGGCAGCCCAGCTTTACATGCCCCCCGGGATTAACCACATTCATTTTTGCTTTATTTAAAAGGCCGTGCTCTTTTAATTTACCCCCGACAAGCCCCAGAGTCAGGGCTGTGCCGTAAAGCGGCAGATTGACCTTCTTTAAAAGATATGGGATTGCTCCGATATGATCCTCATGGCCGTGAGTCAAAAACACTCCGCGGATTTTATCAATATTGCGCTCGATAAAAGTGAAATCCGGCAGCACCAGATCAACACCGAGCATATCGTCAGTTGGAAACGCCATACCGCAATCAACGATTATCATATCGTCCTGACATTCAAAAAGGGTTAAGTTTTTCCCGATTTCATTCAAGCCGCCCAGAAAATAAACCCTGATCGACGGTTTTGGCTGACCTTGCTGGCCGCGTTTGCCGCTCTGTCGCTGGCCCGGCTGTTTTTTCGGCTGCACCGCCGCCTGTACCTGCGGTACCAAAGCCTGTGCCGCCTGATTCTGCCGCGGCTGTTTGGGCTGGGCCGGGCGCTGTGCCCTTTTGGAAGGCTGGCGTTTTGGCTGCTGAGCCTGTTGGGGCTGGCGCTCCAATTGCACCGGCTCGCCTCCGATTACCTGATCCGCAGGCTTCTGTGCCTTGCGTCTTACCGCCGGTTCCGTCCTTTGTGCCTGTCTTTTAGGCGGCGTTACCTTTTGATAAAGAGTTGAGCGTGCCTCATTTGCCGTTCCGATTTGCGGCTCCCCGGCATCCATGCGTTCCGCCGGCTTATTCTGATTTGTTTCCGTCACGAAATAACCTCCATTGTTAATTCAGGGTACAACCAATAGAGTCCGCCGGCAAACGGAGCCAAACGGACATGGCAGATCCCTGTTATTTTGTCTCACTTTTTTGCACTGCTGCGGGCAGCTGCAAAAGAATGAATGTTTTGCCGCATTGTTACGCGGAATTTGAATATATTTAATGTCTAAATATAAAGCTTAATAAAAAGAAATCCGGACACAAATATCAGTATCATTGTACCTTGATTCCTAAATGCTGTCAAGTAATTGTGTCGGCGATAAGGATAAATATATTATGACCGCAAATGATACGCGTTAAACGCAGAATGGAATTGTTTGCACAAAACCTTTATGATATAATTAACACAATAATGAAAACAATAAGGATGATAGAAATGAAGCGGGTAGAAATTTTCACCGACGGCGCCTGTCAGGGAAACCCCGGCCCGGGCGGCTGGGGAGCCGTTCTGCGGTATAACGGCACGGAAAAAGAAATCAGCGGCGGCGCGGCCCACACCACCAATAACCGTATGGAACTGAGCGGCGTGATCGCGGCGCTGCAGCTTTTAAAAGAGCCCTGCGAAGTCATCCTGTGCAGTGATTCCAAGTACGTTTGCGACGCAATTGCCCAAGGCTGGGCAAAAGCCTGGAAGCGAAACAATTGGCGCAAGTCCGATAAAAAACCGGCCCTGAACTCCGATTTATGGGACACGCTGCTGGCTCTTTTGGAACTGCATCAGGTCACCGTAAAATGGGTAAAAGGCCATGCCGGTCACCCGGAAAATGAACGCTGCGACAAACTGGCCGTCGCTGCGGCAGAAAAATACAAATAATTTTACAATCCTATTGAAATCTATACCAAAACAGTGTATATTATTCTTGTAAATTCTTTGGGAATTATAAATTATAATGATAAAGTAAAGGTGGATGTCATGGCGCGTTTTATTTATGCGGATAATGCCGCAACGACCCCTGTGTCTAAACTTGTATTGGAAGCAATGGAACCTTTTTATACGAAATATTACGGCAACCCTTCCAGCCTTTATTCCGTTGGCCGTGAGGCAAAACGTCATCTTGAACAGGCGAGGGAAACTGTTGCCGAATGCCTTGGTGCTTTGCCGAGTGAAATCTTTTTTACTTCCGGCGGCAGCGAGGGCGATAACTGGGCGCTCAAAGGCACCGCGCACGTGCTGGCCAAAAAAGGAAAGAAGCACATTATTACTTCGAAGTTTGAGCATCACGCGATTTTGCACACCTGTGAAACGCTGGAAAAAGAAGGGTTTGAGGTTACTTACCTGGATGTGCACAGCGACGGTTTAGTAAGACCTGAGGAACTGGAAGCCGCTATTCGGGAAGACACGGCGATTGTATCCGTCATGTACGCCAATAATGAAATCGGCACAATCCAGCCCATCCCCGAAATCGGCGCAATCTGTAAAAAGCACGGGGTTCTTTTCCACACCGATGCGGTTCAGGCCGTCGGCAATGTTCCCATTCATGTGAAAGAACAGAATATTGATATGCTTTCGCTTTCCGCTCATAAATTCCACGGCCCCAAGGGCGTGGGTGTTCTGTATCTCCGCAAAGGAATCAGTCTGCCCAACCTGATTGAAGGCGGCGCGCAGGAACGCGGGCGCCGGGCCGGAACAGAAAATGTTGCCGGTATTGTGGGGCTGAGCGTTGCGCTGAAAGAAGCGTGCGCCACAATGGAACAGCGAAACGCCCGCCTGACTAAGATGCGGGACAGGCTGATCGACAACGCGCTGAAAATTGAACGCTCCCGTGTGAACGGCGACCGGGTTAAACGACTGCCGGGCAACATTAACATGTGCTTTGAAGGCATTGAGGGCGAATCCCTTTTACTGATGCTTGATTTAAAAGGCATCTGCGCTTCCTCCGGCTCCGCGTGCACTTCCGGTTCACTCGACCCAAGCCACGTTTTGCTTGCCATCGGGCTTCCGCATGAGATTGCGCACGGTTCGCTGAGACTTTCCTTCAGTGATCAGAACACCGAAGAAGACGTGGATTATATTCTTGAAGTTTTGCCGAAGATCGTCGAGCGCCTGCGTTCCATGTCCCCTTTGTGGGAAGAGATTCTGTCCGGCCAGAAAAAATATTAAATTCATTGATATAAGAGAGGTAATTTCTATGGCATACAGTGAAAAAGTGATGGATCATTTTGCAAACCCCCGCAATGTTGGCGAGATTCCGGATGCCAGCGGTGTTGGCGAAGTCGGCAACCCGAAATGCGGCGATATTATGAGAATGTATATCAAAGTGGACGGCGACACGATTTCTGACGTAAAATTCAAAACCTTTGGCTGCGGCGCCGCAATCGCAACCAGTTCGATGGCAACTGAGCTGATTAAAGGCAAAAAAATTGAAGATGCGTTAAAACTGACCAACAAAGCGGTTATGGAAGCGCTGGATGGTCTGCCGGCAGTCAAAGTTCACTGCTCCGTTCTCGCGGAACAGGCTATAAAAGCGGCGGTCTCCGATTATTACAAAAAACGCGGCATTGATCCGACCCCGCTGGTCGGCGAAATACCGGAATGTGAATCCTGCGCCTGCGATGCACACTGAACAGCTTAAAAAACTCCCGAGCCGGATAACCGGTTCGGGAGTTTTTTAATAGCGTTAAATTTTCGAATAGCCGTAACTGTTTACAATTGCGTCAATCTTTTGTTTTTCCTGGCAAAACGGACATTCATGAAACGAATAAGTCGCATAATTGGGTAAATCGTCACTTGTAAAGACGGAATAAATCTGCACACCGGCCATTTCACGGATGGCACTGAAAATCGCGGAGATTCCGATTACTTTTCCCCCGTAATATTTAATACATTCCAGAGAACGATTGATTGTTTTTCCGGTGGTAGCCGAAGCGACCAGAAGCAGGATGTTCTTTCCCCAGATCATTTTTTGAAGGTTATCACGGAAAATGAGCTGCCCGTTGGAATTGAATTCAGGCGTAACCACGTTAATATCGGCATCCTCTGCGGACCCCTTTGCCAGTTTTTCCGCAAGAAAAGCACCGATGATCTCGCAGCCGTCCATACAGATAATAGTATTGACCTTCGCCTCGCCGGCAAACATCTCCGCCATAGCATCCGCCGCCTGAAGCGCCATTACATGATGGTGCTTGATGCTGGTCATGTCAATATAATAATTTACATGGGAATGCGTGGTTGCAAAGTGGCCGGGAATAATCGTGATTGACATTTTTCTGCCATGATTCGACTGAATTTGAACTGACCTGCTTTCCATACGAAACCTCCATCTTCTCATTATCTGATAACATATTCCATAAATGGATTTATCTGTAAATTATTATAGCATTATAAAATAATAATTTCAACGATAAGATGGTTTTTGTTTTATATGTATAAACTCTCGGCCGGTATTATTTAATGATCCGCTGTGACATTCCTGCTCCAAGCTCCTCATTGGGCCTTTCCTGAAACCCGAAAGGCCTGTAAAACGGTTCCCTTCCTTTAGCCGCAAGCAAGAACACCTGAACCATATCGCCGGGTTCCAGCCCGGTATGAATATGATCCATAATTTTATTCACCATCGTTTTTCCGATTCCATATCCCTGATAATCCGGGTGAACCACCACATCCGCAATATACCGAACATATCCGCCGTCGCTGATCACTCTTGCCATACCGACCGGGATATTCCCATCCACCGCCACAACC